>NZ_QTQF01000012.1:0-163539 GCF_003854235.1 Burkholderia sp. Bp8998
GGCAGAGCGAATGTCTCTCGCACCGTTTCTCCATCCTTGTCGAGGATATGGCCGCGTATATCCCAATTTTGTCGACCAGCCATTCGCTCACAACGCCCAAGCGTGAAAAATATATCGTCCCATTTAGCCTTCAACACTGTCCCATTTCGCCGAAAAACATAAACCATCCGATTTTTATAATTAAATCTGATCGGGAAGTGCGTCCACAAAAATGCCTCCTTTAACAGCAACCATATCATCAGCATCCAGTATGGAGCAGACAGCCCAAAAAATATCAGAAGCGCAACCAAATCCACACCAACATTCAAAATCAGAGGAATGAAAAATGAATAAATCGGCACCACAATACCAATTAAGCAGACAGCCGCCATTGCTCCCCTATAAATAAACCAGCGATCAACACACTCCAGATACATCGAATTCATTTCGACAACTGAAATATTATAAAATGGCGAAATATCGATCCGCATGTGTTGATGAAATTGATTGGACCGCTCCTCATCAGTCAGCTTTCGATTGACGCGGTATTTTTTTGCATAGAGTCCCGTGTAGTCCATGTCAGTTCTCGCTTGCAGTCACTAGGCTGCGCATTTTGTTCCGAATCTAGATAGTGCCTTCTAAGTCAAGCTGCCACTTCACATCGGCTCCATCGGAATTTTCTCGGGATTGCGCGATGCATCGCGAAGATATGGATCAAAAGGATCCACCTGGCACGCAGCCTCAATTTCAGCAGGCCATACCGGAATCTTGCTCGTGCGCATCGCGAACCATCGACCCAACGACGCCACAAAGAAAACGGGAGAAAGCAATATCTGGCCGATAGGTTGACCATTTAGTGAAAAAAACATGTACCTGAGACCAACCCTGTATTTCTCACGTCGCTCCGCAATATCGTGGCACCAGTAGACGTCGCGATAGACCGAGGCTGGACCTTCCTCCATGTATCGACGAATGAACTCCCAGCTGTGCTTCAACTGATCCACTAGCATCGTGTCGCCGGGCAAAGCGAATGTCTCTCGTACCGTTTCCCCATCCTTGTCGAGTATATGGCCGCGAATATCCCAATTCTGTCGACCGACCATTCGCTCACAACGCCCGAGGGTGAAAAACACATCGCCCCACTTAGCTTCCAGTACCGTCCCATTTCTCCGGAACACATACACCATCCGATTTTTACAATTGAATCGGATCGGGAAATGAGTCCATGAAAATGCCTCTTTTGAAAGCATCCATGCTACAAATATCCAATACGGAACCCACACCCCGAGAAAAATCGATAACGCAGTTAACCCCACATCCACCCTACTCAAAAGCGGTATAAAAAACGCCAAAACAGGAATCACCATACCAATCAGACAAAATGCCGCCATCATTCCGCGATAAATAAACCATCGATCGACACACTCCAAATACGTCGAATTCATCTCGACGACAGAAATATTATAAAACGGAGTAATATCGACCCTCTTCTTTTTATTAAATTGATTAGATCGCTCCTCACTCGTCAGCTTTCGATTGACGCGGTATTTCTTTGCATAGAGCCCCGTGTAGTCCATGTCACCCCCCAGTCGCGACCGCTAGATCGCTCATTTCCGCATCTGCATTTGAATAACGGTCTTGCGCCTCCAAGATGCCCCAGTAGCAACGCTTCAGCCACTTGTCGATCTTGTCGTCCTGCAGAAATGTGGCAATCGCTCCAGCACCAATGCAAACCAGAATTGCGAAAATTGCCCCGACTACGGAGCCAGCCGCGAGTAGAAGTGCCGCAATAAGGCCCGAGGCAGCGGACACGCTCAGTACTACGCCCAACGGATAATTTCGTTGTTGAATGGCTTCCACAGCATTTTTCCCGTCCCAAAATGCGTTAATTCCAGCGGCCAAGATTCCCAGTGCCTTCGATGCAATCCCGAACAGACTCCCAACCACCTCCAACAGCACGGCCCGCCCTCTCAGCAAAGTCGTCTCGGCCAAACTGCCAGCAGCCCTCGCTATGGTGTCGGCCACCGTGGAACCCAACGCAATCACTGCACTACCCAACCTGAACTGACCCTCCAGCATGTCGCCTTTCATCGAACCCGCCAGATCTTTCGATACCTTTTGATAGGCAGCCCACTGGAACAATCCGGCCAGCATATTGCCGATAAACGGTATCGCTTTACCCGCGGTTGCCACCCGCTGCGACACATTGATCCGCTCCCGCCACGCCGACAGATTCAGTCTCTCGATCTCCTCGGCCGAACGAACCGAGTTCGCAAGCCATTTGGCCTGTTCGCTCTTGCTCCGTCCTTTTGGCATGCCTTTGATCGACTCCTCGTCGATCATCACGAGGAACTTCGACGAGACAACCGCACTCATCGGCTCCCCTCGAATCTGGAGGCGGCGCAAAGCAAGCGACACCTCTCGCTGGATTGCGTTTTCGCCGATCTTCTTAATGCCCGATGATTTCAAGAGTTGGCGGATAAGCGAGGCGCGATACGCCTTGTACGAACCGGTCAACTCGACCGGCACAACTGATCTGCCACTAACCACGCCGCATGCAACCAGTGCATGACGAACCGGCCCATCCGCCGCACTTTGCAGCACCTGGGTGATCGACCCGCCGAGCGATCCCAGCAATTTGCCCAGCACCTCCGGCGCCTGCTTGGCCACGCCATCAATGGAATTGTTGAACGCCAGCATCAGGCCGTCCCAGCCGACAGCCTTCCACGTGACCTCTGACTTGAGGCTTTCCGCAAACTTCTTCTTGTTGCTTTCAAGATTCAGAACGATGCCGCGCAACACGATATTCTTGTCATCGGAAATTACGCCGTTAAGCCAACGCTCGTATAACTGCGCGCAAGGCTTGAATTGCTCCGTGCCCTGGATGCACGCTGTGAGAATACGAGCATAGACGAGCCCGACTTCGGCGGATGTGTCGTCGTGCGTGCAGTCCAGATAGTTCCGCATCTGGTTGCTAGTCATCCAGGTGACGTGAGACACCGCCAACGGATGCAGCATCTCGTCGCGGAACCGACCATACTCTTCGTTGAATTCACCCTGCCATTTATCACGCGCCTTCTCGTCGTAGTCGAGCGCATACTTCGCCCACGATTTCGATGAAATTTTGCTTAAATCCACCGCCGTGGTATCAGGAAGTTTCGGTGGGTTGGCCACGTAAGTGATACGCCCAAGCCCATCCGGAACGTAATGTCCGTCTTGCTCCAGTTCGTCGCTCGCCACAATCTCATTCATCTCCGCCCGATCGGCGACTGCACCTTGAAGGCTCAGAATTGCGGTAGAGACGCTCAGTTTTCTAGATCGATCGGCGACGGCCATAAAGCTGTTATGAAGCTCGATGGTTCGAGCGCCGATTTCTGCAGCCATGCTTGCTGGATCATCGACGACCAGCATGGCAGCAGGTTGGGGCCCCAGTGACGAGGCGGCGCGCAACAAACCGTCTGTTGTCGACGCCCGGGAATTGAACCCATAGGGTGAAAAAGCAAAGGCTTCGACCTTCGCTTTCGGCGCATACTCTGCCACAACGGATGCCACGTCGTTCAAGGTCTTGCCATGAGATGCCTTATGACTTCCGATCCACTTTTTCACATCGAATACGCGCATGTGGCGACTACGGTACCCCTCGTCCTGATGGAGTTGAAGCACGCGCGGGGTCCATTCTGCTTCGGAGTACCCAACCCAGATTCGCCTCGCGCTTGTCGGGTTTTTTACCGTAATGCAAGCCGCGATTTCCCGATGCCCTGTCTTGTCGCAAGGTTCACGGCCCATGGTATAAGAACCGTTCAACGGCACGCCTACTGGCGCTTTCATCAGATAGCCCTGCTTAGTAATCCAGTACTTCTCCCACACCCCGCGTTCGTCGTACACGTAAAGAAAGCCGCTGCGCAACGTCCGGCCCGTATAGGCCGCCTCTCCCTTCAAGGGAAGTTTCCTTCCGCCATCACCATCCACAGGATGCAGATTGTCAGGCAGCTTTGGTGCGCCAGAATCTGGATGCATGACTGCTGCGCGAATCGGGAGAATTGCAAGACCTGATTTTCGGCAAAACTCACAGTCGCCCAATGCAGTCTCTTTTGCCTTAGCCAATGATGTCGATGAAGAACCTGCGTTGGTCACGGTGCCTCCTGCTTCTGGTTAATCCGTTCGATGTCTGCGATTAAGTTGTTCCATTCTTTCTCCGAGAACAATGCCGTGGCTTGTGCGTAGAGCCCGGGCGTTGCGACCGCATCTCGGAGATGAGGCACCAGCTTCGGGTGGTTGCGGAAATCACCGCCGAGAAGGCAGCCGTGCCGCGCAAAAGCCACGCAGTCGTGCGCATTCACCAGACCGAACTCGCTCTGAGCTGCGCCCAGCCATTGATTTATCTCCTGACTGAGGCGCCACATTTGCTTTATGTCGTGCGGCTCCGGCATTGTCGCGAGCGCATCATTGACCAGTCCCACGTTGGTCAACGCAATCGATTGCAACTCGTCGAGCTTGCTCCACATGGCTTCCGGTCTGCCACTGAACTCGAGTTCATGCCAGAGGCCCTGGAAGGGCACCAACCAGCGACTCGCACCGTTGCAAAGCGAGGCAAGATGTGAAAGTGGCAGCACCCACAGCAAATGAACGAACACGGCAGGGTCTGCAAAGCGCAGCAGCGCACGCGAGTCGTCGTCCAATGTGATGACGACGTGGCGAGCCAATTGACGCGCGTGGGCCTCGGCACTCAATTCGCTGCAGATCAACATCGCCGACTCGACCTCTGCAGAGTCACCTGTCAGATACTGCTCGACCTTCTCACGCTGGGTATCGTCAAGCTCATCGAGGCGAAGCACTACCGGGAGCAAATGGCGTTCATTTGCAAGCCATTCAGGCACGACATCATGCCAAGGCAAATCGGTCGCCCAATCCTGAATGAGGAGACGATCAGCGATCAGATGCGTACTGACCGACATTGCGTCGGAAAGTGTGTAGTTTTGCATGCGTCCCTCACGAAAGCGGCACGATCGCCGCATGCTGAGCCGCCGCTTTGACCGTGCTCAACTCACAGACCTTTAGTTCGGCGGCCGGCACGTCGCCCGGCGCACTTTTCGGCCCCGGCATCTGGTGAGTTGCGGCATAGGACTGCCACTGCCCCGGCGTGCCGTTGGTAATACCGGAGTGATTGAGCGTGATGAAGCTCTTCCCGCCACGTAGCGATAGTTCCTCTTCGGCCCAGATTTCAATCCGGGTCGCAGTCTGCCTGATCCTGATTTTCGCCATCAGGTTGATGGCGTCCTTGAGGGATTCGATGTCAATTGAGCCAGCACCGGCAATAAGCTTGATCCCCGCCTCGTAGACAAAGATCCGCAATTTTTCCTTGACGGTTGCAAACAGCGATCGTCCAGTCGCGATGCCTAGATGCTCGCCCGTCGTCAACGCCAAGTGCTCACCGCTTGCGACGTGCGTGCTACCCGCCGTTGTTGTCTGGATCCCAACCGGACTGGCGAGCGTCAGGTGTGGCTCGACAAACTCGGGGAACGGGGCATTGTCTGACGTCGCTCCACCTCGTATCGCATCGTTCTGCGCCCTCAACGCGACCGCGACCTCGCTTTGGTCGCCGTTTGCGTCCTGCGCCAAGTTTTGCTGAGCCAGTTCGACCAAACGTTCGTGGGCGTCGCGCGCGTCCGTGAGTCGCTGGACCGTTTCCCCCATATCCTTGGCACGTCCCTGCGTATCCGGTCGTCCCTCGGTCGTAATCAGCATTCCCATCGCCGAGCGCACCACGCCCCACAGGCTCGTTACTAATTCGAAGCCACGGCCGCGCTCATCCTGCCGTCCAGCATTTCCGGCAATGCGCGTGATATACCCCAGATTCAACTGCGAGGCGCCTTCGTCACTCGACAGGTGCGCCTGGATTTTGCCGTTCGTATCGTCGAAGGCAAGCGTATTCGCACGACGACCGCCGATCTCGCGGCTGCGATAGCCGGCGAGTGCCTGGTTTTTCGGCAAGTCGAACGGCGGCATGTTGAATGCATTGGCCGCACTACCCACGACGACCGGCAAGTCCGGATCGCCGTTGACGAAAGCGACTTCGACCTCATGCCCCCGACGCGGCAGAAAGATTCCACCGAACTGATCGCCATGCCACGCACCGGCCACGCGCACCCAGCAACTTGAACGCTCGTCGTTATTGCCGAGCCGGTCCCACAGAAACTGGAGCTTCACGCGCCCATATGCATCGGTCCAGATTTCCTGATTCTCGGGGCACGTCACGACGGCATATTCGACGCCCGCCATGCGCGGCTTCGCAATCGTACGAAGCAGCCGGAATGGTTCATTGGTCGGCTGCACCGTAAAATCCGCTTCGCAACGGTATCGCTGGCCGGATCCCGACGCTTCGCCGATCTCCTCGATCGTCAGCTTGCATGCGATCACCGCATACTCGCGATTCGCCGCATCCTGCGGATAATGCGACAGCACGAACGTCTGGCCGGTCGCGACACCGCGCAGGTTGCCTTTGCCGTAGGCCCTCAGCCCCTGACAACGCCAAGCCTCCATCTGCACCAGCGTCAGGTACTCCGCTTCCGTGCGCGGCTCGTTGTGATCGCCGGATAGGCCCGCCGCACCCGCTTGCGGCTGCGCGTAATCGCCCCATATGTAATGCTCCTGGTGGGCAAGCCCCGTGTCGCGAGGATCTTCGTGCGTCACCGTCACGTCCGCACGCGGCAACGTATAGTCGTAGTCGACGCTCGTCACCGCACCCGTGGTCAGCGCATGGGAGACAGAGAATTCCTGAATGTGTTCCTCGTCAAGCCGTCGACCGGTCGGCGGCTCGTAGCGAAGCGCGGCATAAGCGTCACCAAGCGGTTTGAGCGCGCCCATCGAGTCGCATAGCACGAGCCGATGCTTGCCTTCGCTATGCTCGAAGAAGTAGTAGATGCCCCACTCTTCCCACAGACGCTGCAAGAACGTCCAGTCGCTTTCGAGGTGCTGGCGTTGAATGTCCCGCTTGGGCCATGCCTTGTTCGGTCGCGGTGTGGTGAGACGTTTTTCGACTGGAAACGGATAGGACGAAAGCACAGCATCCGTGATTTCGACCACGGACATATCCTGAAAGATTCGGCAGTCGCAATTCTTGGTTGCATGCCAGAGCCACGGCCTCAGCGTGAGTGCATAGACGATCGAACGACCGTCTTCACGCACGATCGTCGCATGGCTGACGATACCGGTGATCTCGCGTGCGCCCGCACCAAGATTGGCCATTCCGGCACTGCCAGCCAAGCCGGGAATGAAACGGCCCTTGCCCTCGAGCTGAATCGTGACGGTGACTTCCGTGCCGATCAGTTTGTCGAGCTTGACGTTCGCCGCGATGCTCTGCGAAAACCCCAGCGCATCCGGCGTTTTCAACTCGAGCTTGTACTCGAACAACTCGCCGATCGTCTCGCCACCGGTAAGCTTGACCGGCGTGAGAATCGGACGATCACCGTACATCGGCAGAGCCGCGCCGGAAACCGACAGCGTCCGTGGTGCGTCAAACAAAGCCATCCCGACATCTCCTTGAATCGCTCGAATCACTGAGCATCTGTTTCGTGTTATGCCTGTGACGCCTATGCTCCTTATTTCCACCCGTTAACAAATGAATGCGGCTCACTAAAAAAGAAGACAATAAAAATAATTGCCGCCACAATCAATGTGCCAACAATGGCGACAAGACCGCGAAATATTTCGGATAGCTGTTCTTCAATTGATTTTTTCATTTTCAAAATCATAATCAATAAAACCCACTATTTTATGTGCTGCGCCATCTAACGCCTTCATAATTGCCGCATTGTTCAGCGCACGCCCCACAACTCAAGTCTCAACGACGGGAACTCTCCCGACACATGCAATGCGATGCCACCATGCCGCACGACTTCCTCCCAAAGCGGCCCGCCCTGGGTCAGCTCGTAATAGATGTAGCCCGCGTTGAATGGAATCTGCCGCGGCGGCACCGGCATCGCCTGCAGGCCGATGCCCGGCAAGTGGCTTCGCACGAGGCTCGGCAGCTTGTCCGACGGTCCCGCCTTCGCCTGCGCCGGAAACTGCTGCTGCAGCATGTCCTGCGGCATCGCCGCATGTACGGCTAGCACCAGTGCAGTGAACCCTTGCATGTCGACCGGGTCGACCACCGCGTTACGCATGCCGTGACCGCGATCCTCCAGCACGATGCTCTGTGCGCTACGCACCAGCACGGCGTTAAGCAACCGGTGCGTGTCGTCGACGACCGGTTTCAGGCACACGTGCGGCGTCGTATGCTGATATGGCGGGTGAGTCTCGAGCGGCCGGCGCGTGTCGGTGCGCAGATGCGTCGACAATTCGCCCGCCATACCGATCAGCAATGCATACACATCGGCCGGCGATGTCGCCGGTACCCGCAGCAAGTGGTACAGCAGCGGCTCGTAGCGGTTCAGAATCTGCAACAGCAGGTAATCGGTGACTGTCGCCGCGCTGGCGGTCGTCTCGTCGGTGCCGGCAAGCCGCTGCGCAAGCGCATTCGCGCGCAGTCGCGCGAGATCGTGAATCTTCGTGACCCAACTTGTAAGCAGGTCGCTCGCGCCGTAACCGGATACCGGCGGCACGAGCGTGTCGTCGAGCGCGATGCTGCCATCCGCACGGATCGTCTTCACGCACGTGAGCGCGAGACCGATCCAGGCATCGCCGAGCTCCTTTTCCGGCAACAGGCGTACGCGCAAGTTCGACAATTGCACCGACTCGGGCGCAAGACCGATCGAGTTCGTGTCGCGCAGCTCGGTGTCGAACACCTGATAGCGTGCGAGCGAATCGGGTGTGTTGTCGAAGGTGGTCTCCTCGCAATTCGGCAACCGGACGGGCACTGCCAGATAGATGACCTGGTCGAGATGCTCCTGCCGAATCGTCAACGGCGGCGGCAAAGGCGTGTTGCCCGGCGCATCGAACGGCGTGCCGTCGGCGAACACCCCGGCCGTCGACTTGACGACCACCTTGCCGAGCGCCAGCGCTTCGTGGTCGAGCGCGTAGTGCGTGAAGCCGAAAAAGAACGGCGACAGCGGCGCCGCACGCTGATGCGCGTATTTCTCGAAATAGCGGTCCTGTTGCTGGAACAGCTGCGGACGGAAGAACAGCCCTTCCTGCCAGGCGACCTTGGCGTACCAGCTCATGCGTGCCGTCCGTTTTGTTGCGCGACATGTTTCATTTCTTGACTTCCGTAATCTTGACGGCCCTGGCCTCGAGGTCGATGGTCAGTTTCAGCTTCGGCGTGAACAGGCGGTACCACGCCCTGTCCGGTGCGGCCGGCATCGCATACACTGCACGCCACACCGCATTCGGCAAATCACGATAAGCCGCGATCACGCCGATGGCTTTCGTGTCCGGATCGGGCCGGCGTACGAACGTTCGGTGCTCGCCAGGGCGCAACTGCAGCTCGTCGCGTTTCGCAACGTCGTCGGCCAGCACCGTTTTGTCCTGGGTCTGCAGCGTGAAGAAATCGGCTGCATCGAAGGCACCGTCGTTCTTCAGCTCGTAAATGCGCACGACGATCGGCGCGGCCCTTCCCCTGTCGTCCGGATTGACATCGGGCAGCGCGTTCACGCGCATGTCGAGCCGGATCGGCTCCTTCGGCTTCGGCTCGCCACTGCTCGCACAAGCGGAAATCGCCAGCAAACAGGCCAGCGTGGCGACGGTCGGTATCGAACGCATGCGGCTATGAACCCTCATTCACTGTGTGGGACGCCCCACAACCGGCGAAGACGACGCGCTTGCACCGGTTGCGAGGCATCCGCGCGATTACGCTTCCTTGTTGCCCTTGATGTCGAAGCTCGCGGTCACGGCGCCACCGCTGCCGCCCTGCGCGTTCTGCACGACGTACTCTTGCTTGACCTTCGCGAACGACAGCGACACCGATTCACGGCTCTTTTCCGCGTCGTTCTTGCTGCCCGACGGTTTCACGCGCGTGACGATCACGTCGCTCATCGTGAGCTTCAAGTACTCGAGCGGGTTGCCGCCGGCCTTGCGCATCACCAGCGTTGCCTGGTCGATGTGCTTGCCCGTGAGCGCGTACTTCATCAGATTGGGGCTTGCACGGTCGATGTTGTGTTCAAACGTCAGGTCCTTGACGGTCGCCTTGCCGGCGCCGCCGCCGCTACCCGCGTGCATCGTCGATTCCTGCTGGATATCCCACTCCCAGTTCAGAACTTCGATTTCGTCCTTGTGCTTGTCGTCGAGCGATTCACCGTTGATGCCGTCGATCTTCAGGAAAATGTCTTGTGCCATGCGTAGTACTCCTTTTATTAAATGATTTGAAACTGGTAGATCATCGTCCACCGAAGCAATTCGATGTCCGGCCCTGCGCGATCTACCCGATGGTTAAGCCGCTTCCTTGATCGACGGCAGCTTCGTCACGAGCCGCAGCGAGACGGTCAGTCCTTCGAGCTGGAAGTGCGGGCGCAGGAAGAATTTCGAGTTGTAGTAGCCTGGGTTGCCCTCGACCTCCTCGACGATCACTTCAGCTGCCGCGAGCGGGCGGCGCGCTTTCGTCTCCTGCGACGAGTTGGTCGGATCGGCATCGACGTAATGCATGATCCATTCGTTCAACCAACGCTGCATGTCTTCGCGCTCCTTGAACGCGCCGATCTTGTCGCGCACGATGCACTTCAGGTAGTGCGCGAAGCGCGAGCACGCGAACAGATATGGCAGGCGCGCGGACAGGTTCGCGTTGGCCGTCGCGTCCGCATCGTGATACTCGGCAGGCTTCTGCAGCGATTGGGCGCCGATGAAGGTCGCGTGATCCGTGTTCTTGCGGTGCACGAGCGGAATGAAGCCGTTCTTCGACAGCTCGGCCTCGCGCCGGTCCGAGATCGCGATTTCGGTCGGACACTTCATGTCGACGCCGCCATCGTCGGTCGGGAACGTGTGGGTCGGCAGGTTCTCGACCGTGCCGCCCGATTCGACGCCGCGAATCAGCGAGCACCAGCCGTACTGCTTGAACGAGCGGTTGACGTTGACGCCCATCGCGTATGCAGCGTTCGCCCAGCCATAGCGCCCATGGTCCGAACCGTTCGTGTCTTCCTCGAAATCGAATTCGTCGACCGGGTTGGTTTTCGCGCCATACGGCAGGCGCGCGAGGAATCGCGGCATCGCGAGCCCCACATAGCGTGCGTCCTCGGTATTGCGCATCGAGTTCCACGCGGTGTATTCGAGGTTCTGCGTGAAAATCTTCGTCAGGTCACGCGGGTTCGCGAGCTCCTGCCACGACTCCATCTGCAGAACTGACGGTGCGGCGCCGGTGATGAACGGTGTGTGCGCGGCAGCCGAGACCTTCGCGATCGAGGCGAGCAGATCGACATCAGGCGGCGTATGGTCGAAGTAGTAGTCGGCGACGAGGCAACCGTACGGCTCGCCGCCGAGCTGGCCGTATTCCTCTTCGTAGATCTGCTTGAAGAGCGGGCTCTGATCCCAGGCAAGGCCCTTGTACCGGCGCATCGTGCGATGCAGTTCCGCCTTCGAGACGTCCATGAAGCGGATCTTCAGGTGTTCGTCTATTTCAGTGTTCGACACGAGGTGATTCAGGCCGCGCCAGGCGGATTCGAGCGCCTGGTAATCGGCGTGATGCAGGATCAGGTTGATCTGCTCGGAGAGCTTGTGATCGATCTGCGCGATGATCGCCGCGATGCTCTTGTACGCATCGTCACTGATCGTCGCCGTTTGCGCCAGCGCCTGCTCGGCGAGCGTCTGAACGGCCAGTTCGACGGCTTCGCGCGCGTCGTCGGTCTTGGGGCGGAACTCGCGCTCCAGCAGCTGAGTGAAATCGGACTGGGTATCCGTCTGCGCGACTGCGGCCCGTGCTTCCTGTTTCGCCATGATGGTCATCCTTTATAGGTTCGTCGGTCAGTTCGCGCCGTCTTGATCGGCGGTTTCGTCCGCTTGCCGCTCGGGCTTCGGCGCGGCGGCCAGCGATTTGAGCAGCGCCGGGTCTTGCAGCAATTGCGTAACGAGCGCCTCGGCGCCCGACTTGCCATCCATGTAGGTCTGCAGATTGGCGAGTTGCGTACGCGCTTCCAGCAGTTGGCGCAGCGGATCGACCTTGCGCGCGATCGCGGCAGGCGAAAAATCCTCCATGCTCTCGAAGGTCATGTCGACCATCATCTGGCCGTCGCCCGTCAGCGTATTCGGCACGGCGAACGCGACGCGCGGCCGGATCGCCTTCATGCGCTCATCGAAATTGTCGATGTCGATCTCGAGGAAGCGCCGGTCCGACACGGCCGGCAGCGGCTCGACCGGATGCTTGCCCGACAGATCGGCGAGCACGCCCATCACGAATGGCAACTCGACCTTCTTCTCCGATCCGTAGACCTCGACGTCGTACTCGATCTGCACCCGCGGCGCACGGTTGCGCGCGATGAATTTCTGCGAACTGCTGGAAGCGGCCATGAATGAAGCTCCTGAACGGTAGTGGTTGGGTTGCTAGCTCAGAGAACCAGCTCGTCCGAATGGAGGACGATCGCCTCGAACGCGAGGGCCTGTGCTGGTGCGCGGGATGGGTCGGCCACGCCAATCGCGATACGCGATAGCGTCTGCTTCGATGTAAATGCATCGAGCCATAGCGCGGACAGTCGAGGCAGCACGTGCTGCTCGATGAATCCGATCAACACGCGCGCGCCTGTCTCCTGCACGAGACAGCGGCCGACGATGTAATCGACGACCGCGTCGTCGTACGTAAGGAGGATGTCGTGTTCGTCGGACATACGCTTCACGACCCGCCCCAGATGCAGGCGGACGATGCTGGCGAGCGCGCTGTCGGCGAGCGGCCGGTAAGGCACGACGGTCACGCGCCCGAGGAACGCCGCCGGGAAAGCCTTGAGCAGTTCGGGCGTCAGTGCCTCCCTCAGGCCATCCTGATCCGGCGCGAGCGTCAAATCCGCGCATAGACTCGCGCTCAATTCGGAACCGACGTTGCTCGTGAGCAGGATCGTCGTATTGCGAAAATCGATGTAGCGGCCGTCGCCGTCTTCCATGTAGCCCTTGTCGAATACCTGGAAGAACATCTCGTGCACGTCGCGGTGGGCCTTCTCGATCTCGTCGAGCAGTACAACCGAATACGGACGGCGGCGCACCGCCTCGGTCAGGACACCGCCCTCGCCGTAGCCGACATAGCCCGGCGGCGCCCCTTTCAGGCCCGAAACGGTGTGCGCCTCCTGATACTCGCTCATGTTGATCGTGATCAGGTTCTGTTCACCGCCGTACAGCGCGTCGGCCAGTGCCAGCGCCGTCTCCGTCTTGCCGACGCCCGAGGGGCCGGCGAGCAGGAACACGCCGAGCGGTTTCCTCGGGTCCGTGAGGCCTGCGCGTGCGGTTTGAACGCGTTCGCCAACTTGACGCAGCGCGTCGGTCTGGCCAATCACGCGTGCCTCGAGCGTGTCGGGGAGCGTGCGCACCGCCGCGACCTCATCGGTCACCATGCGGCCGACAGGGATGCCAGTCCAATCGGACACGATTTCCGCGACGATCGCGTCGTCGACCTCGGGGAAGACGAGCGGCGCATCGCCCTGCAGTGCAGCAAGCGCGCGTCCGAGTTCGCGCAGCTTCGGAAGTGCCGCCGTCGGGTCCCGCGAGGTTTCGCCGTCATCGGGCCCAATGGCCTCACGCGCGACCAGCAACGCCTGCGCGGCGGCCGCCTGAGCGTGCCAGCGACGCTCGACCGCAGCCTCTTCGGTCGCCAGCATATCGATGCGCGTCCTGACGTCCATCAATGCCCTGTCGGCATCCAGACCGATATGGGCTTCCTGCACGAGCAACGCTTCCTCGGCACGTGCGGCTGCGAGACGCCGACGCACGTCGTCCAGTTCACGCGGCGCGGCGTGCTGCGACAGCGCCACGCGCGCACAGGCGGTGTCAAGCAGGCTGATGGCCTTGTCCGGCAACTGACGCGACGGGATGTAACGGTGCGAGAGCGTCACCGCGGCGCGAATGGCTTCGTCAAGCACCACGACGCCGTGATGTCTGGAAAACGTTTGCACGAGCCCGCGCACCATATCGATGGCGGCAGCCTCGGACGGTTCCGCGATCTGCAATACCTGGAAGCGTCGCGTCAGGGCCGGGTCCTTCTCGATATGGCGCTTGTACTCGGCCCAGGTCGTCGCGCCGATCGTACGGATCGTGCCACGCGCAAGCGCGGGTTTCAGCAAATTGGCGGCATCGCCCGTGCCCGCCTGGCCGCCCGCGCCGATCAGCGTGTGAATTTCGTCGACGAAGAGGATCACCGGTGCCGAGGATTTCGCAGCGGCTTCGAGCAGCCCTTTCAGACGCGCTTCGAACTCCCCTTTCATGCTCGCGCCAGCGAGCAAGGCGCCGACGTCGAGCGATAGCAGCCGTACGTCGGCAAGCTTCGGCGGCACATTGCCCGATGCAATCGCGCGCGCCAGTCCTTCCACGACGGCCGTCTTGCCGACGCCAGCCTCTCCCGTCACCAGCGGGTTGTTCTGCCGACGGCGCAGCAGCACATCGATCATCGTACGGATCTCGAGTTCACGGCCGATGACCGGATCGATCTCGCCCGCGCGAGCACGCGCGGTCAGGTCCGCGCAGTACTGATCGAGCGAACCACTCTTCGATGCGACCGGCATTGCGCCGGACGCCTCGCCCGGCGTTGCCGCCGAAAAGTTGCTGTGGTCGTACGGCGCATCGGCGGCTTCGGGCGAGCCGTCGATCCATGCGGGCAGCTCATCGTCCAGCCCGTCGACGGGGATCTTGCCGAACGCGGGGGAGATCGACAGCAGAACACGCCGCAATTCGGGCGTCGACACAAGCGCGGCAACGAGCCACGCGCCGCGCACACGGCGATCGCCATGGCTGAGCGTCGCGAGCACCCACGCGCGTTCGATCGCTGTCTCAATGTGCCAGGAAAAGTCGCTGATTGAACTGGCGCCGGCCGGCAGCACCGCCAACGCCCGCGCGAAGTCGCGATCGAGCACGTCGCGCTCGATGCCCGCGTGCCGCACGATGCGATGCAGGTCGCTATCGGGTTGCTGCAGGAGCTGATGCAACCAGTGAATGAGCTCCACGTACGGATTGCCGCGCAACTTGCAGAACTGTGTCGCCGATTCGATGCCGCGGTAGAGCTGAACCCCGAGCTTGCCGAACAGAGTCTGGCGTGAAATCGTCATGCGAACCTTCTTGTCGTTTATTCGGTACGTTCCTGGTTCCGGCCGAAGCAATCAGGAATCCTATTCATGCGGCATAGGTCTACTGCCGCGTTTCACACGGAAAGAATGCGAAATCCTCTCAGGCCGGGCATTATTCCAATTAATTCGCCTCGCCGTCAACTCACGAACGAACGAACAAAAATCCGCACCGAATCACGCCTTGTCGCCTCGCGCCAGCAAAAGAGACGGTTGAATTGCCAACCACGCTGCGCACGAACAAATTCCGTGAACGTCAAGATTTGCAAATCATTGTTTCAGTTGATGAATTTCAAACAAAATGTGAACGCCGTTTTTAACAATTCACCATTGACCCTCCACTATCCCGATATTCCGCAAGCCGAGCAACCCAGCCAATCAATCTATTATTTCAAGATTTAATCTCGATAATATTTTCAAATCACCACACGTCATTTCAAGTGGACGAACGACACGCTCCAGTGGGTAAAATGTGTATTCCGTCATAACCGCCTCTTCCATGCGCTCATTCCGCTTGCCGTGGCATCACCGACCCGACACCTCGCTTACCGAGCCCGCGCTGCGCAACGAGCCGTGCGGTCCCGAGAAGCAGGAGGGCAGCGCGGACTTTCTCCGGCTCGACCCATCGGATCGCTCGGGCAGCAATACGTCGATCCTCGATCTGATCGGCAGCCACGGCGTGGCTGCGGATGCCGTGCGGGGGAAACGCGGTGCCGGATCGCAAGCGATGCCGTTTCCCGAGCGCGCCGACGACCTCGTCCAAACGCTTCACGCGCAATACTGGCGCGCGCTGACGGATCCACACACGGCCCTTTCCGGCTCATGGGGCGAACAGCTGGATCCGCCTGCGACATCTCTTGCCTCGGTCACGCCCGATTCGCACGACGTCGGGCCAACCCAGGCAAGCCCTGCCGGTCGTGGTTCCATTGAAGTGTTGCTGTCAGGCGAGCGCAATCTCGAGGACGCGTTCGGACGGCTGGAGCGGAGTTTCACTCCCGAGCTTGAGATCGAACCCGTGCCGGAAGTCCTGCGCCTCTTTGCGCCGCCCGAATTCCGTGCGGCCGAAGCCCGCCGTGCACCGGCCCCACCGCCCGCGCTCACCCGGCGCGAGCATCACGCGCTGTCGGTCGATAGTCCGCTGTTCGCGCCTGTCAGCAAGGACGACGCATGAACATGTCACTTGGTGCAGGCGAACCGGCTGGCCGCGGCCTGGACGACGTGTCGATCGCCATCCGGATCGAGCGGATCGAATCGTGCATTCGCGCTCAGCCAGCCGTCGCCGCCCATCGGTGGGCGCTGTTCCAGTGGCTGTGTGTAACAGGCGACTGGGCACGCGCCGTGATTCAACTGCAGACGTGGGCGAAGCTCGAGCCGCAACAGACGCAGGCCGCCCAGGTCTATCGTGATCTGGTCCGGGCCGAGCGCTGGCGACAGAAGGTCGTCGCGGGATTCGAACGCCCCGGGTTCGTCCTCGAACCGGCTCCGTGGGTCATGGAACTGGCATTCGCACTGCGACTTGCCGGCAACGGGCAACGCGAACATGCCGACGAGGCGCGAGAAAAAGCCCTCGACGCGGCGCCGCTCACCGCAGCGCACACGCCCCGTGGCGTCGCAAGCTGGATCGCCGACAGCGATTCGCGTTTCGGCCCGGTGTGCGAAGTCATGACGGCCGGGCACTATCGCTGGGTGCCGTTCGCCGATCTTGCCGCGTGGCGCGTGTCGCCACCTGCGGACCTCATCGATCTCGTCTGGGCGCCGTGTGTGCTGACACTGACCGACGGCAGTGCCGTGCGTGGCTTCATGCCTGCCCGCTACCCCGATTCGGAGGCCGCGACCGATGCACTGCGTCTGGGGCGCGAAACGGCCTGGCATGAGTCTGGACGCACCACCGTCATCGCGGTCGGACAAAAAACCTGGACAACGGATCGCGGCGATTTCGGTCTCTTCGAACTGGCCCACGCGCAGTTCGGCTCGCGTGTAGCGGCCGGCACCACCACCGGAGAGCCAGTCGATGACTGAGCGCAAGCGGCCTCCCTCGCGGGGCGACTCGCTCGTCGCCCGCCCGCCGCGGCGGGCAAACGCACACCTGATGCCGACCCTGCTCGACCGGCTGCGGGACGACGCGCCGCATCGACTCGTCGAAGCACCCGAAGAATATGCCGTCACGCGCAAGCAGATGCGCGACATCGTCCAGCGCGATCTCGCCTATCTGCTCAACACGACGAGCATTGAAGACCGGATCGAGCGCGAACGCCACCCGCAGGCGGCCGCGTCCACCGTCAATTTCGGCGTGCCGCCGCTCGCCGGCACCTTTCTCGCGTCGCGCCAGTGGAACGACATCGAGCGGATGATCCGGCGGGCCATCACCGATTTCGAACCGCGGCTGATTCCCGATTCGATGGTGGTGTCGCCCCGTCAGGGTGACGACGCCAGCGGCCATCACAACGTGCTCGCGTTCGAAGTGCGCGGCCTGGTTCACATGGACCCGTATCCGCTCGAATTCATGGTGCAGAGCTCGCTAGATCTCGAAACGAGCGAGATCCGGATCACCGGCATGCGCTCCGGGTAGGTACGGCATAACGACAAAACGAGACCTTTCCGATGGACCCGCGACTACTCGACTATTACAACCAGGAACTCATCTACATGCGCGAACTCGCCACCGAGTTCGCACAGGCGCACCCGAAAATCGCGCGCCGGCTCGGCATGCAGGCCGGCGAAGTGGCGGACCCCTACGTCGAGCGCCTGATCGAGTCGTTCTGCTTCATGGCCGCGCGCATGCAGCTCAAGCTCGATGCGGAATTTCCGCGCTTCACGGGGCGGCTGCTGGAAGTGATCTACCCGAATTACGTCGCGCCCACACCGTCGATTGCGGTCGCGCGCCTGTACCCGGGTCAGGCCGAAGGCAATCTGGCCGCAGGCTACCGTATCGCGCGCGGTACGTCATTCAAGGCGCGGGTTCCCGATGGCGAAAAAACCGCCTGCCAGTTTACGAGCGGACAGGACGTCACGCTTTGGCCACTCACGATCACCGATGCGCGCCTGACGGGCATTCCGCCCGACATTCCGGCGCTCGACCGCTATGTTCCGCCCGATCGACAGGTGCGCGGTGCATTGCGGCTGCGGCTGGCGACGACGGGCGACGTGCGCATCGCCGACCTGAAGGGGCTCGATCGGCTGCCCGTGTATCTGGCCGGCGACGAACAGGTCGCCTCGCACCTGTTCGAGTTGCTGCACGTTGCCGGCGTTGCGTCCGTAATTGCCGCGCCTGGCGAATTCGGCGTACCGGGCCGCTCTCCCGCCGCCGTGACTCACGGTGCGGTCGAACACGAAGGCTTGCGCACCGATCAAAACTTGTTGCCACTCACCTGGACGAAGTTTCACGGGCACAACCTGTTGCACGAATACTTCGCGTGCCCGGCACGGTTCTGGTTCTTCGCACTCAACGGTCTTGCGGAAGGATTGTCCCGCGTGAACGGCCGCGAGGTCGAAATCGTCGTGCTGCTAGACCGCGCGCCGGGCCAGCTCGCGAACCTCGTCGACGCTTCGCGCTTCGTACTGTTCTGCACGCCCGTCATCAACCTCTTCAAACGGCATACCGACCGCATCGAGATTTCCCCCCGCGAGACCGAGTCTCATCTGGTGCCCGCCCGGCTCGCACCGCTCGACTACGAAGTGTTCTCTGTTGAGACCGTGCATGGACAGGTCGCGGCAACCTCGGATGAACTGGAATTCCGTCCGCTTTATCAGACGCTGAACAACGACGAAGGCAATCACGGGCGATATTTCTCGACACGGCGGGAACGGCGGCTCGTGTCAGATTCGGCGCGCCGTTACGGCACGCGTACCCCGTATGTCGGCACCGAAGTGTTTCTCTCGCTGGTTGATCAGAACGAGGCCCCTTATCGCGAGGACATCCGTTTTCTGTCAGTCGTTGCGCTGCTGACGAACCGGGATCTCGCCACGCTCGTGCCGCGCAACGGCGTGCGTGACCTGTCAACCGAGGAGTCCGCGCCAGTCGAAAGTATTGGTCTCATTCGCCCGCCGAGTCCGCCGAAAGCGCCGTATGCGGAGCGAGAGATGGCGTGGCGGCTGATCCGCCAGCTCAACTTCAACTACCTGCCGCTCGAAGGTCTCGATCACCGTGACGGTGGTCAAGGACTACGTGATCTGCTACGCCTATACCTTTCGAGCGACAACAATGAACATCTGCGCCAAGTCGAAAGCCTCGTCGGCGTCAACACTCGCCCGGTAACACGCAAGCTGCCCGGCGCGGGCCCGATGACGTTCGGCCGTGGCATCGAGTGTGCGATAACAGTCGACGAGACCGGTTTCTCCGGCGTGAGCCCCTATCTGTTCGGTACGATTCTTGAGCACTGGCTGGCACGGCACGTCTCGATCAACAGCTTCACGCAGACTGAATTGCATTCGATGCAGCGCGGCCGTATCGCACGCTGGCCCGTGCGCACCGGGACACGCGGAGTGCTGTGATGAAACGTGCCACCCTGCCGGCGCTGGTGCGCGACAGCACGCTGTCGCCCGATCTGCTCGACAGCCTGCAAACCGAGCCGTGGCGCTTCGGGTTCCTGTCGCTGCTACGACGTATCGGCGCGAACCCCGCGGTCGACCCGGTCGGCACCGCCCGCCGACCGCAAGCGGAGCCATTCCGGCTCGGACAACAACCGAGCCTCGCATTCGCACCACGCGAAATCTCCAGCGTCCAGGAAGCGGCGGGACGGCTCAAGGTGCGGCTCTTCGGTCTCGGCATGCTCGGACCGAACGGGCCACTGCCGATCCATGTGACCGAATGGGCGCGCGAACGCGAGGAAGGCCGCCGCGACACGACGACGGTCGACTTCTTCGACATCTTCCATCACAGGTTCCTGACGCTGTTCTATCGCGCGTGGGCATCGGCCCAGTCGACAGCCGGCCTCGACCGGAAGGACGACGAGCGGTTTTCGTTCTACATCGCGAGCCTCACGGGCCACGACACCGCCGAAATCGGGCGGCGCCCCCTGCCCTCGCACGCGCGACTGGCGGCGTCCGCGCATCTCGTCCGCGAGTCTCGCAACGCGGACGGGCTTCGCGCCACACTCGAGCACTACTTCGGCGTGCCGGTCGCAATCGAGGAGAACGTGTTCCACTGGATCGCAATCGACCCATCCGATCAGGGACGCATGGGCCGGCCGGGCGCCGCCGCGACGATGGGACAAGCCGCGATGCTCGGCCGCGTGACGCCGGACCGTCAGCACCGGTTCCGTATCGTGATCGGCCCCATCGATCTCGACGCGTATCTGCGCTTCACGCCGCAGGGCGAGGATCTGCCGCGTCTCGTCGAATGGGTGCGTGCGTTCGTCGGCTACGAACTGGAATGGGAACTCGAACTGCGCATCAAGCCCGAAAGCGCGCCGCCGGCCGTGATGGGCGGCCAGCAACGCATGGGATGGTCCGGATGGCTGGGGCACCCGAGACCCGACCGGCCGATTACCGGCATGCGGTTCGAGCCCGAGCGTTATGTGAGGCATTTCGAACAGCACACTTCTGAATTCGACAACCGACCATGAGCAAAAAGCAGTCACCCCGACAGTCCGTATCCGGTAAAGGTACCGCGAAGGATACGCCGCATCACGACTGGCTCGCGCCCGTGAGCGATTCCATGCCCTGCGGCCCCGACCTCGAATATGACCACGACTTCGTCGTGCTGTTCGCGAGTGCGGCACCCAGGCAGGACGTGCAGTACGGCGCGTTCGTCGGCGCGCCCGATCCCGTCAACTGGAGCGAGCTTGAACGCGATTGCCGGCGGCTCATGCTGCGGACGAAGGATATTCGGGCGGCTGTCCTGTATGCGCGGTGCCGCACGCGGCTCGCTGGCGCCGCCGGTCTTGCAGATGGCACAGGATTGCTGGCCGCCTGGCTCGATGCGTTTGCCGAGCAGGTGCATCCACAGCCCGATGTCGACGGTGGGCGCGACGCCGCACGTGAAATGCGGATGAATGCGATACAGGCGCTCGCCGATCCGGAAGGATTGCTCGCAGACGTGCGCGAGATCGTGCTTTCGAAGTCGACACTTGCACGACTGCAGGTGCGCGACGTCGAGCGTGCCTTTGCGCATCCTCGCTCCACGGATGCCCTCGCACCCGAGTCCGTGGCGCAGCAGTTGCTGGATGTGCGCGCGCAGCGTCCCGAGGTGATGGCGGGTTTCGACGACGCGATTGCGCATCTCGCTGTGATCGATGCGTGGTGCTCCATGCATCTCGAAGGGTACCTGCCGGACCTGTCGTCACTCACGCGACTCCTCGGCAAGCTGAGTGTCCCCGCGTCGGCGAACACAATCGAACAGATGGAAGAAGCCCACGATCCCGCTCTAGCCGACAACGAATCGTCAGAGAGCGATGCGTCAGTGCAACTCGAACCGGTGAATGACAGAACGGTTGCCGCCACCGAGCGCATAACGGCCCAACCGAGATCCGCACCGGCGGACCGCCAGGCCGCGCTCACTCTGATTCGTACGGCGCGATCCTGGTTCGAGACTCACGAACCCAGCAGCCCGATTCCCGTGTTGCTCAAACGTGCGGAGAGATTCGTAGGCAAGCCTTACGCCGAGATCGTCACGGCGATTCCAGCCGAGCTTCTGGCGCAGTGGGAAGAAACCGAGAGCGGCGGATAGCAACGGACCGCCGCTACATGGCACGAGTGGATAACACAGATGTACGGACTGCTGGGCAGCGGGGGCCAAGACCCGATGTTCGGCGTGCAGTCGGGCGAATGAGATGACGAAGACAGTAGCAGAACTCCGGAGCGAACTCGATCGCCTCGACGCGGAAATTCGGACCGCTCGTCAACGGGAAGTGGGTGGTCCGCTGGATCAGATCACTGACCTCATGAGTCAGTGGTCAATCAGCCTGGATGACGTGAGCCGACATTTTCGGCACCGCTTCGGAATGGAGGCGAGCGATGCGTTGCTTCGCCGCACGGACGATCCCGAATTGACAGCGTTTCTCACGCGCGCCGTTCGGCACATCCTGTCCGATGATCCCGCTCCGCCCGCTTGTCCGAGGTGCGCAAGCGACAACACGTGGCTCGTTTACCGCAGCAGCGGGTACCATCCCGTCCCAACATTTTGCTGTGACGCTTGCAACCGAACCTTCACGCGTCTTCACGGCACGTCAATTCAAAATCTCCCAAACAAGGAGAAGTTGTTCGAATTCCTACCCTATCTTGCGCATCAGCATCCACTCGATTCGGTCGCTGCCGAAATGCGCGTCACGCGAGCGACAGTGATGTCCTGGCTACGACGCCTGCGCGCCTTGCTGTGGACACTCGATCCATCCGGACACTACGTGGCCCGCGTGCGCCTCGGTCAAAAGCCCGCACGGCGTGAACGCCAGTTCCCATACTGAAAGAGGCAAAGATGCGTCCGCACCGGCACGGCTTTTGATGCGCGCACTCGAAATCCGGCAAGAAAATTCAAGGAACACGACTCGTGTCGTGTATACGCGTCGCGGACAACATACTCCCATGAGCTGGATTTCTCGCTCATATATTGTCGCCCGCCGCCCGCGCGGTCAGTACACGTCCCGCATGTAACGCCGCGCCTTCGAGAGCTTCGCGACATAGTCGTTCGCCGCTTCGTCCGACATCCCGCCGTGCTCGGCGACGACCGCCTTCAGCGCGGTATCGACGTCCTTGGCCATCCGCGCGGCGTCGCCGCACACGTAGAAGTGCGCGCCCTCCTCCAGCCACTTGTACAACTCGGCGCCCTGCTCGCGCATCCGGTCCTGCACGTAGATCTTGTCGGCCTGGTCGCGCGAGAACGCGAGATCGAGCCGCGTCAGGAAGCCGCTGTCGCGCATCGCGCTCAGTTCGTCGCCGTAGTAGAAGTCGGTCTGCGCATGCTGCTCGCCGAAGAACAGCCAGTTGCGACCGCGCGCGCCGCGCGCCTGCCGCTCGTGCAGGAAGCCGCGGAACGGCGCGACGCCGGTGCCGGGCCCCACCATCACAACCGGCACGTCGCCGTTCACCGGCGGCCGGAAATGCGCGGACTTCTGCACGAACACCGGCACGCGGCCGTCGTCCGCGCGATCGGCGAGGAACGTCGACGCGACGCCTTTGCGCGCGCGGCGGCCGTTGTGATAGCGCACGGCCGACACGGTCAGGTGGATCTCGCCCTGGTGCGCGCTCGGGCTCGACGCGATCGAATACAGCCGCGGCTGCAGCCGCTTCAGCATCCCGACCAGCTCCGTGCCCGACAGATCGACCGGGAACTCGTGCAGCACGTCCGCAAGCTGTTGCCCCCACAACCATTGCTTCAGGTCGGCCTTGCGATCGTCGCCGAGCAGCGCCTTCAGCGCACCGTTCGCGCTGCGCGACGCGATGAACGCGAGCGAGTCGGGGTGCGGGCGCGTGATGTCGAAGTGGCGCGCCAGCGCATCGCCGAGTCGCACGTCGCCGACACCCGGCACCGACACGGGGGCGTCGGCCTTCAGCGCGGTGACCGACAGCAGTTCGTCGACCAGCTCCGGGCAATTGGTCGGCCACACGCCGAGCGCGTCGCCGGTTTCGTATTCGAGGTTCGCGCCCTCGGTCGACAGCGACACGTAGCGCGTGTCCTTGGCGGCACCCGGCCGGTTGAGCCGCAGGTTCGCGACGAGCTTCGACGGCGCCGGATGCGCCTTGGTCGGCAGCAGCCCCGACGGGCTCAATCCGGCGGTCGGCACCGCGTGCAGCGCGGCATCCGCTTCCTTGATGCGGGCGACCACGCGTTCGAGCCACTGGTCGGCATCGCGCTGGAATTCGACGTCGCAATCGACGCGCGCACACAGGCGCGCCGCGCCGAGTTCCGCGAGCCGGGCGTCGAGCCGGCGGCCGTGCCCGCAGAACTGGTCGTAATTGCGGTCGCCGAACGCGAGCACCGCGAAATGCACGCCGTCGAGGCGCGCGGCGCTGCCGGCCTGCAGCGCATCCCAGAACTCGCTGCCGTTGTCGGGCGCATCGCCGTCGCCGAACGTGCTCGTCATCAGCAGCACGTATTGCGCGCCGGCCAGCGACGCGACCGGATAGTCGGACATGCACGCGGTGCGGATCTCGAAGCCGGCATTCATCAGCTGCGTCGCGTAATCCTCGGTCAGCGATTCGATGTTGCCGGTCTGCGACGCCCACAGCAGCACGACCTTCGGCCGCGTGCGCACGATCCGCACGCCGCCGGGCGCAGCCGCCTCGGCCGGCAGCGCGGGCGCCGCGCCGTCCGCCGTGTGGGCCGGCATCGAGCGGCTGAACAGCCCCGCGAGCATCCCGTCGAGCCAGAATCGCACGGGCGGCGTCAACGGCGCGCCGGCCGGCAGCACGGGCACGCCGCCTTCGCGCCGGCCGGCGCTCGCCTTCAGCCCGCTGACGAGGCCGGCCACGTACAGGCGCTCCGCATCGGAGAGCGGCGGCGGCGCGAGATCGGCCACGCCGAGCGCGGCCGCGAAAGTGTCGAGGTCTGCCATGTCGGATTCCTGTGAAGCCGCGATCTGCACCGTCGCCGGCGCGGGCCGCGCGTCGGTAGCGGCTGCATCGGGTCGCGCCGTGTCGTCGGCGGCGGACGCGAACGCGTCCGTGTCGACGCGCGTCAGCGCGACCGCGCAATATTTCAGTTCGGGTTGCTGCGATTCCGGATCGACCGCGTCGTTCGTCACCGCGTTGATGCACAGGTCGTCGCCGTACACGTCGTTCCAGTGCATCGGCGCGAAGCAGTTGCCGCGCCGCACGCGCTCGGTCACGACGGCCGGCAGCACCGCGCGGCCGCGCGCCGAGCGAATCTCGACGCTGTCCTTCGTGGCGATGCCGAGCGCGTTCGCGTCGTCCGGATGCAGTTCGACGAACGGGCGCGGGTTCAGCTTGTTCAGCATCGCGACCTTGCCAGTCTTCGTCATCGTGTGCCATTGATGCTGCAGCCGCCCGGTGTTCAGCACGATCGGGAACGTGTCGTCCGGCAGTTCGGCCGGCGCGACGTGCGGCCGCGCGAAGAAGCGCGCCTTGCCCGACGGCGTCGGGAACGCGAGGCGCGGCGCGTCGTGGCCGTCGGCCGCCGGGCGCGGCGTCTGGCTCACGCCATCGTTCAGGTAGCGGATCGGGTGCCGCTCGCGTGCGGTGCCCGGCGCGACCGGCCACTGCACGGGCCCCTCGCGCAGCGCCGCATGGCTCGCGCCGCGCAGGTCATAGCCGGTCGCGGGATTCGAAAAGCGCACGATCTCGTCGAACACGTCGGCCGCCGACGCATAGTCGAACGCATCGCCGAAGCCCATCGCGCGCGCGACTTCCGCGACGATGCGCCAGTCCGGCAGCGCGTCGCCGGGCGGCGCGACCGCGGCGCGCATCAGCGTCATGTTGCGCTCGGAGTTGATCATCACGCCATCGCCCTCGGCCCACAGCGCGCCGGGCAGCAGGATGTCCGCGTAGCGGTTGGTCTCGGTGTCGAGGAACGCGTCCTGCGCGATCACGAGCTCCGCGGCCTGCAGCCCCGCGATCACGTTCTTCCGGTTCGGCACGGTCGCGACCGGATTCGTGCAGACGATCCAGCACGCCTTGATGTCGCCGGCCGCCATGCGTTCGAACAGGTCGACCGTGCCGTTGCCGGTGTCCTTGCGCAGCGTGCCGGCCGGCACACGCCACAGGTGCTCGACGAAGCGCCGGTCGTCGTCGGACAGGACCGAGCGCTGGCCCGGCAGGCCCGGGCCCATGTAGCCCATCTCGCGCCCGCCCATCGCGTTCGGCTGGCCGGTCAGCGAGAACGGCCCGCTGCCGGTGCGGCAGATCTTGCCCGTCGCGAGATGCAGGTTGCAGATCGCGTTGGTGTTCCACACGCCGTGGGTGCTCTGGTTGAGCCCCATCGTCCAGCAGCTCATCCATTCCTGCGCGTCGCCGATCCATTGCGCGGCCGTGCGGATGTCGGCTTCCGCGAGCCCGGTGATGTCGGCGACGCGTTCGGGCGTGTAGTCGGCGAGGAACGCGGGCATCGCGTCCCAGCCTTCGGTGTACGCATCGATGAACGCGGCGTCGGTGTGGCCGTTCGCGTGCAGCAGATGCAGCAACCCGTTCGTCAGCGCGAGATCGGTGCCCGGCCGGATCTGCAGGAACAGGTCGGCCTTGTCGGCCGTG
This sequence comes from Burkholderia sp. Bp8998, assembly GCF_003854235.1. NCBI lineage: Bacteria > Pseudomonadati > Pseudomonadota > Betaproteobacteria > Burkholderiales > Burkholderiaceae > Burkholderia > Burkholderia sp. Bp8998. Next base: position 26,292 of record NZ_QTQF01000012.1, read on the forward strand.
CCGGTGCGGCGCGGATCGACGACGATCAGCTTCGCGCCGGCCTTCACGCGATCCATCATCCGCAGGAACAGGATCGGGTGGCAGTCGGCCATGTTCGCGCCGATCACGAAGAACAGGTTCGCGCGATCGAAGTCCTCGTACGACCCGGGCGGGCCGTCCGCGCCGAGCGACTGCTTGTAGCCGGTGCTCGCGCTCGCCATGCACAGGCGCGAGTTCGACTCGATGTTGTTGGTGCCGACGAAGCCCTTCGCGAGCTTGTTGACGAGGTATTGCGCCTCGATCGACATCTGCCCCGACACGTAGAACGACAGCGCATCGGGCCCGTGCGTGTCGAGCACCGCGCGCAGCCGCCGCGCGGTCTCGGCGATCGCGTCGCGGGCCGGCAGCGGCACGAGGTCATCCTCGCGCGCGCGCCGCACGAACGCGCGGTCGAGCCGCCCGGAACGGCGCAACGCGACGTGCGCCGACGAGCCCTTCGTGCACAGCCGCCCGAAGTTGGTCGGATGGTCGGAGTCGCCGGATACCTTGACGACTTCGTCATCCTCGACGTGCAGCACCATCCCGCAGCCGACGCCGCAGTACGGGCACACGCTCTTGACGGGAGTGGCGGTCATGCGTGCTCCGGGGCGTTCAGGCGGCGATCCACACGAAACCGTCCTCGACCCGTGACGGATACGCGCTCACCGACTTCTCGGGCGCTTCCAGGCATTCGCCGGTGCGCAGGTCGAAATGCTGCTTGTACAGCGGCGACGCGACGACGACGCGCTCGCCGAGGCTGCCGATCAGCCCGCGCGACATCACGGCCGCCTGCGACACCGGGTCGACGTTGTCGATCGCGAACACGCCGCCCGCTTCAGCGTGCGCGACGTGAAACACCGCGACCTGCTCGCCGTTGACGAGCGCGCACACGCCTGTGTTCGGCACGATGTCGTCGAGCGGGCACACACGGGTCCAGGACAGGGGAAGACGATCGTTCATGATGGGCTCCTTGGAAAAGACGCGGGTGTCGGTGAAGATCAAACGGTTGCCGATTCGGTTGCGGATTCGGTGGCCGATTCGGCGACGACCGGAATTCGGACGGGCCTGCCGCCCACGCGCTCGTCGGGCGTCGCGGGACGGATCTGGCCGCGCGTCTCGACGAATGCGATGGTCGCGTCGGGCGCGTCGCTGTTCACGAAGTGACGGAAGCGCTTGCGCGTTTCCGGATCGGTGACGGCCTTCTTCCATTCGCATTCATAGGTGTCGACCACGTGCTGCATGTCGGCCTCGAGTTCGGCCGCGATCCCGAGCTTGTCGTGCACGACGACGTCGGTCAGGTAGTCGAGCCCGCCTTCGAGGTTGTCGCGCCACACGCTGGTGCGCTGCAGCCGGTCGGCCGTGCGCACGTAGAACATCAGGAAGCGGTCGATGTAGCGGATCAGCGTGGCACGGTCGAGATCGGACGCGAGCAGTTCCGCGTGGCGCGGCTTCATCCCGCCGTTGCCGCACACGTACAGGTTCCAGCCCTTCTCGGTCGCGATGATCCCGATGTCCTTGCCCTGCGCTTCCGCGCACTCGCGCGTGCAGCCCGACACGCCGAACTTGATCTTGTGCGGCGCGCGCAAGCCCTTGTAGCGGTTCTCGATGTCGATCGCGAGGCCGACCGAATCGTCGACGCCGTAGCGGCACCACGTCGAGCCGACGCACGACTTCACGGTGCGCACCGACTTGCCGTACGCATGCCCCGATTCGAAGCCGGCCGCGATCAGCTCTTCCCAGATCGACGGCAGCTGCTCGACGCGCGCGCCGAACAGGTCGACGCGCTGGCCGCCCGTGATCTTGGTATAGAGCCCGTACTTCTGCGCGACCTGGCCGACCGCGATCAGCCCTTCCGGCGTCACCTCGCCGCCCGGCATGCGCGGCACGACCGAGTACGTGCCATCGCGCTGGATGTTCGCGAGGTAGTAGTCGTTCGAATCCTGCAGCCCCGCATGCTCCTTCTTCAGCACGAATTCGTTGAAGCACGACGCGAGGATGCCCGCGACGGCCGGCTTGCACACGTCGCAGCCGAGCCCGTGGCCGTGCTTTGCAAGCAGTTCGTCGAAGGTCGTGATGCGCTCGACGCGGATCAGGTGGAACAGCTCCTGGCGCGAATGCGGGAAATGCTCGCACAGATGGTTGTTGACCGCGAGGCCCTGCTTCTTCATCTCGGCCTTCATGATCTGCGTGACGAGCGGCACGCAGCCGCCGCACGACGTGCCCGCGCCCGTGCACGACTTCAGTGCGCCGAGGCTCGTCGCGCCGTCGGCCACCGCCGCGCAGATCCGCGACTTCGACACGTTGTTGCACGAGCAGATCTGCGCGCCTTCCGGCAGCGCGTCGACACCGATCGCCGGCTTCGCCGCACCGTCCGACGACGGCAGGATCAGGAATTCCGGCGACTCGGGCAGCTCGATGCGGTTCAGCATCATCTGCAGCAGCGTGCCGTATTCGGCCGCGTCGCCGACCATCACCGCGCCGTGCAGGAACTTGCCGCAGTCGGACACCACCAGCTTCTTGTAGACCTGGCGGCGCTCGTCCGCGTACTGGTAGGTGCGGCTGCCGGCCGTCACGCCGTGCGCGTCGCCGATGCTCGCGACGTCGACGCCCATCAGCTTCAGCTTGGTGCTCATGTCGGCACCGGCGAACGCGGCGCCCGCCGCATCGGCGACATCGCCGCCGAGCTGCTTCGCGACCACGCGCGCCATGTCGTAGCCCGGCGCGACGAGGCCGTACACCATCCCGTTCCAGGCCGCGCATTCGCCGATCGCGTAGATGTCGGCGTCGCTCGTGCGGCACGCGTCGTCGATCGCGACACCGCCGCGCGGGCCGATCTCGAGGCCGCACGCACGCGCCAGCTCATCGCGTGCGCGGATGCCGGCCGAGAACACGATCATGTCGGTGTCGAGATGCGAGCCGTCGGCGAACGCCATCCGGTGCGTGCCTTCCTCGCCGTCGACGATCTCGAGCGTGTTCTTGCCCGTATGCACGGTCACGCCGAGCGCCTCGATCTTCGCGCGCAGCATCCGGCCGCCGCCGTCGTCGACCTGCACCGCCATCAGCCGCGGCGCGAATTCGACGACGTGCGTGTCGAGCCCCATGTCGCGCAGCGCCTTCGCACATTCGAGGCCGAGCAGCCCGCCGCCGATCACCACGCCGCGCTTCGCGTGGGTGCCGCACGCCTGCATCGCCTCGAGATCCTCGATCGTCCGGTACACGAAGCAGCCCGCGCGGTCGCGGCCCGGCACCGGCGGCACGAACGGACGCGAGCCCGTCGCGAGCACCAGCTTGTCGTACGCGAGCGTTTCGCCGGATGCGAGCGTGACCGTGTGCGCGGCACGATCGATCGACGCGACCTGGGCGTTCAGGCGCAGGTCGAACTGCGGATGACGCTCGAAGAAGCCGGGTTCGACGAGCGACAGATCGTCCGCCGACTTGCCCGCGAAGAATTCCGACAGGTGCACGCGGTCGTACGCCGGGCGCGGTTCCTCGCCGAGCACCGCGACCTGCAGCGCGCCCGCCGCGCCGGCTTGCGCGGCGACGCATTCGAGGAGCTTGTGGCCGACCATCCCGTGGCCGATGACGATGAGTTTCATGATGACGTTTCCTTCGGTCGATCAGTTCATGGCGTTCGCGGCGGCCAGCGCGCGGTCGCGCAGCTCGGCCTCGCGTGCCTTGTGTTCTTCGCTGAAGCGCACGGCCATCGCGCACAATGCGGTCGCGGTGACGGCGAGCCCGAGCAGGCTCAGCGTGTGCTGCACGTCGCCGACGCCCTTCAGCAGGAAGGCCGCGGCCACCGCGCCGACGTTGCCGCCCGCGCCGACGATCCCCGCGACGCCACCCAGCGCCTTGCGGTCGATGAACGGCACGAGCGCATAGGTCGCGCCACAGGCCATGTGCGTGAAGAGACCGAAGGTCAGCATCGCGACGAGCGCCATGCCGATGCCTTGCGCATGCGAGAACCAGATCAGCCCGAGCCCTTCGCCGATGATCAGCGCGCACAGCAGCGTCGCGCGCACGTCGAGGCTGCGGCGTGCGGCGATCTTGTCCGACAGCCAGCCGCCGAGTGCGCGGGCGAACAGCGCGAGCAACCCGAACAGGCCCACCGCGAAGCCGGCGTCCTTCAGCGACAACTGGAAGTGATCGACGTAGTACAGCGCGGCGATGTTGTGGATGAACACCTCGACGCCGAAGCACGCGCCGTACGTGACGAACAGCATCCACACGCGATAGTTGCCGCACGCGGCGAAGAAGCTCGCCCAGCCGCCCTTCTTGCCGCTGTCGACCGTTACGCCCTGCTTGCGCAGCGCGACGAAGTCGCCCTGCGGGCAGTCCTGCGTGAAGCGCCAGTACGCCCAGGCCATCGCGAGCATCGCGACGCCCGGCACGACGAGCGCGATGCGCCACGACGCGTCGTCGCCGAAGCCGAGCATCAGGCCGGCGGCGACCAGCAGCGGCATCATCGCCTGCGTCGCCCCCGCGCCCGCGTTGCCCCAGCCGGCCGTCGTCGCGTTCGCGGTGCCGACCACGTTCGGCGCGAACATCACCGACGTGTGGTACTGCGTGATCACGAAGCCCGCGCCGATCGCGCCGATGCCGAGCCGGCAGATCAGGAACGACAGGTAGTCGTGCGAGAACGACACCGCGAACACGGGAATCGCGCCGAGCACGAGCAGCCCGGCATACACGCGGCGCGGGCCGAAGCGGTCGCACATCGGGCCGACCAGCAGCCGCACGGCGATCGTCGCGGCCACCGCGGCAATGTTGATGTTCGCGACCTGTGCCGCGGTGAGGTGGAATTCGCGCGCGATCAGCGGCATCAGCGGCGCGCACGCGAACCACGCGAAGAAGCACACGAAAAACGCCATCCACGTCATGTGGAACGCGCGCATCGGCGCGGTGCGGAAGCTGAAGAGATCGATACGGGTAGCTTTGTCGGTCATGTCATCCGCCAAACGAAAAACGGCGTCCTGCACACCCGGTCTCGTCGAGACCCGATGTGTAGGACGCCGTTGCCCATGAAGCCCGTTGCCGGGCGCGTCGGTAATCGGTACTGCGGACGAATCGCCGTTGATCCGCCCGAACCAGCTTACGCAAACGCCGTGCCATGTCGGCCCGAATCGCACGCGCGGCCCCGCCGCACAAGGCTCGCCGGCCGGTGCACGCATCGCTGCGGTCCGCCCTGCACGATGCGTCGGGATGCAGCGAGGCACAGATGTGGTGCGCTGCAGCACTGTCTGCGTGCGACATCGCGGTGCGTGCTGACGGGGCGCGATGCACGCCGACGCGGCATCGCGTGTGCCGCTGTCCTGCGGCCATATGCGGGTCGGCATCCGTCGTGGCCGTCACGCAGCGCATATCTCCCGTGCCGATCACCGCGCATGTCGCCCCGCTCGCCGCCAGGTTCGGGCAGGTTGGCCCGGATATTGCTGAATCCTGTCTACACCGGCAACGGCGCCGGTGGGCAGTCCCCGCAAGTCAGGCCCGCCGTCGCAGGCGGGCGCAGCAGACCAGGACAACGACGTCCCCCCGTGTTCGGCACGGCCGGATGCCGTGGTCGCTTCGACCGCCCGCCGCCGCCGCAAGCAACAACGCGTTATCGACCGCCGCACGCACGCGGCACTGGAATACGACATGACGACTGGTAAAGTCACGCTGCTGGGCGCCGGCCCCGGCGATCCCGATCTCCTCACGCTGAAGGCCGTGAAGGCGCTGGCGGCCGCCGACGTGCTGCTGCTCGACGATCTCGTCGCGCCCGGCATCGTCGAACTCGCGCCTCACGCGCGCGTGATCCGCGTCGGCAAGCGCGGCGGCTGCCGCTCCACGCCGCAGGCGTTCATCGAGAAGCTGATGCGCCGCTACGCGCTGCGCGGCGCGCACGTCGTGCGCGTCAAGGGCGGCGACGCGCTGCTGTTCGGCCGCGCCGGCGAGGAACTCGCGACGCTGCGCGCCGCCGCGATTCCGGTCGACATCATCAACGGCATCTCGTCGGGCTTCGCGGCCGCCGCGAGCCTCGGCATCTCGCTCACGCACCGTGAGCACTGCCAGGGCGTCACGTTCGTCACCGCGCATCGCCAGGATCACGGCGAGCCCGACTGGGCGGCGCTCGCGGCGACCGGCACCACGCTCGCGATCTACATGGGCATGAGCCGCGTCGACGGCATCGCGGCGGGCCTGCTCGCCGCATTGCCGGCGTCGACGCCGGCGGCTGCCGTGCAATGGGCCGGCACGCCCGACGCACGCCGCTGGACCGGCACGCTCGGCAATCTCGCGCGCGGCATCGCGGCAGCGCGGCTCGGCAGTCCGGCCGTGATCCTCGTCGGCGGCGCGATCGGGGAAGCGGCCGTGCACGACGTGCCGAACGCGGGTGCCGCGATCGAAACGACCTTGTCCCGGGCGGCGTAGCATGCGCGACACCACGCGGCACCGGCCGCCCATCTTTCATGAAAGCAGCGGCGCGGCCCGCACCGGCCGCCCGCGCGCCGCGCGGGGCGCCGACACGATGTCCGCACGGGTCCAATGCGCCCGATCCGCGTATCGCGCCACGATTTTTCCGCCGCCGTTTGCCTCATGAGTACGCCTGCTCCACCCTTGCGCCTGCGCGTGCTGCTCGTCACCGATACCGACAAGCCGATCGGCGAACTCGGCGACGCGCTCGCGCGCCTCGGCTACGAGATGCTCAACGACGTCGCGACGCCCGCGCGCCTGCCGGCCGCCGTCGAGGAGCAGCGCCCCGACGTCGTGATCATCGATACCGATTCGCCGTCGCGCGACACGCTCGAGCAACTGGCCGTGATGCACGCGACCGCGCCGCGCCCTGTGCTGATGTTCAGCCACGACGCCGACCAGGCGCTGATTCACGCGGCGGTCGGCGCCGGCGTCAGCGCGTATCTCGTCGAAGGGCTGTCGGCCGAGCGCCTCGCACCGATCCTCGAAGTCGCGCTCGCACGCTTCTCGCACGACGATGCGCTGCGCCGCCGGCTCGCCGATGTCGAGCGCGAGCTCGCCGAACGCAAGCTGATCGACCGCGCGAAGCGCCTGCTGATGGACCAGCGCAGGCTGTCCGAGCACGACGCGTATGCGCTGCTGCGCAAGCGCGCGATGGATCAGGGCCTGCGCATCGTCGACATCGCGCGGCAACTGCTCGATGCGACCCACCCGTCATGAATGCCATGAAACCTTCGTCTCCCGCCGCGCCGGAACGCGCGCATCTTCGTCTCGGGTTCGTCGCGCTGAGCGACGCGGCCCCGCTGATCGTCGCGCAGCAGCTGAACCTCGGCGCGCGCCATGGCCTGACGCTGGAGCTGATCCGACAGCCGTCGTGGGCCGCCGTGCGCGACAAGCTGCTGACCGGCGAACTCGACGCCGCGCACGCGCTGTACGGGCTCGTGTGCGGGCTGCAGCTCGGCATCGGCGGCCCGCAGGCCGACATGGCCGCGCTGATGGTGCTGAACCGCAACGGCCAGGCGATCACGTTCGCGCGCGGCCTCGCCGACGCGTACCGCGACAGCGGCAACGTCCGCGCGACCCTCGCGACGCTCGGCCGCAAGCCGCTGCTCGCGCAGACCTTCCCGACCGGCACGCATGCGATGTGGCTGAACCACTGGCTCGCGTCGCACGGCGTCGATCCGCTGCGCGACGTGCGCAGCGTCGTGATTCCGCCGCCCGAGATGGTCGCGGCGCTTGCGAGCGGCGAGCTCGACGGCTTCTGCGCGGGCGAGCCGTGGCACGCGGTGGCCGAAGCGTGCGGCGCCGGCCGGACCGTCGCCGTCACGAGCGAGGTCTGGCCCGATCATCCGGAGAAGGTGCTCGCGACCCGGCGCGATTTCGTCGCGCTGTATCCCGCCACCGCGCGTGCGCTGATCCGCACGCTCGTCGATGCGTGCGCGTGGCTCGACGATGCCGCGCACCGCCGCGACGCAGCCGGCTGGCTCGCATCGCCCGATGCGCTCGGCGTGCCGGCGCGGCTGATCGCGCCGCGCCTGCTCGGCGACTACGGCGCGGGGCCGTTCGCGCAGCCGCCGCTGCCGATCCGGTTCCACGACGGCGGCGCCGTGAACCGGCCGGATCCGCAGGAAGGCCGGTGGTTCCTGTTGCAATACCGGCGCTGGGGCATGCTCGACGGAACGCACGACGACGCGGCGATCGCCGCGGCGATCGCGCAGACGGCGTTGTATGATGCTGCGGTCGCCGAAGGCGGTGCGGCGGGCGGGTGATCCCGGCACGGGGTGCCGGGCCGCAGCGCCATGCCGTGTCCTGCGGAACGCCTGACGCGGTGCGCCGGTTTGCACCGGCGCACCGCGCCGCACGGACGCGTTTGCATCCGTGCCGCCACTCCGTCCCCGTTCAGAATCGATGCCGAAACGAATGCGCACGCCGCTCGACGTGCTGCTCACCGAAATCCGCGCGTGCCGCGCGTGCGAAGCCGACCTGCCGCTCGGCCCGCGCCCGGTCGTGCGCGCCCATCGCGACGCCCGCATCCTGATCGTCGGGCAGGCGCCCGGCGCCCGCGTCCATGCGAGCGGCATTCCGTGGGACGATGCGAGCGGCAAGCGGCTGCGCGACTGGCTCGGTGTCGACGCCGACACGTTCTACGACGCGTCGCGCTTCGCGATCGTGCCGATGGGCTTCTGCTACCCGGGCCGCGGCGCGAGCGGCGACAACCCGCCGCGTCCTGAATGCGCACCGCTGTGGATCGACCGGCTGCGCGCGGAATTGCCGTCGATCCGCCTGATGCTGCTGATCGGCCAGTACGCGCAGCGGCATTTCCTGCGCGACACGCGCAAGGCAACGCTGACCGACACCGTGCAGGCATGGCGCGACTACGGCCCCGACGTGTTGCCGCTGCCGCATCCGTCGCCGCGCAACCAGGCGTGGTTCAAGCACCATCCGTGGTTCGACGCCGAGGTCGTGCCGGAACTGCGCCGCCGCGTCGCGCCGCTGATCGCCGGCTGATGAAGCCCGTCGCATCCCACTCCGTATCCGAATGACTCAGAACGACATCGACTTTTCATGCACCGGCTGCGGCCGTTGCTGCCACGACCTGCGCATTCCGCTGACCGTCGCCGAAGCCACTGCATGGCTGCGGCGCGGCGGCCACGTGGAACTGTTGTGCGACGCCATGCCATGGCCCGTCGAACCGGCCCCCGACGATGCGTTCGCCGCGTACAAGCGGGCACGTTCGTCGCCCGCGCTCAGCGGCTCGCTGCCGGTACGCGTCACCACCCTGCTCACCGCGTCGCATGCCGGGCCGTGCCCGAACCTGCTCGACGACCTGCGCTGCGGAATCTACGACGATCGGCCGCTGGTGTGCCGGATCTACCCGGCCGAGGTCAATCCGTTCGTGCCGCTGATGCCGGACGGCAAGCAGTGCCCGCCCGACGCGTGGCAGCAGGCGCCGCTCACCCGCGGCGGCACGATCGTCGACGCGCTCACGCGCGAGAACATCGCACGCGCGCGGGCCGCGAGCGAGGCCGAGGCGCCGTTGCGCGCGCGACTGTGCACGGCGCTCGGCATCGATACGGCAGCCGTCGCGAACGAAGGCTTCGCGATTCATGCGCCGCCAGCCGACAGGCTGCTGGCCGCGCTGAGCGCGCTCGGCGATGCGCGCGCGACGGCGTCCGCCAAGCCCGCGCCGACGGCATGGACGCTGCTCACGAATCGCACCGCGACCGCGGACACGCTCCGCTCGGTCGGCGCATCCAGCCGGCTCGCCACCGACGAGGCCGGCTCGCGCTGCCGCTACCTGGGCTTTCATCCGGCCGCCTGATTGTCCTGTCGCCGGATGGGATACGCGCCCCTGCCCGGGCCACCCGGCCCGCCCGTCCCGCCCGCGCGGCGCAGCCGGCGGATTCCGGCCGCGCCCGGTTCGCTGTACCATCGCGGCTCAACCGCGTCACGAACAGCAAGATTCTTCATGCCCTCCACCGCCCCGCCGCGCCTGTACGGGATGCCCGAACGCAGCGACCGGCTCGATTTCTACATCCGCGACCAGGCGTCGCGCCAGGCGATCACCGAGCCGCACCGGCACGCGTACTTCCAGATCCAGTTCAACCTCGGCGGCGACACCGAGCAGCGGATCGGCGGCGTCACGCGCCCGTTCCCGCGCGGCGCGCTCGCGTTCGTGCTGCCGCACCGCGAGCACCTGATTCCGCATCCGGAAGGCGCGCACTTCATCGTGATCAACTTCAGCCAGGCGTTCCTGCGCGCCGATCTCGACGTCGATCCGCTCGATCTCGAGGATGTCCCCGCGCAGCGCTTTCCGGAGCTGACGCCGTTCCGCTTCCAGGAACATCTCGACTTCATCCTGACCGGCGACGCGTTCGACGAGGCGCGCCGCCTCGCGCTGTGCATGCTCGATGCCGACCGCGTGCGCACCTTCGGCTCGACCACGTTGCTGCGCGGCTACCTGCTGCAGCTGATCGGGCTCGTCTGCACGCAGTACGCCGGCGCGCTCGACAAGCTCGCGCAGCGCGGCGCCCAGCGGACGGGCCGGCGCGACGCGCTCGCGCGCGTGCTGCGCCACGTGCGCGCGAACCTGACCCGCGAGGACCTGACGCTCGCGGCCACCGCCGAGGCCGCGTTCCTGTCGCCGAACTACCTCGCGCACCTGGTGCGCAAGGAAACCGGCAGCACCTTCACCGATCTCGTGACCGAGCGCCGGATCGCGCTCGCGCAATCGCTGCTCGCGCATACGAGCCGGCGCATCGCCGACATCGCCCGCTCGGTCGGCTTTCGCGACGAAGGGTATTTCGCGCGGCGCTTCCGCGCGCGGGTCGGGGTGTCGCCGAAGGCGTACCGGGACGCCAACGCCGCGCTGCCGGCCGCCGACGAAGCGCCGGCGGCCGGCGACGCGTAGTTTTGTCCGGTTAAAGCGCAGTTGCGTCGCATCCGGGCGCACATGCGTCGGGTATCGTTCCATGCATGCCGGCCCGCGGAGCTTTGCGCGGGCAACGGCATCCGTCCTTTCATCGAACGAGGCCATCCGATGTCCGCATACGTCATCGACGCTTCCGAGCGTCCTTCCGTCGAAGTCGAACAATCGTCCGCGCGCTTTCCGGTGCGCCGCGTCTTCTGCGTCGGCCGCAACTACGCCGACCACGCGCGCGAAATGGGCGCCGATCCCGACCGCGAGCCGCCGTTTTTCTTCACGAAGCCGGCCGACGCGATCGTCCCGGCCGGCGGCACCGTCCCGTATCCGCCGCTGACCAGCGACCTCCATCACGAAATCGAGCTGGTCGTCGCGATCGGCAAGGACGGCCGGTCGATCGACCCGGCCGATGCGCTGTCGCACGTGTGGGGCTACGGCGTCGGCGTCGACCTCACGCGCCGCGATCTGCAGGCCGAGGCGAAGAAGCTGAGCCGCCCGTGGGACTGGGCGAAGGGCTTCGACGCGTCGGGCCCCGTGACCGCGCTGCGCGCGGCGGCCGCCACCGGCCATCCGGCAAGCGGCCGGATCTGGCTCGCGGTCAACGGCGAAACGCGCCAGCAAGGCGATCTCGCCGACATGATCTGGGCCGTGCCGGACGTGATCGCGTACGTGTCGCGCTCGGTCGAACTGAAGGCCGGGGATCTGATCTTCACCGGCACGCCGGCCGGCGTCGGCGCGCTGCAGCCGGGCGATCGCGTGACGGGAGGGGTCGATGGCGTGGCGACGTTCGAGTTCGTGATGGGGGCGAAGCCGTAAGGGGTTGCCTGGGCGCACGCGCCGCGCCGTCCATCCGGCGGCCATCGCGTCGTGTCGCGCCCTGCCGATCCAGACAGCGATGGCATCGTGACGGATCGGCATGCCGTTCCTGTCCCGTCGCTCACGCGTCCTGTTCGGGTGCGTCGAAGAATCATACGCACGCCGCGCCCCCCGCTCCCGTCAACGCCCTACCGCGCGCGCACCGACACGAACTTGCGCGCGTTGTCGCGCTGGATCAGCACGGCGATCACGCCGCCTTTCGCTTCGAGCGACTGAACGTCGTCCGGTGTTTCGAGCAGCGTGTCGTTCAGTTCGAGCACGACGTCGCCCGGCCGGATGCCCGCATTCGCGGCCGGCCCGTGCACCGCATCCACCATCATCCCGACCGCGAGCCCGGTCGAACGCCGTTCGGCGTCGCTCAGCGGATGCATCGTCAGCCCGAGCCGATCGCCAGTGTCGGCCGGCTGTGCCGCGGCCATCGCCACGCCGGCGGCACCGGCCGTGCCGACCGAGCCCGCGCTGCCCGTCGCGGCCGCGTTGTCGATCGCGTCGCCGGTCCCCGCCGCCCTGACCGTCAGCATCATCGGCGTGCGGTTGCGGATCAGCCGCAGCGGCGCCTTTCCGCCGGGCGGCAACGCGGCGGCCAGGTCGTTCAGCTCGGCCGACCGGCCGATCGGCTTGCCGCCGAACCTCACGATCACGTCGCCGGGCCTCACGCCGGCCGCGGCCGCGGGCGAGCCGGGATCGACGCCGTTGACGAGCGCGCCCGCCGGACGCGGCAGGCCGAACGCGGCGGCCAGCCCGACGCCGACATCCTGCACGTCGACGCCGAGCGCGTTGCCGGACGACGCGCGCTGCGCCTGCGCATTGGCCCGCATCTGCGCCTGCGCCCGCACCTTGACGGCGAGCGCGATCGGAATCGCGAACGTCGTGCTCGCATAGCGGTCGGCATCCGTATAGACCTGTACCGCGATGCCGATCACGTCGCCCGTGCGGTTGAACACGGGGCCGCCCGAGTTGTCGGGATTCACCGCGATGTCGGTCTGGAAGAACGGAAACGCGCTGCCGTCCGGCAGCGCATGCGACGTCGCGCTGACGATGCCGGCCGTGACCGTGTTGCCCGAGCCGTCCGGCGCGCCGATCGTCATCACCGGTTCGCCGGCACGCACCCGCGACGAATCGCCGAGTCGCACGACCGGCAGCTTCGTCGCGTCGACGTGCAGCACGGCGACGTCGCTCTGCGGATCGACGGTCACCACCGTCGCCTTCAACTCGCGATGATCGGCCAGTCGCACCGTCACGTCGGTCGCATCGGCCACGACATGCGCGGAAGTCAGGATCACCCCGTCGGCGCTGACGATGAAGCCCGAGCCGAGGCCCGCGATCGCGCGCGGCGACGTATCGGGCGCAGGCGCCTGTGCGCCTTGCGTGGACGGCAGCGGCGCGCCTCGGCGGAAGAACGCGGAAAGCGGATCGTCGGGATCGAGGTACGCGAACGACGGACCGCCTGCCTGCTGGTCGGTCGCCGCGGTCATGATGGTCACGACCGCCGGGCCGTAGCGATCGACGATCGCCGAGAAGTCGACCGGCATCGAGTATGGCCGCGCGGCGGGCCTGTTCTTCATCACGGAGGGTGGCGGCGCGACGGTCCCGGCAACGGCCGGTGGCGACGCCAAAGCAACGGCAAATACCCCCCCGATCAACGCGGTGCGAAGCACGGCGCGAGCAAGCGTCTGGCGAACCACGGTGCACCTCCCCCGGCAGTCGCGGCGCCGCCCCGCGCAAGACGCGCGGACGCCCGACAAGCACCGGTACACGCCTCCATTTATAGTCCACGCCGCATCCGGAACATACGAATCGAAACCCGCATGCCAAGTGGTCGGGCAGCGGCGGAACCGTGACAGCGTTCGTCCCGGACAAAGTGCGCCGTTCGTCAATCAGAATATTCACCACACGCTGCGGCGATGCGCACGGCCAACGCGCATCGTGCCTTCCGTGCCGCGCTACCAGGCCAGCAGCAGAAAATTGCGCACCACCGCCGACGGATCGTCGCGCCGCGACGCAATCGCGAGCCGCGCGCGCAGCCCATTGCCCGCGACCGGCCGATACACGACACCCGCGACCTGCACCTGCGTGATCGCCTTCGGCACGATCGACACGCCGAGCCCGGCCGCGACGAGCGTCACCGCCGACGCGATTTGCGGCGCGGGCTGCGCCATGCGCGGCTGGAAGCCGGCGGCATTGCACGCGGCGACGATGTCGTCGAACAGCGCGCTGCCCGCTGCGCGCGGCACCTGCACGAACGCCTCGTCGGCCAGCTCCGCCAGATCGATCCGGCGCCGCTGCGCGAGCCGATGCGCGACCGGCATCGCGACGAACATCGGCTCCTCGTCCCAGTCCGCCGCCTGCAAGGTATCCGCGATACGACGCTCCGGACGCACGATCGCGACGTCGAGCCGCCCGGCCTCCAGCGCCTCGAGCAGCACGCCCGAGGTCGCCTCCTGCAACGTCAGCTCCGTATCCGGAAAGGCTTCGCGAAAGCGGCGAAGCAGGTCCGCCACCTTCGAATTGAAGGCCGCCGTCCCGGTAAAGCCGACGCGAAGCTGGCCGATTTCCCCGCGCGCGGCCCGTTTTGCCGCCCGCGCCGCGCGCTCCGCGTCGTCGAGCACGCGGCGTGCCTCTTCCGCGAACACCTCGCCCGCAACGGTCAGTTCCGCGCCGCGTGCGGTCCGCTTGAACAGTTCCACGCCGAGTTCGTTCTCGAGCGCCTTGATCTGCTGGCTGAGCGGCGGCTGCCCCATGCCGAGCGTTTCCGCGGCCTTCGTGAAGTTGGATGTGGCGGCCACGGCCAGAAAGTATCGGAGATGCCGAAGTTCCATGCGCTTGTGTGATCCCGGGGAAAGACAGGACTGGCCTTCAGGCCAGTCGCAAAACGTATCGCTACGGTTTCTTTCATATATTGGACATATACATGGGCGTGCGCAAGAATTTGGGTATTCCCTGACCCATCGGGACCCTCCCATGTCTACTCCCGCGATTTCGCGCGCCCCGAACGCCACGCCGGATGCGCTGCCCGCCGGCGTGTCACCGCGCTCGGCAGCCTACAAGCGCATCGCGCTGGCGCTGTTCCTGGCCGGCTTTTCCACTTTCTCGCTGCTGTACTGCGTACAGCCGCTGCTGCCCGCGTTCGCGCGCGAGTTCAATATCGGCGCGGCGTCGAGTTCGCTGTCCCTGTCGCTGTCGACCGGGATGCTGGCGGTCTCCATCCTGTGCGCCGGCGCGCTGTCCGAACGCGTCGGACGACGCGGGCTGATGTTCGCGTCGATGACGCTGGCCGCGCTGTTCAACGTGCTCTCCGCGATTGCGCCGAACTGGAACCTGCTGCTGATCTGGCGCGCGCTCGAAGGTTTCGCGCTCGGCGGCGTCCCGGCGGTGGCGATGGCCTATCTCGCCGAGGAAATCGCTGCCGACGGGCTGGGCTTGTCGATGGGGCTCTATGTCGGCGGCACCGCGTTCGGCGGCATGATCGGGCGGATCGGGATGAGCGCGCTCGAAGAGTATTTCTCGTGGCGCACCGCGATGCTGACGATCGGCGTCGTCGACCTCGTCGCGGCAGTCGCGTTCGTGATGCTGCTGCCGCAGTCGCGACGCTTCGTGAAACGAACCGACCTGACGCTGCGTCACCACCTGCGGCTGTGGAGCGCACAACTGCATCACGCGCGGCTGCCGTTCGTGTTCGCGATCGGCTTCCTCGTGATGGGCGCGTTCGTGACGGTCTACAACTACGCCGGGTTCCGGCTGACGGCCGCGCCGTTCAACCTGAGCGCGACCGCATGCGGGTTGATCTTCGGCGCCTACCTGTTCGGGATGGTGTCCTCGTCGAGCGCGGGCGCGCTCGCCGATCGCCTCGGGCGCGCGCCCGTCCTCGTCACCGGCATTCTCGTGTTCGCGGCCGGCCTCGCGCTGACGCTGTCGCATTCGCTCGTCGCGATCATCGCCGGGATCGTGCTGATCACGATCGGCTTCTTCGTCGCTCATGCCGTGGCGAGCGGCTGGGTCGGGCATCTCGCCGGCTCCGCGAAGGGACATGCCGCGTCGCTCTACCTGCTGGCCTATTACCTCGGGTCGAGCGTGCTGGGCTCGGTCGGCGGCACCTTCTGGCAACACGGTGCGTGGGGCGCCGTCGTCGCGTATGTCGCGATGCTGCTCGTGCTCAGCCTGGCGGCCGCCCGCCGGATCATGCGCGCGGAACGCGTGGGGTAAGCGCCGTCACGGCAATACCGGCCTGCACATCGCCTGCACGCCGCCGCGGCTCGGCTCCGCGACCGGCTTCCCGGCCACCCGCACCCGCTCCACGCGATTCAATCGCCCGCGACCCGATGCGCGATCGTCGACAACGTCCGCAACATCGGCGCGAACGCGTCGGCCGACGTATTGCCGAACCCCAGCACGAGCCCGTTGGCCGCCGACGTCGCATGGATCGAAAACCCCGACAGCGGAAACGGCCCGATCCCGTGTACGCGCGCCGCCTCGACGATCGCGCGGTCGCGATAACGGGCCGGCAATCGCAACGCCAGATGCAGCCCGCACGGCCCGCCCTCGACCTGATGCGGCACGGTGAGCGCGTCGTCCAGCGCGGCGAGCAGCAGGCGCCGCCGGTCGCGATACAACCGGCGCATCCGCCCGAGGTGCCGTCCGTACTCCCCCGTCTCGATGAAATCGGCGAGCGCGAGCTGCACGTGGCGCGTCCCGCCGCGCAGCATCTCCGGCAGCGCCGGCCGCACCGCGGCCAGCAGCGCGTCGGGCAGCACGAGAAAACCGATCCGCAAGGCCGGAAACATCGTCTTGCTGAACGAGCCAAGATAGACGACCGGCGAATCGGCCGCCAGCCCGTGCAACGCGCCGATCGGCTCGCCGGTATGCCGAAACTCGCTGTCGTAATCGTCCTCGATGATCCACGCGCGATGCCGGCGTGCGGCATCGATCAGCGCGAGCCGGCGCGAGATCGACAGCACCGCGCCGGTCGGGAACTGGTTCGACGGCGTGGTGTAGACGAGCCTGGGCGTCCGTTCGCGCCAGTCCGCGTCTTCCGCGCGCAACCCCTCCGCGTCCACCGGCATCGGCAGGACCGCGAGGTCGGCCGCCTGCATCGCGGTGCGCGCGCCGCGGTAGCCGGGCTCCTCGACCCAGACGGTGTCGCCGGGATTGGTCAGCAGCTGCGCGCACAGTGCGATCGCGCCCTGCGCGCCTTCGGTGATCACGATCTGCTCGGGATCGCAGCGCACACCGCGCGTCACGGCCAGATGGCGCGCGATCGACTCGCGCAGCGTGCGCTCACCCAGCGGGTCGCCGTACGCGAGCAGGTCGTGGCCGGCGCGGCGCAGCGCGCGGTCGATCGCGTGCCGCCACGCATCGACCGGAAAATGCGACAGCGCGGGCACGCCCGGCCGGAAGCCGTCCGACTCGCCGGTGCCGATCAGGCTCGGACGGATCCGGCCGAGCCGCTGCGCGACGGCCGGCGGTGCGATCCGCCGGCGCGGCGCGGCCGGCCGCGACAGGCCGACCACGCGCGTGCCGCGACGGTCGGACTGCAGAAAGCCTTCGGCGACGAGCTGCTCGTAGACGGCCGCCGTCGTGTTGCGCGACACGCCGAGCGTCTCGGCCAGCGCGCGCGTGCCGGGCAGCCGCGTGCCGGCCGGCATCGCGCCGCCAAGAATCGCGTCGCGCACGCGGCGCAGCAACTGCCGCTGCAAGGACGGCGCACCGGCCGTGCGCGCGAGCGGCGCGTCGAGCGGCAACAGCGGCGCGGCGCCGGAAGGAAAGGCATTCGTCATCGGGGCATCGCGGTGTGGAAGTCTCGGTGCGTGGCGCGCCGGTCGTGGCGCCGGGCACGGCACCTTCGTGGCACCATAAATTTGCCGCTGTCTGGCGCTTCTCATGGTACCTCTCCGGGACTACGATCGTCTGCATGCCGGCATGTCGCCGGCCGCCAACCGAAGCGAGATCGACCTTGTCCACGCTCACCAACGACTTCCAGCAGCCCATCGGCTACCCCGTTCCCGACTGGTCCGCGCGCCCGCGCCCGGAGCGCATCGTGCTCGAGGGCCGCTACTGCCGCCTCGAACCGCTCGACGCCGACCGCCATGCCGCCGACCTGTACGCCGCGTACGCGCAGGCACCCGACGGCGGTGACTGGACCTATCTCGCGCACGGGCCGTACGCCGACGAGTCGGGCTATCGCGACTACGCGCGCGGCGCGGCGGCGAGCGCCGATCCGCTGCACTACACGGTGATCGACCGCGCGACGAACCGCGCGGTCGGCACGCTCGCGCTGATGCGCATCGATCCGGCCAATGGCGTGATCGAGGTCGGCTCCGTCACGTTCTCGCCGCTGCTCAAGCGCACGCCGATTTCGACGGAAGCGCAATACCTGCTGATGCAGTACGCGTTCGACACGCTCGGCTACCGGCGCTACGAATGGAAATGCGACGTCCTCAACGAGCCATCGCGCAAGGCGGCCGCGCGGCTTGGCTTCCGTTACGAAGGCACGTTCCGTCAGGCGATCATCTACAAGGGCCGCAATCGCGATACGGCGTGGTTCTCGATCGTCGACGGCGAATGGCCGGACGTGCGCGCCGGGTTCGAGGCATGGCTCGCACCGGAGAACTTCGACACGCAGGGAGCGCAGCGCGAGTCGCTCGTCGCGATCCGCCACGCGCAGGCGCGTGCGCGCGACGCGGCCGGCCGCGCGAACGACGCGACGCGCATCACGGTCCGGCCGCTCGTGGCCGCCGACGAAGCCGCATGGCGCCCGCTGTGGCGGGGTTACCAGACGTTCTACGAAACCGCGCTGAGCGACGCCGTGTCCGCGACGACGTGGGCGCGCCTGATGGATCCGGCCGAACCGATGTTCGTGCTCGGCGCATTCGACGCGTCGGGTACGCTGGTCGGCATCGTGCACGCGATCTATCACCGCTCGTGCTGGACCGAAGGGCCGTACTGCTATCTGCAGGACCTGTTCACGGCGGCCGACGCCCGCGGACAAGGCGCGGGCGGCGCGCTGATCGAGGCCGTGTACGAGCGGGCCCGCGAAGCCGGTGCGAGCCGCGTGTACTGGCTCACGCACGAGACCAATACGACCGCCCGCGCGCTGTACGACAAGCTCGCGAACAACGCGGGGTTCATCCAGTACCGGAAGGATCTCAAGTAACGCGCGGGCGCAACCGGCCGCGCTCAGCCGAGGACGTCGGCCGGATCCGCCGCGCTCGCCGACGGCCGAACCATCCCGCCCTCGGCCGGCGGCGGCGTCGCATCCCGCTCGTCGACTACCAGCATGTGGTACGACACGTATTCGAAGATCAGGCTTTCGATGAAGTTCGACATGCTTGACGACATTCCGTGAAGATTGAAAACGGCCGCCGCCGCGCACCGCACGCGATCGGACTGCCGCAGATGATACAAATTGAAGTTAACTTCAAGTAAAGGGGGAACATGCGCAACGATGCGTTTCGCTGATCGCCACAATGGACCGCAATGACGACGGCGACGGTGTCCCCGACCGACCCGCGCGTCTCGCGTTTCGTCTCAAACGGCTGAGACGACTGTCCCGGCGTCTCACGCGAGCCACGCCATCGCAATCGCAGCAAATTCCACGCGCGATTCACGCGATACCGCACGATTTCAATACGCGGCGACCTGCTGCACCGCACACCGTCCGCCCGATTCCGGCGCCACACCGCCGCCCCTTCAGGCTGGCCCCGTTCCTGCATATCGATCGCTCGCGCAATCGCGCGACGGACGCACCGGCCCCTTGCCGCGCGTCCGACGACAACCTGACGGAGACAGCAACGTGAGCACACCGGCACTGAACACCGCACCCAGCATGAAGGCCGCCGTCTGGCACGGCCGCAACGACATCCGCGTCGAAGAGGTTCCCGTTCCGGCGCACCCGCCCACCGGCTGGGTCCAGATCCGCGTGCACTGGTGCGGGATCTGCGGCTCCGACCTGCACGAGTACGTCGCCGGGCCCGTGTTCATCCCCGTCGACGCGCCGCATCCGCTGACGGGCCTGAAGGGCCAGTGCATCCTCGGCCACGAGTTCAGCGGCGAGATCGCGGCGCTCGGCGCCGGCGTGACGGGCTTTGCGGTCGGCGACCGCGTGACGGCCGACGCGTGCCAGCATTGCGGCACCTGCTGGTATTGCAGGCACGGGCTGTACAACATCTGCGAAAACCTCGCGTTCACCGGGCTGATGAACAACGGCGCGTTCGCCGAATTCGTGAACGTGCCGGCCGAACTGCTGTACAAGCTGCCCGAGCACTTCCCGACCGAGGCCGGCGCGCTGATCGAGCCGCTCGCGGTCGGGCTGCATGCGGTGAAGAAGGCCGGCAACATCGTCGGCCAGACCGTCGTCGTGGTCGGCGCCGGCACGATCGGCCTGTGCACGATCATGTGCGCGAAGGCCGCGGGCGCCGGACGCGTGATCGCGCTGGAAATGTCGGCGGCGCGCAAGCAGAAGGCGCTGGAAGTCGGCGCGACGGTCGTGATCGATCCGAACGCGTCCGATGCGATCGCCGAAGTCAAGGCGCTGACGGGCGGCTACGGTGCCGACGTGTCGTTCGAGTGCATCGGGCACACGGCCACCGCGCAGCTCGCGATCGACGTGATCCGCAAGGCCGGCAAGTCGGTGATGGTCGGCATCTTCGAGGAACCGACGTCGTTCAACTTCTTCGACATCGTGTCGACCGAGAAGGAAGTGATCGGCTCGCTTGCGTACAACGGCGAATTCGCGGACGTGATCCGCTTCATCGCGGACGGCCGCATCGACGTGCAGCCGCTGATCACCGGCCGGATCACGCTCGGCGACATCGTCACGCACGGCTTCGAGGAACTGGTCAACCACAAGGACCGGAACGTGAAGATCATCGTCCAGCCCGCGAGCGCCTGACCGGCTGACCACCCGATGACCCGGTGACCGGGCGATGACGGCTGCGTCACGGCCGGACGCGGCGCCGAATGGCCCCCGGCGCCGCGCTGGCGCGGCCCCGCCGTCCGGCCGGCACCTGATCGCACCCGTCTTCGGCGCGAGCACAACGGCGCCGGGCGCGACGCGCGGGGTCGGACTTCGATATACTCGAAGCGACATCACCGCTCCGCGCGCCACCCGCGCGCCCGCTTCCGTGAAACCACGAGCCGGCCTGATCCTCGAACTCGTCGTCAACCTGCTGCTGCCCTGGGTCGCATACCGGGTCGCGCATCCGTATTTCGGCGAAACCGGCGCGCTGTACGCGTCGGCGATTCCGCCCATCGTCTGGTCCATCGTCGAATTCATCCGCTCGCGCCGCATCGATGCGGTGGCCGCCATCGTGCTGCTCGGCATCGCGCTGTCGATCGCCGGCATGGCGCTCGGCGGCAGCGCGCGCACGCTGCTGATGCGCGAATCGCTCGCGTCCGGCACGATCGGCGTCGTGTTCCTGCTGTCGTTGTTCCGCGATCGCCCGCTGATCTTCTATCTCGCACGCGCGACGGTGGCGCGCGAGATGGCCGGCGGCGCCGCGCGTTTCGAGACGGTCTGGGCCGAACAGCCGGGGCTGCGCCAGATGCTCCGCCTGATGACCTTCGTGTGGGGTGCATGCATGACGCTGGAGATGCTGCTGCGCCTGTGGATGGTCGTCACCTGGCCCGTCGAGCGCGTGCTCGTCGTGTCGCCGATCATGGGCTACTCGGTGTTCGGCACCCTGCTTCTGTGGACCTTCTGGTATCGGCGGCGGATGCGCGAGCGCAACAGCGTCGACATCCCGACCCGCGACGGCGTCACCGAGATCGCCGGCCGCTGACCGCCGGCCCGGTCGCCCCGCGCGGCCGCCCCGCCGGCATGCCACGGTTGCTGGGGTATGATGCGCGGCGTCTCGTTCGCCCCATGCATCGCCCCATGTCTCTCTCGCTTCTCCCGTGTGCCACGATCTGGCTCGCGCTATTCGCGGCCGCCGCGTTCGCATGGCAGCGCCCGCTGCACGGCCTGAGCATCGCCCTGGCCACGTTCGGCTATGCCGGCGCGCTGGCATTCGGCAAGCTCGAGCCGATCGTGCTCGCGCCGCTCGCGCTGCTCGTGGCTGCCGCCTGGGGCGTCGCGCCGGGCCGCCCGCTCGCGGTGCGGATCGTCGCGCACGTCGTGTTTGCCGCCCTCGCAATCGCGCTGAGCCTGCACCTGATACCCGGTTTCCACAATCCGCGCGTGATCGAGCCGACGCGCTTCACGCCGGACGCCGTGCCGTTCACGATGTACCTGAATTTCGACAAGCCGCTCGTCGGCCTGTGGCTGCTGTGGGTGCTGCCGTGGGTCGCGCCGGACGTTCCGCTGGCGCGCGCGCTGCGCACCGGCGCCGTGGCGGGCGTCGCAACGGCCGCCGCCTGCCTGGCCGGCGCCCTCGCATTCGGCATGGTCGGCTGGGCGCCGAAATGGCCGGCGTCGGGCTGGATGTGGCTCGTCAACAACGTGCTGCTCGTCACGCTCGCCGAGGAAGCGCTGTTTCGCGGCTACGTGCAAGGCGGGCTCACGCGCGTGCTCGGCCGGTTCGGCTGGGGGCCGTGGGCCGCGCTCGCGATCGGCGCGGCGCTGTTCGGCGCCGCGCACGCGGCCGGCGGCTGGCCCTGGATCGTGCTCGGCACGGTGGCCGGCGTCGGCTATGGCCTCGCATGGCGGCGCGGCGGGCTGCTCGCATCCGCGCTCGCGCATGCGGGGCTGAACGTGATCCACTTCGGGCTGTTCACCTACCCGATGCTCGCCGCCGCGCGCTGAATGCCGTGCGCGGCGGCGGCATCCCTCCGGATTCGCGCGGTTGAACTCAGTTGAAGCCGGCCACCACGTGCGGCACGTACGGGCCTTCGAGCGCCGCGATTTCATCGTCCGTCAGCTTCAGTTCCAGCGCGCCGAGCGCATCGTCGAGATGATGCGGCTTCGAGATGCCGACGATCGGCGCGGTGATGCCGCGCTTGTGCGCAACCCATGCGAGCGCGACCTGCGCGCGCGGCACGTTGCGCGCGGCGGCGATCGCCGCGACGGCCTCGACGACCGCGCGATCGGCATCGGCCGTCGCGTCATACATCCGCTGACCGACTTCGTCGCTCTGCTGCCGGCCGGACGACTCGTCCCAATTGCGCGTCAGCCGGCCGCGCGCGAGCGGGCTCCACGGAATCACCGCGATGCCTTCGGCCTCGCACAGCGGCAGCATTTCCCGCTCCTCTTCGCGATACAGCAGGTTCAGGTGGTTCTGCATGCTGACGAAACGGGTCCAGCCGTTCTGCTTCGACGTATACAGCGCCTTCGCGAACTGCCACGCGAACATCGACGACGCGCCGATGTAGCGCGCCTTGCCGGCCTTCACGACGTCGTGCAGCGCCTCGAGCGTCTCCTCAATCGGCGTGCCGTAGTCCCAGCGGTGGATCTGGTACAGGTCGACGTAGTCGGTGCCGAGCCGCTTCAGGCTCTGGTCGATGTCGGTCATGATCGCCTTGCGCGACAATCCCGCCCCGTTCGGCCCCGGCCGCATCCGGTAAAACACCTTGGTCGCGATCACGACGTCGTCGCGCTTCGCGAAGTCGCGCAGCGCGCGGCCGACGATCTCCTCGGACGTACCGTCCGAATACATGTTCGCGGTATCGAAGAAATTGATGCCGGCCTCGATCGCGCGCTGGATGATCGGGCGGCTTTCCGCTTCCGGCAACGTCCACGGGTGCGTGCCGCGCGACGGCTCGCCGAACGTCATGCAGCCCAGCACCAGCTTCGACACGTCCATCCCGGTCGACCCGAATTTCACGTATTCCATCGCTCGCCTCGTCCTTGAAGTGGGGTTGCGGCCAGATGCGCGGCACGGTTCGGTGCGCCGGGCACGAACGTCGCGCGATGCATCCGCCGGACGTCGCATGGTATCCCGCGGTGCGCAAACGCGTATCGGTGCGCTCGCCGACGGCCCGGCAAGATGAACGGACGAACGCGCGCCGCGGCCCGGACGCGTCGCGCCGGGCCGGGTCACGCGCGAGGAATGGGCGGCTTACTTGATCTGGTCGGCGATCGGCTGCAGGAATTCGGAGAATCCGGTCAGCATGATCTGCACACCGATGCACAGCAGCAGGAACGCCGACACGCGCTTCGCGACCTTGGTACCTTCGCTGCCGAGGTAGCGCGACAGCAGCGCGGAGCGGCTGTAGACCTGCCAGATCACGATCGCAACCAGTACGGAGACGGTGATCGACACGATGCTCGACAGCATGAACTCCGACAGCTTGTGCGTGCGGTTCGCGTTCAGCGCGATCGCGGTCGCGATCGAGCCCGGGCCGACCGTCAGCGGCATGGTCAGCGGGAAGAACGCGCGGGTCATGATCGCGTTCGCGTCGATCGGCTTGATCGGCGTATCGCCACCGCCCGCCGGCCCGTCCGGCTCGTTCAGCATCTGCCAGCCCGCGACGGCGACCGCGAAGCCGCCGCCGATGCGCAGCGCTTCCATCGAGATCCCGAAGAAATGCAGCACCGGCGTGCCGGCGAAGAACGCGACCAGCAACACGATGAACGCGTTGAACGCCACCTTCTTCGCGAGCAGGTTCCGCTCGTGCTCGGTCAGCGCCTCGGTGCGTTCGAGAAACAGGAACGCGATGCCGATCGGATTGATGATGCCGATCAGGCCGGTGAAACCGAACAGGATCTCGGAGATAAGGCGGTTGACGATCATCGGGAGCGAAGAAACGGTCGGGGCTGGGCCGGCGGCGCGCCGGGGGTCACGCATTGTAGAGCAAGCGCCCGCGCCCGAGACGCAAATCGCGCCCCGGGCCCGCCCGGCCGTGCCACCGCCTTATTCGGCGCCCGGCCCCCACGCCGGCGGCCGCTTCGCGAAGAACGCGGCGAAGCCCTCCTTCGCTTCCGGCGTCGCCCGTACGCGGGAGATCGTCTGCGCGGTGAACGCCGCGCGTTCGTCCGACGGCGGATACTCGCCGATCGCATCGAAAAAGCGCTTGATCTCCATCAGCGCGTTCGGGCCGTTGCGGCTCAGCTCGGCGAGCGTCTTGTCGAGTGCGGCGTCGAGCGCGTCGAGCGGCACGGCCTGGTGGATCAGCCCGATCGCGACCGCTTCGCCGGCCGCGAGCTGCGTCGCGGTCAGCGCGAGCCGGCGCGCCTGGCGCTGGCCGACCGCCTCGACCAGATACGGGCCGATCACCGACGGCAGGATCCCGAAGCGGGCCTCGCTGACCGAAAAACGCGCGTGATCGCTCGCGATCACGATATCGCAGGCCGCGCAGAGGCCGACGCCGACGCCGAACGCGTGGCCCTGCACGCGCGCGACCGTCGGCTTCGGGCACTGCCGGATCGCGCGCATCATCGTGGCGAACCGCTCGGCGTCGCGCAGGTTCGCGGCCGCGTCGTTGGCGCTCGCGCGCTGCATCCACTGCAGGTCGGCGCCCGCGCAGAACGCGCGGCCGTCCGAGCGCAGCACGATCGCGCGTACGTCGTCGCGCCCGCCGAGCGTCGTGAACGCATCGGTCAGCTCGGCGATCATCGTCTCGTCGAACGCGTTGAGCACGTCGCCGCGCTGCAGCGCGACGGTCGCGATGCCGCGCGCATCGACGGCGACGGCCAGGGTCTTCAATCCATCCATCGAACAGGTTTCCTCGGGGTAGAACAGGGACCGGCGAAACTCAGGCGGCCTGCCGGCGGTCGATCACGCGCCGGGCCTTGCCGGTCGCGCTCGCGGGAATGCCACCCGCGGCGAGCACCGTCACGCCGGCCGACACGCCGATCATCGTCTTGATCCGGTGCTGCAGCTCGCGCGCGATCGCCGCGCGCTCGCCGTCGGTCACGCATGCAGCGGCCTCGGAGCGCAGCTCGACCGCGAGATCGAGCCGGTCCATGTGGCCGGCGCGCGAGAGCGTGATCTGGAACTGCCCCGACAGCTTCGTCTGCGCGACGACGATTTCCTCGATCTGGCTCGGGAACACGTTCACGCCGCGCACGATCAGCATGTCGTCGGAGCGGCCCGTGATCTTCGCGAGCCGGCGCATCGCGCGCGCGGTCGGCGGCAGCAGCGCGGTGAGATCGCGCGTGCGGTAGCGGATCACCGGCATCGCTTCCTTCGTCAGCGACGTGAACACGAGTTCGCCCTCGCTGCCGTCCGGCAGCACTTCGCCGGTTACGGGGTCGATGATCTCCGGATAGAAATGGTCTTCCCAGATCACCGGGCCGTCCTTCGTCTCGACGCATTCGCACGCGACACCCGGGCCCATCACTTCCGACAGGCCGTAGATGTCGAGCGCGTCGATGCCCACGCGCGTCTCCACCTCCTCGCGCAGCGCCTGCGTCCACGGCTCCGCGCCGAAGATGCCGATCTTCAGCGACGACTCGGCCGGGTCCATCCCCTGCCGCACCATCTCGTCGATCAGGTTCAGCATGTACGACGGCGTGACGAGGATGATCTTCGGCTCGAAATCGCGGATCAGCTGCACCTGCTTCTCGGTCTGCCCGCCCGACATCGGCACGACCATGCAGCCGAGCCGCTCCGCACCGTAGTGAATCCCGAGGCCGCCCGTGAAGAGCCCGTAGCCGAATGCGTTGTGCAGCGTGTCGCCCGGGCGGCCGCCGGCCGCGCGGATCGAACGCGCGGTCACGTTCGCCCACGTGTCGATGTCACGCGCCGTGTAGCCGACCACCGTCGGCTTGCCGGTCGTGCCGCTCGACGCATGCACGCGCACGACCTGCTCGCGCGGCACCGCGAACAGCCCGAACGGATAGTTGTCGCGCAGGTCGTTCTTGGTCGAGAACGGGAATTTCGCGAGGTCGGCGAGCGTCTTCAAGTCGTCCGGGTGCACGCCTGCCGCGTCGAACGTGCGGCGATAGTGCGGGACGTTGTCGTACGCGTGGCGCAGCGACCACTTGAGGCGCTCGAGCTGCAGCGCCTGCAGTTCGTCGCGGCTGGCGGTCTCGATCGGCTCGAGGGCGGCGGCGGGATGCGTCAGGTGAGTCATCGGGGTGCTCCTCCAATGGAGTGATGTCGTTATCGTGATCGGGGTGATGCGGCCGGCGGCTAGCGGAACGTGCGGCCGGCGGCGTGCAGCGCGGCGATGCGCGGCGACACGCGATAGCGGTCCTCGCCGTAGCTCGCCGCGAGGTTCGACAGCACGCGATGCACGCGGCCGATGCCGATCGCATCGGCCCATGCGAGCGGGCCGCACGGGTAGTTCACGCCTTTCTCCATCGCGAGATCGAGATCGGCGGGCGAGCACACGCCCTGGTTCACCGTGTCGGCCGCCTCGTTCGCGAGCATCGCGACGGTGCGCATCGCGACCATGCCCGGCACGTCCGCGACGCCGACGACGCGGAAACCCGCTTGCTGGAACAGGCCGACCGCATCCGCGTAGGCGGCGTCGCTGCACTGGAGCGCGCGCGTCAGCGCGACGAGCCCGGCCTGCGCGTAGTCGCGCGCGAGATCGACGAGCACGAGGTCGGCCACGCCGGTTTGCGCGGCGCGCACCGTCGCGGTGCGGCCGTCGGTCAGCGCGATCGACGCGCGGCCGGCCACGGCGAGCAGTTCGTCGGCATGCGCACCGCTCTGCCGTGCGCCCGCAGTACGTTCGGCGAAGCGTGCATGCAGCGCGGCGGCCGGGCCGTCCTGCGCGAACAGCGCGACGTCGGACGGCGCGCCGCGTGGCGCTTCGAGCTCCGGCGCGGGCGGCGTGGCGCCGTCCGCATAGGAATAGAAGCCGCGCCCCGACTTGCGACCAAGGAAGCCCGCGTTCACGAGTTCCTGCTGGATCAGCGACGGCGTGTAGCGCGGATCGTTGAAGTACGCGCGGAACACCGATTCGGTCACCGCGAAGTTCACGTCGTGGCCGATCAGGTCCATCAGCTCGAACGGCCCCATCCGGAAGCCGCCGGCGTCGCGCATCACCGCATCGATCGAGGCCGGCGTGCCGCCCTGTTCGTTCAGCACGCGCAGCGCCTCCGCGTAATACGGCCGCGCGACGCGGTTCACGATGAAGCCCGGCGTCGATTTCGCCAGCACCGGCCGCTTGCCCCACGCGGCGGCCGTGTCGTACAGCGCTTGCGCGACGTCCGGCGCGGTCGCGAGCCCGCTGACCACCTCGACGAGCGCCATCAGCGGCGCCGGATTGAAGAAATGCAGGCCGGCCACGCGCTGCGGCGCGCGCAGCCCGGCCGCGATCGACGTGATCGAGATCGACGACGTGTTGGTCGCCAGCACGCAGCTGTCGTCGACATGGCGCTCGAGCGTCGCGAAGATCTCGCGCTTCACGTCGAGCCGCTCGGCCGCCGCCTCGACGATCAGCGCGGCGCCGGCGAAATCGGCCAGCGCGCGCACCGCGCGGATCCGGCTGCCGGCCGCGTCGGCCTGCGCCGGCGCCATCCGGCCCTTCTCCGCGAGCCGCGCGAACTGCGCGCGGATGCCGTCGAGCGCCTTGTCGCACGCCGCCTCGTTCAGGTCGTACAGCAGCACCGCATGGCCGGCCGCCGCGGCAACCTGCGCGATGCCCGCGCCCATCGCACCCGCGCCGATCACGCCGACGACCGCCGACTGCGCGAGCGCGCCCGAATTCACCGAATGTGCAGAAGAAACAGCCATCGCTTGCGATCCGTCATGAAGTGGAAGTGCGAGCGATTATAAACCGACCGGTCGGTATATTTATGTCAGGGCGAGCCCGAATTTGTCATGTAAGAGACCGTTACAAAAACTGTAAAAACAAAAATCGAACGATCGGGGCACTTTTTGCAAACCGAAAGGTCAATGAAAGAGTTCGAATATGAGATAGCGACCCCCGAACGCCTGATAAAATTCGACAAACCGTCGGATTTCAGGGGGAAACCGCGTGCCACGCCGCTGCCGTTCATCGTCCGCGCCCTTTCGGGGTCGGTTCAGAACCGTCGGCCCGTTTGTCGTCCCGTGCAAGCGCCCCACCCTCGGCACCCGGTCGCATCGAACCGTTTCATCCAGCGACGGGCTTCGGCCCGGCCGCGCCCCTCGCCGCCTTACGGCGGCGAACCCGGGGCAGCCCAGCTTCGCGCTGCCGCCCATCCGTTTCATCGTCCTCGTTCGGCGGATTTTCCGCCCGGGCTTCGTCAACCCGTGACGGCGCGTCGCGCGCCGCCACACGCATAAGGAAACCCTCCATGCCGCGCTCGTCCAACCAGCTCCCGCGCTGGACCCTTGTGGCCCCGCTTGCCGCGTGGCTGGTACTCGCGCTGTCGCGCGTCGTACCGGCCGAAGGCGTCGTCATCGCCGTGTTCGCCGCCGCGCTCGCCGGCGCCGTGTTCGCCGCCGTCCATCATGCCGAAGTCGTCGCGCACCGCGTCGGCGAGCCATTCGGCACGCTCGTGCTCGCGGTCGCCGTGACCGTCATCGAAGTCGCGCTGATCGTGTCGGTGATGCTCGGCGCCGGCCCCGAGAAATCGGGCCTCGCGCGCGACACCGTGTTCGCCGCCGTGATGATCATCTGCAACGGCATCGTGGGCCTCTGCCTGCTGGTCGGTGCGTGGAAGCACGGCGAGCAGGATTTTCAGGGGCGCGGCGCAAGCAAGGCGCTCGCGGTGCTCGCGTCGCTGTCGGTGCTGTCGCTCGTGATGCCGAACTACCTGAACGCCGCGCCGGGCCCGTTCTTCTCGAAATCGCAGCTTGCGTTCGCCGGTGTTTCGTCGCTCGTGCTGTACGGCGCATTCGTGTTCGTGCAGACCGTGCGCCACCGCGACTACTTCCTCACCGAGCACGACAGCGCGAACGAATCGGTGCACGCGGCGCCGCCGAGCGGCCGCACCGCGCTGACCAGCCTCGTGCTGCTGTTCGCGAGCCTCGTCGCGGTCGTGCTGCTCGCCAAGCTGCTGTCGCCGGCCGTCGAGCATGCGGTGATGAAGCTCGGCGCGCCGGAAGCCGCGGTCGGCATCGTGATCGCCGCGCTCGTGCTGCTGCCCGAAGGGCTCGCGGCCGTCACCGCCGCCCGGGCGAACCGCCTGCAGACCAGCATGAACCTCGCGCTCGGTTCGGCGCTCGCGAGCATCGGGCTCACGATCCCGACCGTCGCGGCCGTGTTCATCTGGGTCGGCCAGCCGCTCACGCTCGGCATCGGCGCAATGGAAACCGTGCTGCTGTCGCTGACGCTGCTCGTCAGCACGCTGACGCTCAGCCAGGGACGCACGACGGTGCTGCACGGCGTCGTGCACCTGTCGCTGTTCGCGGCCTACCTGTTCCTGTCGATCACGCACTGATGCAGAACGGCGCGGGGCCCGGCGGATCCTCTCCGCCGGGCCCCGCGCGTCGCTTCACCTTCCCCGCTTCACCCTCTTCGCTTCACCCTCTTCGCTTCACGCCGCGCCTACCGGACCGGAATCACCAGATGCTGGCCGGCCAGGATCAGGTTCGGGTTCGCGAGGTTGTTGCGGCGCTGGATCTCGCGGTAGCGCTGGCCGCTGCCGAGCTTGCTCGCCGCGATCAGGTTCAGCGTATCGCCCGCCTTCACCACGTATGTGTGCTCGCCCGATGCTGCCCCGGTCGTCATCGTCTGGTCGCTGACGAAATACTTGCGCAGCAGGTCCAGGTACTGCGGCGACTGCTTGAGCTTCGCGATCGCGGCGTTCAGGTAGATCAGCAGATCCTGGTCATCGGCGCGCACGCCGATCTTGTACGCGATGTTCGAGCCGTCGAGCTTGGTCACCGCGAACTTCAGGTCGGTGCCCTTGATCGAGCTGACCGCGAACGGATAGTCGTAGATGAACGCGTCGACCGCGTGGCCGTCGAGGCTCTTCGCGATGAATGCCGGATCGGAATCGTCGACCTCGACGAACCGGACGTTCGGATACTGACGCGTGACGAACGCACGCACGTCCGGATCGCCCTTCAGGATGCCGACCGTCTTGCCGACCAGATCGTCGGCCGAGCGAATCGCGGAGCCTTGCCGCACGATCAGCGAATAGCCGAAATCGTCGACGTACGGCACCGAGTAGACGACGCCTGCCGGCGTGTTGTCCGGGAACGTCAGCCCGTCCATCGCGACGTCGACGACATGGTTGCCCTTCGCATCGGTGTCGAGCAGTTGCTTCGGCACGCCCGGGTACGTATCGACTTCGTGGCGCGTATCGACGACGACCGGCTTGCCGCCGTGCGAGAACGACGGGTCCGCGAACAGCAGCCGCGCGAATTCGACGTTGAAGCCGTGCGGCGCGCCCTTGTCCTCGCCGAAGAACGGCTCGCTCGGGTTCTGCACCGAGATCCGCACGACGCCGTTTTCGGCGATCGATTTCAGCGTGCTGGCCTGCGGCGTGAAACCGGCCGGCAGCACGTTGCCCGACGCCGACGGCTGCGCGGGCTGGCCCGCGTCGCCTGACTGCGCGGACGTCGCGCCCGGAGCCGCATCGTGCGCGGGGATCAGTGTCGACAGGCCGCCCTGGTGAACGATCCATACGCCGACGAGCACTATCAGAAACGCGATGGCGCCAAGAAGTTTTTTCATGGTTGCGTGCCTGCGGGAAGTTATTGTTGTTTCGACGGCAGCTGCGCGGGGTTCGCCGCATCGGGCCCGGGCGCGTGGGGAGCGTTCATCACCGCCTGCTGTTGCGCCTGCTTGACCTCGGGGTTGTCCAGCAGCGACGTCTCCATTTCGGAGAACGCCTTGTTCACCGAGCGCATCACCGAATCGACGGCCACGTCGGTCTTGATCTGCTCGAACGTATCGGCGGTCTGCCGGCCCGCGAGCTTGTTCATGTGCTGCGCCGCCTGCGACATGTCCCACATCGCCTTCGCGCGGTCGATCGCCAACGCGAAATTCTTCAGTTCGGCCTGCACCTGCTTGTAGCGGCTTTCGCGAAACGCCAGCAGTTGCTTCATCGTGTCGAGCTGCGCGCGAAAGCGCGGCGCGTCGTCCGGATACTGCTTCTCGAACAGCTCGGTCTTGTTCTCGAAGTTCTTCACCTCGGTGCGGAACGCGGTGATGCTGTCCGCGAACTTCTGCGCCGCCTGGCGCTTTTCCGCGAGCTGGTTGATCAGCGTCTCGATCGGATTCGACTGCGCTTCCTCGACGATCATCTTCACCTTCTGGTTCGCGAACTTCATCGCGACGACGGGCGCGAAATAGATCGCCCCGAGGCCGATCACCGCCGCCGTGATCAGCGCGATCATCCCCTTCAGGATGAACAGCGCGGCCGGTGCCGCGATCGCGACGCCGGCGATGATGATCGCCCACTTGATCAGCTTTGCCTTGCCACTCCCCGAACTGCCGTTTGCTTCATTCGAAAGCTGCGACATGAGTTTTTCTCCTTGAACCTCGAACTGAACTGCGTGCGTATGCTGCATCATGCTCAATCGAAATGCTTCGGACTCCAGTGCCGCCGCGCGTGCGGGACGGTCGACGGCACGATGCGTGGACACGTGGCGGCGACGTCACGAGATGCCGGTATAAGCGTCATGCGCGATACGGTATTCGGGTGCGGCAGGCTGCCGCGCGATGCGGCGGCGCCGATCGGCACCGTTCATCGGCACGGCCCGCGCGCGGACGGGAAAGTGTACCGATGCACGGTACGAAACGGGATGACGGATACGTGACGCGACGGGCGTCGGGAGGATCGTGGTTCCGGCGGGCCAGTGGCCGCGGCGCCGGGATTCCGGTACGAGTGCGTGAAGGCTCATCGTTGTTCTTTTGCGCGTCGCGGATGCAAGAGCGCGCGGCCAGCGCGCCCCGCTCCAAATGCACGCACGTATCCTGCGCCGACCGGCATGCAGCGTCAAGCAGTTGTCGCAGTGCAGCGAACCGTGGCGTTCCGCCTTTGGAACGGCAGCATCAAGACAGCTTTCGACATGGAAAGGATCAGCAGGGGATTCGCAGGACGGCGACCTGATGCACTCGTTCGGGATGGCTTGTCATCGCGCACGGCAAGCTTCCGGATCGAAAGCTTGTGGCACCGCACGGACGCACGGCGCGGCTATGCCGCCGCGCCGCCCTGCTCCTGCGCGAGAAACTGCTCGACCATCGCGTTGAACACCGGCAGCGCCGGATTGTCGTTGTCCGCTCGCCATGCGAGATACAGTTCGGCCGCCACGTCGACGCCCGCGAGCGGCCGGAACACCACGCCGTCGACATGCAGCTCGCGCGCCGACGCCGGTACCAGCGCCGCACCCAGCCCGGCGCGCACCAGGCCGAGGATCGTATGCGTCTGACCGACATAATGCAGGTAGTTCGGCAAGCGCCCGGCGCCGGCGAACATCCCCGAGATCATGTCGTGAAAGTACTTGCCCTCGTTCGGCGAATACGCGATGAACGGCTGCCGGTCGAGCTCGTCCGGGCCGATCCGTTCATACGAGGCCAGCGGTGCGCCTTGCGCGACCGCGACGAGCATCGGTTCGCGCTGCACGAGCCGGTATTCGAGCGGATGGCGCGCCGCGCGCTGGCGCACGAAGCCCGCATCGAGCATACGCGAGGCCAGCGCGTCGATCTGCACGGTCGACACCATTTCGCGCAGTTCGACATCGACGTCCGGCAGTGCGTGCGCCGCATGCGCGAGCAGCACCGGAATCATCCGGTACGCGCTGACGGCCGTGAAGCCGAGCGTGATACGGCCGGCCCCGCCGTGCGCGACACGCTGCGCGGCCTGTTCGGCTCGCGCGGAAAACTCGAGGATGTGCCGCGCATCGCGCAGGAAGCGCTCACCGGCCGCGGTCAGCCTGACCTGCCGGCTGCTGCGTTCGAGCAGCGCGATGCCGAGCGCGTGTTCGAGCAGCTGGATCTGCCGGCTGAGCGGCGGCTGCGTCATGAAGAGCCGCCTGGCCGCGCGCCCGAAATGCAGTTCCTCGGCGACGGCGACGAAGCAGCGAAGCTGGTTCAGTTCAATCATTCAAATCTTGAATCAATCGATAGCCTCTTGATGTTAGACCAACATCGATCCGATTCCTATACTCGGTTGCACCTGATGCGCGGGCCGCGCCGCGCACGACGACCGAGACCTTCATGACCATCGACATCCTGCTTACCCAGCCGCTTCCCGGCGCCATCG
Source organism: Burkholderia sp. Bp8998 (assembly GCF_003854235.1). Lineage (NCBI taxonomy): Bacteria > Pseudomonadati > Pseudomonadota > Betaproteobacteria > Burkholderiales > Burkholderiaceae > Burkholderia > Burkholderia sp. Bp8998. Next base: position 60,026 of record NZ_QTQF01000012.1, read on the forward strand.
ACGCCGAACTGTCCGCCCGCTACGCGGTGCATCGGCTCCATGCGGCCGAGCAACCCGACGCGCTGCTCGATCGCGTCGCGCCGCGCATCCGCGGTGTCGTCACGGGCGGGGCGAACGGGTTGTCGGCCGCGTTGATGGACCGGCTGGGCGCGCTCGAGATCATCGCGATCAGCGGCATCGGCACCGACGCCGTCGATCTCGATCGCGCGCGCGCCCGCGGCATCTACGTGACGACGACGCCCGACGTGCTGACCGACGACGTCGCCGACATGGCGATGGGCCTCATCCTGATGACGCTGCGCGACCTCGGGGCCGGCGAGCGCATCGTGCGCGCCGGCCGCTGGGGCAAGGTTGCGCAGCCGCTCGCGACGCAGGTGACGGGCAAGCGGCTCGGCATCGTCGGCCTCGGCCGCGTCGGACGCGCGATCGCGCAGCGCGCGCAGGCGTTCCGGATGCCGGTCAGCTATTTCGGTCCGCGCGAACACCGTGACAGCGGCTACCGCTACGTGCCCGACCTGGTCGCGCTCGCCCGCGACAGCGACGTGCTCGTACTCGTGGGCCTATGCGATCGGCCAGATTCCGGGCGGCTGGCTGCTCGACCGCTTCGGCGCGCGCCGCGTGTACGGCTTGAGCCTGCTGCTGTGGTCGGTCTTCACGATGCTGCAGGGCACGGTCGGCGGGTTCGCCGTGCAGGGGGCGGCCGCGACGCTCGCGCTGTTCGCGATGCGCTTCATGCTCGGGCTGGTCGAATCGCCGGCGTTCCCGGCCAATTCACGGATCGTCGCCTGCTGGTTCCCCACCGCGGAGCGCGGCACCGCATCGGCGCTGTTCAATTCCGCGCAGTACATGGCCGTCGTGCTGTTCACGCCCGCGATGGCGTGGCTCACGCACGCGCTCGGCTGGGAACACGTGTTCCTGTGGATGGGGATGCTCGGCGTCGCGCTGTCGGCGCTCTGGTTCGCGTGGTATCGCGAGCCGCACGGCCATCCGCGCGTCACCGACACCGAGCGCGACTACCTGCGCGCGCACGGCGCGCTCGTCGATCTCGAGGCGAACCGCATCCGCCAGCGCTCGCGCGTATCGTGGCGCGACGCGGCGCAGTTGTTCCGCCACCGGAACCTGTGGGCGATCTATATCGGCCAGTACTGCATCACGGCGCTCACCTACTTCTTCATCACGTGGTTCCCGATCTACCTGATCAAGGCACGCGGGATGACGATCATGGAAGCCGGCTGGGTGGCCGCGCTGCCGGCGCTTTGCGGCTTCACGGGCGGGGTGCTCGGCGGCGTGCTGTCGGACTGGCTGATCCGCCGCGGCGTGCATCCGTCGCGCGCACGCAAGACACCGTTCGTCGTGGGGATGGCGATGGCCACGCTGCTCGTGCTCGCGAACGGCGCGTCGTCGAACGCCGTCGTGATCGCGCTGATGACGATCGCGTTCTTCGGCAAGGGGCTCGCGGCGGTCGGCTGGGCCGTGCTCGCCGATACCGCGCCGGAAGGCATGGTCGGCCTGAGCGGCGGCGTGTTCAACGGCCTCGGCAACATCGCGGGGATCGTCACGCCGCTCGTGATCGGCTACTTCGTCGCGCACACGGGCTCGTTCGCGGGCGCACTGTGGTTCGTCGCCGCGCACGGGCTGATCGGCATCGCCGCCTACGCGTGGCTCGCCGGCCGCTTCGAGCGGATTCGCGTCATGTCTGCCGCATGACGCCCGGCGCCGCCGCGCAAGCGAACGGCGACGGCGTCACGCGCGCTGGCGGCTGCCCGGCATCGGCTCGACCGCAAGCCGGTCGAGTTCCCGCAGGTCGTTTTCCAGCGCGGGCGTGAGCGTCGTGCGCAGATGGTCGAGGAAGGTGCGGATCTTTGCGTCGAACCAGGGTTGCGAACCGGTTACCGTTAGCTGTGACAGATAGGATTCCGCCAACTCCACTTGACGCCTTTATCCGATTGCAAATCGGTACGGCCCCTGATCAGATCAGCGGCTGCACCCCGGGCGTGGCCACACCTCGCGTCAGTTCCCGACCTGTCTGCGCCGACCGAATCACAAGTTGGACGTAACTGTTCATCGGCCCGTACGGTGCGAAGAATTGTTCAAACAGCTTCGTAAATACGACCAGACTGACCTCCCGAAGCGAGGTTTCATCGAACGACAAAAGGATTTCAATACCGCGCACGAACGACGGGAACTGGCTATTCAGCGACATCCATTTGATCGCAGGCTTGTAATTCAGATCGGTGATCGCGTCGATGCAGCGCTGCGCGTGCGGTGTCGTGCGCACCGCATGGAGCCGCAAGAATGTCTTCAGAGCCGACAACCCTTCGCGCGTCAGGTCAAGCGGATGCGGCGACAACGTCGACAGTACGCGCCACAACGCACCGTTGCCTCGCGCCAGCTCGGCCGTCAACGTCGGCCGCGTGATCAACTGGATCGGGCAATCCAGCGTCTTGTTCTCGAGCAGCAAATCGCCTGCCGTATTGCCGATCGGCAAGCGTGCCGGCAAGTCGCGATTAGTCACCATCGTGACCACATCGATTTGCGGTAGCTTCGGTCGAGTCGATTGTCCGTGCAGCCCGACCAGCGACATCATCATGGTTTGCCGGCCGGGCGATCGGTCATCGCGATCGTGGAACGCGACCCAGTAGACCGCTGACGAGTCAGGGCGTGGATCGTGGCTAAGCGCCTGGTATGGCCGCACCGGAATTCTGGGCCGATTGCTTTCGAGCGCTATGTCCTCGTCCTTGTCCTTTTTCTTGGACAACTCACCCAGATAAACCGCTTGTATCGAATACACGCCCAGCGGCGCGTGTTTCGCCAGTCGTACAGGCTGAACCGGATAGGCATCCTGCCCCTTCAACACAATGGGCTGAGCGGGTTGCGAGAAGAGATTCACAACAGGCGTGCAGAACAGCTTGAACGCCGTTGCACCGAGCGACGCAAGCGCTTGCGCGGCGAACGACTCGGCGGGCGTGTCGCGCAATACGATATGCAAGGTCAGTTCCCGAGCGTCGGGTGCGCTTGCAGCACGCCGCACACGGCCCATGTCCAGATCGACGAAATCGAACAATTCCGGAAACGCGAAGTATTCCAGCAGATAACGATACGTGGTCGCAGTCCGACTGGTCGTTCGGCTATCTGGTAACAAGCGCTCGTCATCCGAGAAGCCGACCGGCGCGAACGGCACCTTCGATAGAGCCCGCCAGCGCCCGCATTGATCGACCTCAACGTACGCGGCGGCCGCGCGCAACAGCAAGGCGTCCAGCAACGCCGACACGAATGGTCGCTCGCCGGCAAGGTGGACGCGGATGGAACCATCCGGAATAGCGGCCGTGAACAGACCGGCGGCCGACGTGAAGCTGATCGACATCACGCCTGTTGCGTCGGCAGGCAATCTCACGGCTGACGGCACCAGCGTCGTCGGTGCAAATCGTGCAGACTGTATTTGCAACGGCGAGATGGTCACGTCGTAGGTCGTCCGGAATCGCACCGGGGCGTTGCGCGCGTTCAGCATCGCGCCACGCGGCACGACGATCGGTTCCGTCAGTTGACCGACGATCGCGCTCGGCTCGAATCGAGCGATCGCGCACGACGGCACGGTTCGCAGATAGTGCGGGTGGACAATCTCAAGCAGCGCCTCGGTGAATTCGGGATAGTCGTCGGCCAGCTTCGAATCGAGGCGCGCCGCAAGAAACGAAAAGGTCTGAATCAGACGCGCCACATGCGGATCGTCGGTCTGGCCGCTCTGGATACCGAGCCGAGTGGCGATCTTCGGATAGCGGATAGCGAAGTCGCCCAGCGCTCGCGCGAACAACCCGAGTTCGTATTCGTAGTGCGACAGCAGGTGATCCATTCAGCTACAGCCCCAGTCGGTCGGGGCGCACGAGCGTAGGGCCGACGAAGATGAGTTTACGCAACGCCGCTCGTGGGCCGTACGGTTGCATCCAGAAGTGCGGCCGCCGCCAGTGACCGCTCACTGCGCGCTGTACGCTGTCCGTTGAAACTGATCCGGCTGCCTCAGCGTCGAGAATCGCGGGACCGACGACGTGTCGGTCGTAGAGCTGTTCGATTTCCGCAAGCCGTTCCATACGCTTGCGCTTGCCGAGGCCCGGAAAATGACGCGGCGCATTCGAATAAGCGCTCGGATCGGTGACTACATGGCCTGAGCGCATCAACGCGGTAACGAGCCGCTGACGAATGTCGACGCGCAGTGCTTGACGCTGGGCATCAGACACTAGAACGGTATTGCGTGGCGGTACGCCGGCCAATGCGGTTTCCTTCATCCGATCCGTCGGCTCCCTCAGACGCAATGCCGTTTACTCAAGTGATGAAATCAATTGCGCGCCGCACTCGGTCAGGTCATCGTGAAACGCAACCGGCGTACCGTGATGATTGCGAGTGCTGTTCTGCGGAATGATCCTGAATTGACCGCCGCACTTCGGACACCATGTCAGGTGATCCTTCAGGGCAACCGGAACGCCCAGGGCCGTCAAATCGTCGCTCGCGGTGATCACTTCGCCGCCGTGGGTCGTCTTGTCGTGCAAGCGAATCACGCCGCGTCCGTTTTCGTCTTTCATCGTCAACCTCGCGCTGCGACGTGCGAGTGGGCAACAACCGGGTTCTTGAGCCACGCCATCGCGAAGCGTTTGCCATCCGGTTCGCCGGCCCAACCCTCGGTCTTGGTTTTCGCTTCGTTTGGGTAGTCGCCGCGCTGCTGGGCAAGCACGGTATCTCCCCACCCAACCGGCGTACCTGGGCGCGGTTGTGCATAGGGATCGTCGGGGTCAACGTCGCTGATCTTCGCAATTTCTGCAGGCCAGACGGAATCGCGACTGGTCGCATTGGCGAGGATGCGCATCGCAGTGAAAACGAGTATGAACGGCATCATTATGATGCGCCAGAACACGGGGGCCTGCATCCCAACGCCGTACAGCGAAAATAGGAATGATTCGCGCGGCGTCTCGTTCTCCGTGTGGAACAGCATTGGCTTCGGCAAACCGTTCGGTCCATCGTTCATGTACTTGCACCAGTAGCTCCACTGCGCGAGCGCCATTTCGACCTCGGCGGCCGGCATCCACTCGCGGCCGATCGAAAAAACTCGCGTGACGTTGCCCTGATCATCGACCGTGTAATGGCGAATATGGAATAACTCACCGAAGGTCGACATTTCGCGATGCAGGCAGAAGATAGAGTCCTTCGACCACGGCGCCTCCCATACGACGTCACCCTCACCGGGCTTGGCGAAGTAACGACGCTTGCGGATCGCATAGAGCTTGCGCTCTCCTCGGTGAAATCGAATCGGACAGCGGCGAAGACCAAAGAACAAACCTTTCCCAAATTTCCACACAATAACCGCAAAAATCAAGGATATTAGCAGAGCAAATAAATCCCCTATTGAGCTAGCGGAATACGGGTAGCGAATTTCCGTGAGCCAGTATAAATATGGTCCAATGCAAATTCCAGCAATACCAATCGGGATAGCCGCAGCAGACCATTGCTTTTCCAGGAAAGACGGCTCAATAACATCCATGTACGTACCATTAATTCGGAATATCGTTCCAAAATCCTGCACGTCCGGGCCGACAGGTTGATCAATGCGCAACCGGTGCGCCATATCCCATTCAGGAACTGGCTTACCTACGCACTTTTTCATCAATCTTTCGTCCACGCTCAACCTCCAATTGCCGAATTGAATGCCTTCAGCTCATCATCAAATGTATAATAATGCTCCCCCGTGCTGAATTTGCATCGTTTTACCCAATCGCTCAGCTCCGAAGCTTTCAGCGTTGCTATTCCAATAGCAACGAGGATGGACACAATGAAAACCGGCCAAAATAGCGGAACAGAACCAGTAACCGAAAAGAATGCCACATACAAGCCAAGCGCACCGCTAGCACCGTAAAGCCAACCCAATCGCACTTCTTTATTCCGAAATGCCTCCGGCGCATTCTTTGACAAGTCCCCCCACGCGAGTATCGCGCCGGCAACCGAACCCAATATGCGACCGCCCACAACACCGATTTTTGTGAATCGACCCGCCCCAGCCCAGTGCTTAAGCAGGTACGATGACAGTGGGTGAGCCTCCCCCTCCATCGCCACTTTGACGGTTCCAGATACCGTCTCGACAACGTTGCCGCCAATTGAAGCAATACATGCCCAAAACTTCTTGCGGTTCTCATCGTTGCTAAACTGGTCACTGCCTGCCCAATCCCTCCACGCAAAGGTGAGGGTTGCCATCTGAATGATGGCCGTCGCCACACCCCGGTTGAAATCAGCGGGCGCGGATGAACCGAGCCACCGCTGTAGGGTCTTCGCGCCCGGTATCCCAACCTCCTGAACGACGCCTTCCTCGAGCTTGCCGGCTCGTTGAAGCGCATCAACATCCATTTGCAACGCGATGACCTTGGAATCAGGCGCATTCGCCGCATTCAGGGTCTTGTGCGCAAGTACACCGGCCGCACGCCGCTGCTGATTCTTGCTACCCTCCAGATCGACGCCCAGTTCCTCCGCTTGTTTGAGCATCCATTTCGCCAACTGGTTAGCGCTGGTCGTCTTCGGGTTGATTGAGACGCCGGCCTGGAGATGCAGGCGAATCATCACGAGCCTCTTGGCTGCTGATTCGCCGGTCCTGGCGAGAGCGCCAACGATGACATTGCCAACGGTCAGCATCAGGCGATCCCGGAGCGGGACGTCGCCGTGCTTATTTTCGAATTTCTGGGCCGATCCCTTGTAGATATTCATGAAGCTCTCGTATTGAATATCGGAGCCGTGAATTTTCGGTGCGGCCGCGTTCATTAAATTGTCCTGGCTGAACAGCAACGCGCGTGACAGCAGATTTCGCGTGTCGGACATGCTCGCCTGAGTCAGCCAGTCGTTCATTACCTTCGTGCATGCCTCCGTTCCGGCGCTTGAGCCGATCGCCTGCGCGCAGGATTCGCTGTATGCATAGCCACTACGCAAATCCTGTCGATCAGTAATCCCCGTCAGCCAGTCGGAGAGTAGTTTGCTGTTCAGCCAGTCCGCATGTGCTTGGGTGATCTTCTGCCATGTCGGATGAAACGCGTCTAGCGCCTTCTTGTACTCATCTGGGAAGCGCTTAAGCGCTTCCACATCGAGCGCAGGAATACGTTTACCATGGTCGTCAATCTTGGTACTGGCATCGATCCAAGCATCGTCTTCGGCCTCCTTCACGGCAGCCGGAACGTCGGCGGCTCGCCGATTATCTTCCTCCATTGCCTTTGTGAGGCTTCCGGTTTTGAAAAGTCCCTTCGCCAGTCGAACTAGCTGGCCCAGATCCGCCGTCCCACCGCCTGCGCCCGGCGCCATAAATCCCGGGTTCGCGTTAACTTGCTGCACCATTTCGGAAGTCGCATAGGTGGATCGAGTGTCTTCCCTGGCTCGAGCACGAAGTCCCTGCTGCGCCTGCTGAAGCAACTGGGCTGACGTCGCTTTCCAGTACATTTCCTCGTCGAAGCCGTTGTTCAGACTTGGCACCGTCAATTCGCTCAGATCGTTCGCTATGCCAACCGGATCGTTGACCGCGAGGATGAACCCTCGCTGGTTCGGCGTCGCGCGCATCGCATCGATGATCCGGGGCGGCAGCTTCCGCTTCCCCTGAGTAATTTCGCTTTTCGGGTCTCGGTTGCTGAACCCGAACGCATCCTTCATCGCCTGCTCGTTCATCGAGAAGTGCGCGATCTGCTGGTAAGTCGCTTCGAAACTGGCAGTATCATCGGCGGCACCCGCCAGCACTTTCGCTACCTCAATGCATTGCATGTGCTGCTTGCGCCAGTTCGCGTCATGGATCTTGTTAAAAACAAGATCTTTGGTCCACCGTATATTGGACCAGCCGATCCAGAAATTCATGCCCGTAGGATTGTCGCAGCCGGGCGTATATTCGATGTCAACGCAGCGGCCAAGCGTTTCGAAAGACAGATCGCCGGAACGTGCGCATCCCTGAGTCATCAATCCCTCGCCGTCGGTCGGTGGCGGGGTAGAACCAGGCGGGAAACTCCACATAATCCCGTCTTCCAGCACCGTATAAGCGCGCAGTCGCCGACGCCTTTCGTCATAGGTGTACAGATAGCCCGGCCGCAGCGCCCGCAGCGTATATTTGGCTGTCGCGGCCGACTGCGGCGCACGACTGTCGATCTTGAAATGACCGGACAATCCCGGGGCCTTACCTGCGCCGCGCGGACATGCGACGGCATATCGAACGGGGTAGAACAGCAACGATTTGCGATCACACAACGGACAGCTCGCAGTCATGATTCGGTCCTTTGCGCCTTTGACAAGCGGGATGATTGTTCGAGTTGTTTGAATTCGTCGGGGGTGAGGCGCGACACGATCTCAGGCCACGTTACGCGGCCGTCGACAATTTCGGATCTGGCCTCAACGAGCATCGGATGCTGTTCAAAAGCGGAGCCGTATTTCACGCAGTGCCATGCATAATCCGCGAGATCGTCGGTCTGCGTAAGCCCAAACCGGGCGGCATCGCTGAACAGCCTGTCGAGCAGGGTCGGCAGCGGTGCAGCTTCCTGAACTGGCACATCGGACAACCGATCAACCACTAGGGTGGCGGCGTCACTACGGTTGATGCGCGTCCACTGGTCAGGGTGTGGCCATGCAGGCACATGCCCTTCGCACATGTCTATCGTGATGCCCGGCCCCGTTACGCTCCATCGGTGCCCCGCCCAAATGAACTGCCATGCCTGGATCGGCCCCAGCAACGCTTGTCGCTGCGCGGGATCGAAAATCGCCAGCGTCAACGCCAGCACGCGGGGATCGTAGTAACGCCAGAATACCGGCTTGCCGTCCACGCCGGGACCGACAAGGTAACGGGCGATGTGCTGAGCAAGCGAATCGATATCGAGATTGCTGTCGAGCCATGCACAGGCGACGGGTGGTCTCTCCCCGACGAGTTCCATATTCCAGATTTCTGCCACGGAAATCTGGTTGGACTCATCAAGCGCGGCGACATCAATGAGCCGTGGCATCAATTCCTCGCGATGCGCGAGTACGCGGGGCGTGCAGGCACGCATATCAAGCGCGGCCAGATCGGGCGCGTGGGCGAGTGTTGCCGGCTCGATCAGCAGGAAGCCGTACGTCAAAGTTTCCGAAGGCGCTGATACGGCGTGCATCGGCAAAAGATTTGTCATCATGGCGTTACGTCAGTGCAATCGAGGCGTTGCCGGCCTGTGCTGCACCGTCAGCCAATTGCGAGCACAAATCCGATCCGGGAAACTGCGCCGGCATGCTCTGCGGCCCCACCGTATCGTGGCTACCCGCGTGAATCTTGTTCTCACCGGGCGTGTATCCCACGATGCCTTTCGCGCTGACTTCGAGCTGGCTGTTGCCCGCGGTCAAGCGAATCCCCTGTTTCGCTGTGATGTTGATCCAGTCTGTTGTGCTGATGATCGACAAAATTTTCTTGGCCAGCAGTTCCAGCTCGTCGTTTTCCGCATGCACCTGCACCTTGCCGCTCGCCGCGATCAGCCTCATCCCCATCTTGTGCACGAATAGCGAGAACCTGTCGGAGACGCTGGCAAAAAACGACTTCCCGGTTGCTACCGACATGCTGTCACCGGCCGTGACGGCCACGTGCTGACCGCCCGCCACGTGCGCCGTCGCGGGCGTCGTAACGGCAATGCCGGCTGCACCGGCCAGCAGCAGATGCGCTTCGTCGAGCTCCGGGAAGTCACCCTTGTCGCTGCTACCCGCCGCCCCCGTGCCCTGAATGCCGTCTACCTGCGACTTCAGCGCGTCGGCGATCGGCGTCTGACCAGCACCGCTGTCCTGAGCCTGATAGTGCTGCGCGAGCTTGCCAAGCTGCCCGTGTAACGTTTGCGCTTTGGTCAACCGCGATGCCGGTTCGCTCACGTCAGAGAGGTGCCCATGTGCCGCAGGACGCACCTCGGTGCTGATCACCATGCCCTTGCCGCTGCGGATCGCGCCGACCTCATCGGTACGTAGTTCGAAACCCTCTCCCCGGGCATCCTTGCGTCCCTGCCAGTCCTCGATGCGGGTGATCTTGCCGAGCGATAGCTGGCTGGCCGCATGGTCGGACCGGAGCTGCGCCTGAATGGCGTTCGCCGTATCGTCGAAAATGAGGTGATTGCTGCGGCCGGATGATGCGTTGCCGTCCGCACCGTTCAGTTCACGGCTACGAATACCCATCAGCGCGTTCTCGTCCGGCAGCTTCCATGCCGGTACGTTGCGCGCGTTCATCACGCGGCCCGTGATGATCGGGTGGTCCGGATTGCCGTCGAGCCATTGCACGATCACTTCGGAACCGATGCGGGGAAGCGCCGCCATCCCTTGGCCACCGCCAGCCCAGCCGCTCGCGACTCGCACCCATGTCGAGTACTTGCCATCGCGATCCCAATGGAATTGAACCAGGACGCGACCGTGTTCGTCGGTATGAATACTCGTACCGGATTGGCCAACAACCGTCGCTGTCTGCGGCGCGAGGATCTTCGTGTCGACGCTGTTGAAGCCGCGTCCGGGCCGCCACGGAGTCGCCCTGGGAACACACGTGAACTCGTTGCGATATTCCGCAAGTACCCCCGTGTCCTGCAGATAGTTGTTGGTCGCCACATGCCGGACCGAGACGATCAGATATTCGTCGTCGCTCGGGTCACGGCTCAGTGCCGAGCCGTAACGATCGGTGAGCAGGAACCAGCGGCCCGGCTGCACGAAGCGATTGTTGCCCTTCGCGTCGAAGCGCTTGATCGTCGCTTCGATTTCCTCCATCCGGCGATTGGCGATCTGATACCCGTGTTCCATGTTTCGATAACCGTACGCGCCGGCGTACTCGTTCCATTCGAGTTGCGGCAGCGTGGCTTCGGGGTTCAACATGCTCGTTTGAACGTGGGTCGGCGTCGGGCTCTTGAAGTCGAAACGGGACAATTCCGCATGCGTCGACGTGGTTTGCTGGAACGGCGACCAGCTCAGAATGCTGTCCGATTCCTCCGCACCCATGCCATTGTGGAAACGGATTGCGTGCACCTTGCCGTCGATCGCGGGCGCGGGACGCGTCGGATCGGAGACGGTCAGCGTGTGTGACGTAGCCGTGTGCTCGTACCAGTACAGATAGCCCGCATGTTCCCAGCGCCGATGAAGATAATTGTGATCGTCTTCGTCGAACTGGCAGGCCATCGTCATGCGCGGATCGTCCTCGCCGACGTGCCACGCCCATTCGGGCAACACGCCGTAGTCCTGAAAAACCGTCGCCGTCTGGTCGTGCAGATTCTGGTCGAGGAACAGGCGATTGTGCTGGCTGTACTTCAGGTAGCGCAGCCACGGGCCTACGTGCGCCTCGTAGAACACCCAGCCGCCGTCCGTGCGAACGTGTCGGAATGCGAAGATATGACCGTTGAAATAGCGTCGGCTGCCGTCGCCGCGCGCCAAGCTGACCGTCACGCGCTTGCCGATGAAGTTCTTCGGCTCGAGGTGGTCGTTATCCGACAGAATTTCGATCTTGTACGCGAAATCCTTCGATAGCGCTTCAACCCCGTCGAATGCATTCGGGAGCAGGATTTTGTAAGGCGCGTTATCGTCCGGAAAGCTGATTTGCACTTGCCGGTTGTGCTGCGGCCCCAGCGCAAGGTCTCTCAGGGCTTGTGCCGTATTCTGCATTGTTCTTATCCCTCAATCCGAGCGCGAAATGCCGCTGGGCCGTTCGTGCGCCCTCTAACGCGCAGGCAAATATTGGGGGCGATCAGCGCTCAAGCCCGCCCCGACGTGCTGCGATAAAGTCAGACATATACCATAAAGCTCCGCGAAGGCCCACGGGGAGAATTGTCAGTCATGGTGAAGACGCATTCCTGCCCCGTTTTTGCTGGGCCGGCAAGTATCGGATGGAATTGATCAGGAACGAGGATTTAAGCCGACGCGAGGACAACGCGCCGCCAAACAAAAGCCCGAATTCTTCGCCTGTGCGCGAGCCGTCGAGCATCGAGCACACCATTGCTAAACGTGAAATTAGCAACACTCAATAACGGGACCGCCTACGCGTGGCTCGCCGGCCGCTTCGAGCGGATTCGCGTCATGCCGGACGCATGACGCCCGGCGCCGCCGCGCAAGCGAACGGCGACGGCGTCACGCGCGCTGGCGGCTGCCCGGCATCGGCTCGACCGCAAGCCGGTCGAGTTCCCGCAGGTCGTTTTCCAGCGCGGGCGTGAGCGTCGTGCGCAGATGGTCGAGGAAGGTGCGGATCTTTGCGTCGAGATAGCGGCGCGTCGCATAGACGGCATACACGCTGACCGTCTGCAGCCGGTACTCGGGCAGCACGCGGATCAGCCGCCCTTCGCGGATGTCGTCGAGCACGGTGTACAGCGCGACGCACGCGATGCCGCGTCCCGCCCGCACCGCGACGCACAGCGCGTCCGGCACGTTGACCTGGAACGGTGCCGGCTGCAGTTCGTAGACCGTTTCCTCGTCATCGCCGCGCTCGAGCCGCCATTCGCTGGCCGGCGAGGCAGGCGTGTCGAGCCGCAGGCACACATGGTTCGGCAGGTCGTCCGGCGTTTTCGGCGTGCCGTGCCGCGCCAGGTATTCGCGCGAGGCGACCAGCACGCTGCAGCTGGTGCCGCAAGTCTGCGCGACGTAGCCGGAATCGGGCAGCTGCGACGCGGTCACGATCGACACGTCGTACCCTTCCTCGACGAGGTTCGGCATCCGCTGCGCGAGCGTCAGCTCGACCGATACGTCCGGGTTGTCTTCCTGGTAGCGCACGATCGACGACACGACATGACTCTGCCCCAGCCCCGTCATCGCATGGATGCGCATCTTGCCGCTCGGCCGCAGCAGCGCGTTGCGCGCCTCGGCGTTCGCGTAGTCGAATTCGGCCAGGATCGATTTCGCACGCTCGAAGTAGCGCTCGCCGCTTTCGGTCAGGCCGAGATGGCGCGTCGTGCGATGCAGCAGGCGCGTCTGTACGTGGGCTTCGAGATTCGACACCGCGCGCGACACCTGCGCGGTGGTCGCATCGATTTCTTTGGCGACCGCGGTGAAACTGCCGGCTTCGACAACGCGCACGAACAGGCGCATGTTTTCGAGCATGTCCATTGAATTGGCTTGGGGAGTGTCGGTGAGGAAACGTCGGCGGCGCTCGCGTCAGACGGGAATCGGAGCGTGCGCGCCAACCACGCGCAAGCGATCACCATGCCGGGGAACGGGCGTGAGAGCGGGCATCGCGTGCGTGGTTGTGGCATATCGGGGAATTCGGTGGCCCGAATTGTACGCCGCCGCAGACAAATTTGCGCGATTGCAGGGCCGCCAGGCTTTCATCCGATGAAAGGTTTTTGCAAGACGGATGCGTCGCTCGCATGCAACGCGTTGATGCGGCGCGACAATTTGTATCACAACACGATATAATTCCGCTGCTCTTGCGCTGCGTCATCCGCGCCGTCATTTTTACCGTTTCCCGTCCATGTCGTCAGGCTCCTCCTCGTCGCGCCGCACGTTCCGCCAATGGCTGCACAGCTTCATTCCCCATCCGATGACGCTCGGCTGGCGCGAGCGCATGCGCTCGTGCGCGGGCGCGCTCGTCGGCATCGCGACGGTCGGCGTCACGATGCGGCTGCTGCCCGGCGTGCCAGGCCTCGTCCCGCTGCTCGTCGCGCCGATGGGGGCGTCGGCCGTGCTGCTGTTCGCGGTGCCCGCGAGTCCGCTCGCGCAGCCGTGGTCGATCATCGGCGGCAATCTGGTGGCGGCGACCGTCGGCGTCGCCTGCGCGCAGTGGATCGCCGATCCGATCACGGCCGCCGCGGTTGCGGTCGCCCTCGCGATCGGCGGCATGTTCGTCCTGCGCTGCGTGCACCCGCCGTCGGGCGCGGTCGCGCTGACGGCCGTGCTCGGCGGCCCGGCGATCCATGCGCTCGGCTTCGGCTTCGTGGTCGAGCCGATCGCACTGCAATCGGCGATCCTGCTGTCGGCCGCGCTCATGTACCACGCGCTGACCGGCCACCGCTATCCGCACGGCGGCGTGCGTGCCGACGCGAAGCCGCAAGGCGGCAGCGCCGCGCCGGCACGCGGCGGCTTCACGCGCGCCGATCTCGACGCAGTGCTGAAGCGCCGCGGCGAATGGCTCGACGTCGATCCGGACGACCTCGAAATGCTGCTGCGCGAAACCGAGATGCAGGCCTATGCGCGTACGTTCGGCCAGCTCGCGTGTGCCGATCTGATGACGAAGAACGCGATCGAAGTCGCACCATCGACGTCGGTCACGGCCGCGCTGACGCTGCTCGACCGCCATCGCGTGAAGGCGCTGCCCGTCGTGGACGGCGACGATCACCTGGTCGGCATCGTCACGCGCGCCGACCTCACGCGCCAGTTGCGCCGCCCGGCCCCGCTGTGGCAACGGCTGGCCGCGCGGCTGCCGGAGTCGTTCGGCGGCCAGCCGCCCAGCGTCGTCACCGTGATGACCCGCGACGTCGCGTCCGTGCCGCAGACCATGCCGATCACCGCGCTGGTGCCGCTGTTTACGCATTCGGGTCACCACCATATTCCGGTCGTTGACGCATCGCGCCGGCTCGTCGGCATCATTACGCAGACGGATCTCGTTACGGGCCTGTACCAGCAGACGCAGATGCTCGAGGCCGCGTAACGCTGACGAACAGCGGGCCGACGAACAGCGGCATGCAGGCATTCCGCTGAAAATCGGCCATTTATATCATGTTGTGATATATTCGCGTTACCGAAACTGCTGCCCGACCGACCGCAATGAACGATACCCGACGCGCGCTGACCAAAAGCGATTTTCAGCAACTGTCCGAGTTCCGCTACCAGATGCGCCGCTTCGAGCGCTTCTCCGAACGCGCCGCGCAAAGCGAAGGCGTGACGCCGCTGCAATACCTGCTGCTGCTGCACATCAAGGGCTACCCGCATCGCGAATGGGCCACCATCGGCGAACTCGCGGAACGCCTGCAGGCGCAGCATCACGGCGTCGTCGCGCTGGTGACGCGCTGCGAGGCGCTCGGCCTCGTGAAGCGCAAGACGAGCGAAGCGGACCGCCGGCAGGTCGAGGTCCACCTCGAAGAAGCCGGCGAAACGCTGCTCGCGCGCCTCGCGGCCATGCACCGCGCCGAGCTGAAATCGCTGAAGGACGCGTTCCAGGTCCCGCAGATCGATTACTGACCCAGGCTTTACCGACCCTTCCCAACTCCAATGAACGCACCACACAAACGTGATTTCTCGACCAACGAACGCCTGCCCAGGATCGCGTTGCTCGCTGCCGGGATCGGCTTGCTCAGCACGCTGGCGGCGTTCGTGCTGTTGAGCCTGATCCACCTGTTCACGAACCTGTTCTTCTTCCAGCAGTTTTCGTTCGCCGACCGCTCGCCCGCCCACAACACGCTCGGCGCGTGGGTCATCGTCGTGCCGGTGATCGGCGGGCTGATCGTCGGACTGATGGCGCGCTTCGGTTCGGAGAAGATTCGCGGCCACGGCATTCCCGAAGCGATCGAGGCGATCCTGTTCGGCAAGAGCCGCATGTCGCCGAAGGTCGCGATCCTCAAGCCGCTGTCGTCCGGCGTCGTAATCGGCAGCGGCGGACCGTTCGGTGCCGAAGGCCCCATCATCATGACGGGCGGCGCACTCGGCTCGCTGATCGCGCAATGCGTGCACGTCACCGCCGCCGAGCGCAAGACGCTGCTCGTCGCGGGCGCGGCCGCCGGCATGACCGCCGTGTTCGGCACGCCGGTCGCCGCCGTGCTGCTCGCGGTCGAACTGCTGCTGTTCGAATGGCGTCCGCGCAGTTTCCTGCCGGTCGCACTCGCCTGCGCGGTGGCCGGTTTCGCCCGCGCCGTGTTCTTCGGTGTCGACCCGCTGTTTCCACTGACCACGGCTTCGCCGACGCCCGTCGCGCTGCTGTCGTGCATCGTCGCGGGCCTGCTGTCGGGCATGCTCGCATGCGGCCTGTCGGCGGCGCTGTACCGCGTCGAGGACACCTTCGCGAAGCTGCCAATGCACTGGATGTGGTGGCCGGCGCTCGGCGCGATCGTGATCGGCATCGGCGGCTGGCTCGAGCCGCGCGCGCTCGGCGTCGGCTACGACGTGATCGGCGACCTGCTGCATCAGCACATCGCGCTAAAGATCGCGCTCGCGCTGCTGGTCGTGAAGGCCGTGATGTGGGTGATCGCGCTCGGCTCCGGCACGTCCGGCGGGGTGCTCGCCCCGCTCCTGATGCTCGGCGCGGGCATCGGCACCGTGCTGTCGCCGGTGCTGCCCGGCGGCGATCCGGCGCTGTGGCCGCTCGTCTGCATGGCCGCGACGCTCGGCGCCACGCTCGGCGCGCCGCTGACCGCGATCGTGTTTGCATTCGGCCTCACGCACGACGCGAACGCGCTGCTGCCGCTGCTCGCGGCGACGCTCGTCGCGCACGGCTTCGCGACCGTCGTGATGAAGCGTTCCATCATGACGGAGAAGATCGCGCGCCGCGGTTATCACATCTACCGCGAATACGGTGTCGATCCGCTCGAACGCCATGACGTGGCCGAGGTGATGACGCCGGCCGACGCGCTCGTCGCGATCGACGGCGCCACGACGCTCGATGCCGTCGAGTCGCGGTACTTCGGCGCGAAACAGACGCACCGTGCGTACCCCGTCGTGCAGCACGGCCGCCTGCTCGGCCTCGTCGATCGCGCGACACTCGACGCGCAGCGTGCGCAAGCCGGCCCCGGCGTGGCGCTCGCGAGCGCGTTCGTCGATCGCGCACCGGCCGTCGCGCAGGCGCACGAAACATGCCGCGTGGTCGCGTCACGGCTCGCGATGCTCGGCCACGAACGCCTGCCGGTCGTCGACGATCCGCAATCGCTGCGCATCATCGGCATCGTATCGCGCAGCGACCTCATCAAGCCCGCGCTCCAGCACTTCGACGACGAACATAAACGCGAACGCTTCCGTCCGGTCGTGCCCGTCAACCTGCGCGACGCCGGTGCCCGCAAGGCCGGCTGACCTTTGCAGCGTGCGCGGCGCGCCGGACGTGCACCGCACTCATCGTCTTCTTCCGTCGTCCGAAACGGCGCGCACCCTGCGCGCCGTTTTCGCATTCCGCCACGTCCGGCGTTTAAACTTCGTTGACAATTCGTCGGACGAAAATTTGTCATCATGGTGCTCATGCGACGGGGCCACCATTCAGCCGTTCCACTTCGTCATCCAATAATGAAACGTCGCGGCGCGACATGCAGACACATGCAGCACGCCGCGGCCGTCAATCCGCCACACCACAGGGCAGCGAGCCGACCTCACGACGCATGACGTCGTTGCCGCGTCCCCCGTTCTCCATGCGGGCCGCAAGCGACGCACGCCGCTGCGCCGCAGCACTCACAGCATCCGGGTTGTCGTTTGGCAAGCGCGTTAACAACTTGTTTCGGAATCGTCGGAACCGCATTTGTCCGATGCAATCTCACTGTTACGCAGTCCTGCTGCGCATCCCACCCAATCAATCACGACTCGAGGGAGATACAACGTGAACGTGAAATACTTACCGCTCATCGCATTGACCGTGGCTATTTCTGCTCATGCCGCCGATCCTGCCATGCAGAATGTGGGACAAAGCCAGAAGTCCACGCAGGATGTCTCGGCGTGCATCGCCAAGACCTGGGCCGACAAGTCGCAACAACAGGTGATCTCGCAGAACGTGCTGGCCAACGGCCTCGCGACCGATGTCTACGTACCCGGCCAGCAGCCGCCGAACGGCGCGGCCGCGATGGTTCGCCCGGCGTCGAAGCCGGGCGCGAAGACATGGGTCGCGGTGCGCGGCGACGCCGCTGCCGCGGGCGACATCAACGCCTGTCTGTAAGCGCCGCGCTGGACGGCCTTGCGCCGTCCGCATGCGACAAGCCCCGCTGCGGCGGGGCTTTTTCTTTGGTCGCATCGGCCGCGCGCACATGCCGCGGCCAGCGCTTGCGCGCTTACAGGTAGCTGCAGACGTAGTCGAGCGTCTCGAGCACTTCAATGTCGAAGCGGCTCTTGCCCGGCACCGAGAACGACTCGCCGGCGCCATAGGTTTGCCATTCGCTGCTGCCGTCGAGCTTCACGCGGCACTTGCCGGCCTGCACTTCCATCAATTCGGGCGCGTCCGTGCCGAAGTTGAGCGCGCACGGCAGGATCACGCCGAGCGTCTTGCGCGTGCCGTCCGGGAAGAGCACGGTGTGCGACACGCACTTGCCGTCGAAATAGACGTTCGCGCGCTTGACGACCGATACGTTGTCGAATTGGGTTGCACTGGTCATGTGATGCCTCTGATTGCTGGGTGCCGGATGGCGTGTTGTCGGAAGCCGGCCGGGGCGGCAGGCCGGCCGCTATGATACCGGCTCGCGGCGGGCATGCCGCAAACGTGCCTTGTCGCGGACATGCGACGAATAGTCAGGATCACTATCTGATGCGCTGCGTGACCGCGCACGAAGCGGCTCATCTGAGCCCCTTGCGGCGCGCGGAATCGCGCAGGCAGTCGAGCAGCATCGCCGCGGCCGGCGTGAGCGGGCTGTCGCGGCGCGTGACGACCTGCACGGACACGCCCGGCAGCCGCTCGCGGATCGGCAGCACCGCGAGCTGGTCGCGCGCCCACTCGCCCTGCAGCAGCTGTTCGGGCATCGACGCGATCAGGTCGCAGCCCGTCATCAGGCTGTGCGCGAGCCCGAAGCTCGGACATTCGACAACCCGCTGCGGCACCGGCAGCCCGTAGGCGACGAACGAGTTGAACAGCACCTGGGTCGAGCTTTCGGGCGACGGATTCATCAGCCAGTCGGCCTCGACGAGATCGGCGAGCGACGTGGCCGACGCGAGCGGGTGCCCCTTGCGCGCGACGATCAGCGATCGGCTTGCATAGAGTTCCGCGTGATCGAATTCGGCCGCGAGCAGTTCGGGCACGACGACGGCCACCGCGAAATCGAGCGAGCCGTCGTGCAGCCGCGGCAGCGCGACGCCCGGAAACCCTTCGATCAGATTGACGCGCGCGACCGGAAAGCGCCGCCGGAACGCACGAAACGCGTCCGGCAGGATCGTCACCGCCGCGGCCGGCGTGATCGCCGCCGCGACCGAACCCGTCATCGCGCCCTGCGCCTGCTCGATGTCGTCGCGCGCCCGCTGCATCTCGGCGACGATCAGCCGCGCGCGCACCTGCAGCTGCTGGCCGAACGCGGTGAGCTGCACGCCGCGCGCGGTGCGCACGACGAGCGACACGCCGAGCGCGATCTCCAGCTCCTTGACCGCCTTCGTCAGCGCCGCCGGCGACACGTTCAGGCGCCGCGCGGCCGCGCGGATGCTCCCTTCGTCCGCGACGGTGACGAACGCTTTCAGCTGATGGTATTTCATGGCGGCATGCGTGATTCGTGGAAACCCTGTGCGGCGCGGCGCATGCCGGCTCAGGGTATTCCCGAGCGGCAACCGGTGGTGTGCACCAAAGCAATTTAGCAGCTTCTGGTGCGCAAAAGAAATTTATATGCTGTCACGTCATATGCGCGTCAAACGCCCCACCGGCCCCACAGGAGACACCATGCTGCAAGCCGTGAACCCCGTCATCCCCGGCATCGCCGAGATCGCTCCCGACCTGATCGAAGTGCGCCGCCGCATCCACGCGCACCCGGAACTCGCGTTTGAGGAAACGCTGACGAGCGACCTCGTCGCCGAGCTGCTCGTGGGCTGGGGCTACGAAGTGCATCGCGGCATCGGCAAGACGGGCGTCGTCGGCGTGCTGCGCGAAGGGCAAGGCACGCGCACCGTCGGCCTGCGCGCCGACATGGACGCGCTGCCGCTCGCCGAAACCACCGGCCTGCCTTATGCGAGCCGCCATGCGAACAAGATGCATGCGTGCGGCCACGACGGCCACACCGCGATGCTGCTGTGCGCGGCGCGCCACCTGGCCGCCACGCGCCAGTTCTCCGGCACGCTGAACCTGATCTTCCAGCCGGCCGAGGAAAACTTCGGCGGCGCGAAATCGATGATGGACGACGGCCTGTTCGACCGCTTCCCGTGCGACGCGATCTTCGCGATCCACAACATGCCGGGCCGCGCCGCCGGCGACATGGCGTTCCGTACCGGTGCCGCGATGGCGTCGGCCGACCGCGTGACGATCACGCTGCGCGGCGTCGGCGGTCACGGCGCGATGCCGCACTTCGCGCGCGACCCGATGTCGGCCGCGGGCAGCATCATGGTCGCGCTGCAGACGATCGTCGCGCGCGAGGTCGATGCGCAGCATGCGGCCGTGATCACGGTCGGCAGCGTGCAGGCCGGCGAGACCTTCAACATCATTCCCGAAACCGTCACGATGAAGCTGTCGGTGCGCGCGCTGAACGCCGACGTGCGCGCGCTGCTCGCACGTCGCATCGAAGCGCTCGCGAAAGGCCAGGCGGAAAGCTTCGGCGTCACCGCGGACGTGGATTACGACTACGGCTACCCGGTGCTCGTCAACCACCCGGAACCGACCGCGTTCGCGGCCGACATCGCATGCCAGATGCTCGGCGCCGAGCGTGTCGAGACCGAGGCCGCGCCGCTGATGGGCAGCGAGGATTTCGCGTTCATGCTCGAGGCACGCCCCGGCTGCTATGCGTTCATCGGCAACGGGATCGGCAGCAAGGGCGGCTGCATGGTGCACAACCCCGGCTACGACTTCAACGACGACATCCTCGCGATCGGCGCGAGTTACTGGGTTCGCGTCGCCGAAGCCTGGCTCGCGGCCTGACGGCCCTTCATCACGCAGTTCCGCGCCTTAGCAGGGGAACCTCATGGAAACGTCCGCCCTTTCGTTTACCGGCTCGCCGGCCGATGCCCGCGCCGCCGCGAAGAAACGCCGCCTGATCGCGGCCGCCGCGGTCGGTAACGCGCTCGAGTTCTACGACTTCACGGTCTACAGTTTCTTCGCGATCCTGATCGGCAAGCTGTTCTTTCCGGTGCATTCGTCGTTCGGTCAGCTGATGCTCGCGGTCGCGAGCTTCGGCGTCGGCTTCGTCACGCGCCCGCTCGGCGGCCTCGTGATCGGCATGTACGCCGACCGCGCTGGCCGCAAGAAGGCGATGATCCTGACGCTGCTGCTGATGGCGCTCGGCACTGCGACGATCGCGGTCGCGCCCACCTTCGCGCAGATCGGCATCGCCGCGCCGCTGCTGCTCGTGCTCGCGCGCCTGCTGCAGGGGTTCGCATCGGGCGGCGAAGTCGGCGCGTCGACGACGCTGCTGCTCGAACAGGCGCCGCAGCACCGTCGTGGCTTCTATGCGTCGTTCCAGTTCTCGAGCCAGGGGCTCGCCGCACTCGCGGGCGCGCTCACCGGCGTCGCGCTGACGTCGACGCTCACTGCCGCGCAGCTCGAAAACTGGGGCTGGCGCGTGCCGTTCATCATCGGCACGCTGTTCGTACCGATCGGCTACTGGCTGCGCCGCACCGTCGAGGAAGTGCCGGCTGCCGCGCCTGCTGCCGCACACGCAGCCGACGAGAAGGTCGCGTCGCTGCCGCTCGCCGACGTGCTGCGCCATCACGGCAAGGCCGTGTTCGCGGGCCTCGGCGTGACGATCGGCGGCACGTCGATCCACTACATCATCGTGTTCTACATGGCGATCTACGGCGTGCAGGTGCTGCACCTGCCGACCTGGCTGTCGATGACGGCCGGCTGCGTCGCCGGCGCGATCCTGATGCTCGTGACGCCGATCGGCGGCCATCTGTCCGACGTGTACGGACGCAACCGGATCGTCTGGTGGACGCGCATCGTGCTGATGGCCGCGATCTATCCCGCGTTCATCGCGCTGAACCGCTGGCCGGGCGCCGCGTCGCTGCTGTCGATCATCGCCGCGCTGTCGATCGTGCATGCGATCAACATCGGCGCGACCGGTGCGATGCTCGGCGAGTTGTTCCCGCGCGCGGTGCGTGCAACCGGCGGTGCGCTCGTGTACAGCGTCGGGGTCGCGATCTTCGGCGGCTTCGCGCAGTTCTTCGTGACGTGGCTGATCGCGGCGACCGGTAATCCGAATGCGCCCGCGTGGTATGCGATCGGGTGCGGCGTGCTGACGCTGCTTGCCATTCGCTGCATGGATGAGAAAGCCGGGAAGTCGCTCGATTGAACGACGAACGATGCGCGCGGTGCGCGGCCGGTCGCTGACGCAGCGCACATGCATCGGGCATGATCGCTTCATGCACAACGCCGCGACCACCCTTTCGACGACCACACGCACGACCGCCTTCGGCGGGCCCGTGCGACGAGTGTGCGCAAGATCGTAGCGTCACCGATTCCAACAGGCCCCGCCGGTTCCGGACGGGGTCTTGTCGTTTCTCCGTCCGTATCGGCCACTCAGGAGAAACGCAATGTCCGAAGCCCCTTCCCCGAAACGTGCGCTGCTCGTGATCGACATGCAGTCCGGGTTGTTCCATGGCCCCGATCGTCCGCATGATGGCGAGCGCGTGCTGGGCAACGAACCGGCTGATTCGTCATGCGCACGAAACCGGTGCGCCTGTATTCGCCGTGCGTCACACCGGCCCGGCCGGCTCGCCGATCGCGCCCAATGCACCGATGGCCGCGTTGCCGCCCTTGCGATCGATACGGCACGCGACATCGTATTCGACAAGACCCGGCCGAGTTGCTTCGCGGGCACCCGGCTCGCCGAATGGCTGCATGCGAAAGGAATCGGCGAGATCGTGATTGCTGGGATGAAGACGCAGTACTGCATCGACACGGCGTGCCGGGCGGCGGACGATCTCGGGTTTCGCGCGGTGCTCGTGACGGATGCGCATACCTGCATGGATACGCCCGCGTTGCCGGCCGAGCGGATCGTCGCGCACCACAATGCGACGCTCGGCGGGCCGTTCGCGACGCTGACGACGGCTGAGGCGTGCGCGTTCTGATGTGCTGTTTGCGACAGTTGGTAAAGCGTGAGGGCAATTGCCTCAGCAAAGCCGCGCCGCGCGCATTGCCTTGATACACGATGATGCGTCTCGAACCGACACCACTTTCCTCGAGAGCACCGCGTCTCCGGACAAAAATTGGCTGAGCCGCTTGTCGAAGCGATACGAGAACTTGAGCAGGTCGACGGTGTTCCGAAAGGTCTCTTTGGGCAGCTTGCCCGCCATCGTCGACCGAATGAAGCGCTTGATCAGGCGTGTTGCCCTCACGCCAAACGGGACCTCCACCCGCAAGATCATTGAACACTCGACGAGTAACGGATACATTCGCTTGTCGTACGCACCTTCGACAAACCAGCTGTCCTGCTCGATGATCTTTCCGATCGCCTTCGCCATCGACTCATCCGAGTTCTTCACAAACTTGGCGCCACTCATGTCCCAATAGACGTGGTCGAATTCGTACGTGGCGACATTGAACTTGCGCGCCAATTGCACGGCGATCGTCGATTTCCCCGCGCCCGACGGGCCTACGATGCAAACCTTCATGTTTCAGTCCCCGTTCAATCGCGCATCCGAATGCTCGCGCATGAAATGTTTCAGCTTGGGCAAGAAGAAATCATGCCCACCGATCAGCGCGCCTTCTGCTTCAAAAAGGGGATGCCAATCGAAGTTGAATTCGATGGGTTCACCGCCGGTACTTGAATCGGCCTCGAAATGCGTCCAACACGCCTTCATTTCAATAGCGTCGCTTACCCTGACATGCACGACATGCCGATGCCGGATTTCGCTTCTTCCGAATCTCGTCATCGAGTAGAAATAGTTGCCGAGAACACGCACAACTTCGACATCGTCGATGCCACTTTCCTCGTGTAACTCGCGTAGCGCGGCGACTACCGGCATTTCTCCCTGGTCCAGGGTGCCGGCGACCACCTGCCTTCCGGCTTGCGGTCCAATGCGGCCAGATCCCTCATCTGAAAAAGATTCCGTGTAAGCGTTGCCAAGGGCATCAAGATTACACAACGATCCGTTAATCGAGTGAAGCCTGAGCGTCGATTTCCCCGGGACTCGAAGACGCTTCGTAGAATTGGGCGGCCGAGATGTGCCGCACCAACGTTTGCGGCCCCGCAAAAAAGTTGAGCGAATGTAAATTCGCCGAGCTCGCTTTACCGGTAGCTGCGAGACTATGGACGAACCTTCCACCGTGTCCGTATAACGTCATTCAAGTCCGGTGCGATGCACTGAAGCCACGCACGGCAACAATCCGACAATCCCCGTAAACGCAAAAAAGCACGGATTTGAAACCCGTGCCTTTTGTACATCTGGCGCCCTTCGGGCTCAGAACGTATGCATCATCCCCACATACGCGCCCGTCTGCGACTCGCCCGTCATCGGGCTCGTCCCTGACGTCGCATCGCGCGGCGACGCGAGCAGCGAGAAGTTCGAATTCCCGCCATTCCGCACGTACGCAACCGTGCCGTACAAGAACGTGCGCTTCGACAGGTTGTACGTAGTCCCGAGCACATACATGATCGCGTGCCCCGACGGATCGTGCGACGCGTCACCACCACCGTCGCCGACCTTCACGTAGTACCCACCGCCCG
This sequence comes from Burkholderia sp. Bp8998, assembly GCF_003854235.1. NCBI lineage: Bacteria > Pseudomonadati > Pseudomonadota > Betaproteobacteria > Burkholderiales > Burkholderiaceae > Burkholderia > Burkholderia sp. Bp8998. The sequence goes on from NZ_QTQF01000012.1 coordinate 84,448, forward strand.
TCACGGCCCACTGCGGCGTGGCCGTATAGGTCGCGCCGAGCCAGTAGTGATCGGCGCGGTCGGCAACACCAGCCGGGCTGTCCGGCGCCTGGTAATGCGTATACGCGCCCTGGATCTTGAACTTCGACACCTTCACGTTCGCGCCGACGAAATACTCGCGCGACGCAGTGAAGATGTTGCTGAACTTGCCGTTGTTGTCGCGCAGCTCGTCATAGATGCCGCGCACGTCGAGCACCGGCGAGTGATACGAGATCATGATCCCGTCCGAGCGGCCGAAATCGTCAGCCGCGCCGTAGTTGAAGCCGCGCGACTGGTTGCCGAACGCGTATTGCGCCTGCACGTCGAAGCCGCCGATCACCGGGCTGTGATATTCGATGTTGTTGCTGCTCTGCTGCCAGTTGCGGCCGCGCACGAGCGATGCCGACGAAAACGCCTGCTGGACGAACGGATCGAATTCCCATACGCCGTCGCTGTCGATGAACAGGTTACGGCCGGCCTGCAGCTGGCCCCACGTGTCGCTCTTCAGCCCGACATACGCGCGGCGCGACCACATGCGTCCGCCGCCCGTGGTGCCGTTCATCACCTGGAACGCGGTTTCCAGGTTGAGGACCGTCGACATCCCGCCGCCGAGATCCTCGACGCCCTTCAGGCCGAACATGCTGGTGCCCCAGTCGCCGCCTTCCGCGCTCCAGCGCGTCGAACTGCCGTTGGGCGTCGCGATGTGGTTCAGGTATTCGACGCCGCCGTCGATACGGCCGTACAGCGTCACGCTGGTCTGTGCGAACGCGCCCGCCGGTGCGGCGGCCGCGATCAGCCATGCGAAGTGTTTGAGTCGCAAAATGTTGCCCCCTCGGAGTCTCGACCGTCCGACCCGCACCCGATGCGCGCGCCGGCGGCCCGTTCACCCGCGATCGATCGAAAAACGCCCGGGGCCCGCCGCGCAGAGCGCAAGCAGGCCGCCCGAGATCGCGATGTTCTTGTAGAAATGAATCATGTTGTTGATCTGCTCGCCGCCCGACATCGTCCAGTAGTGGTGGCCGATGATGCCGGTGCCGATCGTATACAGCGCAAGCAGCAGCGCGAGCGGCCGCGTCTGGAAACCGACGAGGAGCGCGATGCCGACGAACAGCTCCATCACGACGGAGATCGCCGCCGAGATGATCGGCGCGGGCGCGCCCTCGCTACCCATGAACGCGATCGTACCGGAGAAGTCGGCGATCTTCTTCCAGCCGAACATCACGAACAGGATCACGAGCAGGATTCGGGACAACAGCAGCAGCACATCACGCTGGGACGCGAGAAACGGTTGATTCGGTGTCATGGTGTGATCAACGAAAGCGATGCGCGAACCGCGCGCACCGGATTGCCTATGAACCGGGACGGGCGGCCACGCGTGCCGCCCACCCCGCTCTGCAACAACCGGCATCGGGGCCCGCCCGATGTGCTGCGCTCCTCCTCTTGTCAGTGCTGCCCTGCTTCGTGCCGCATCGCGCCTGGCGTCAACGCGCCTTCGCGACGTCCTCCCCGGTCACCTTCGCGGCCGGGTTGCCGAACTGGCCGGTCAGGTAGTTCGCGAGCGCGGCGATCTGCGCATCCGACAGCTCGTTGCGGAACGCGGGCATGCCGACGTCCTCGCTGCCGGCCTTGCGCTGCACGCCGTTCAGGATCACCTGCACCAGGTTCGCCGGATTCGACGCGCCGACCGTCGAGTTGTGGAACAGCGACGGGTAATAGCCGTCCGGCGTACCCTTGCCCTGCATCTGGTGGCACGTCGCGCAGTTGCCGAGATACAGCCGAGCCGGATCGATGCCCGACGACGCAAGCGGCGCGCCGCGCAGCTTCAGCCCGTCTTCCGCCGGCTTGCCCCACGACGAGCGCGACTGCTTCGCATCGCCGCTGGCCACTGCCGGCACCGTGCGGATGTACGTCGCGATCGCGCCGATGTCGGCGTCGGTCATCTTCGAGAAGCTGTGCTCGACCGCCTCGGCCATCGGACCGGCCGCCTGCGCGACGCCCGGCACGCTGCCGGTTCGCAGGTACTGGACGAGCTGCTGCTGTGTCCAGCCGCCGATCCCCGCGTTCGGGTCGGACGTGATGTTGTAGCCGTCCCAGCCCGCCAGCACCGAACCCGACAGGAAGCTGCCGCCCGTCTCGTCGAGCGACTTCTCCTGCATCGCGATGCCGCGCGGCGTGTGGCACGTGCTGCAGTGCGCGAGGCCCTGCACCAGGTACGCGCCGCGGTTCCACTCGGCGCTCTGCGACGGCTTCGGCTGGTACGCGCCGTCCTTCAGGAACAGCCAGTTCCAGATCTTCAGCGGCCAGCGCATGCTCAGCAGCGCGGGGATCTCGTTCTTCGGCGGCGTCTGCTTGACCGGCTCGACGCCGTGCATGAAGTACGCGTACAACGCTTGCATGTCGTCGTCGTTGATCTTCGCGTACGACACGTACGGCATCGCCGGATACAGGTTGTCACCGTTCTTCGACACGCCGTGACGCACCGCGCGCTCGAAGTCGTCGAACGTCCAGTTGCCGATGCCCGTGTCGGAATCCGGCGTGATGTTGCTCGTATAGATCTTGCCGAGCATCGGCACCGGCATCCCGAGGCCGCCGGCGAACGGCTTGCCGCCCTTCGCGGTGTGACACGCCATGCAGTCGCCCGCGACGGCGAGGTATTCGCCGCGCTTGATCTGCGCGGGATCGGCCGAATCGGCCGCGCGCACGAGGCCCGGCAGCGCGAGGCAGCCGGCGAGGAGGAAGGTGAGAGTAGATTTCCGCACGGTCAGACTTCCTTCTTCAGCGTGTCCGACATCCGCAGCGCCAGCGCCGCGATCGTCAGCGTCACGTTCACCGTACCGACGGTCGGCATCGTCGAGCTGCTCGAGATGAACAGGTTCGGATGGTCGAACGTGCGGCAGTCCTTGTCGACGACGGAGTCGCGTGCATCCGCGCCCATGATCGTCGCGCCCGTGATGTGGTTGTTCGGCGCGAACTCGTCGTTGAACACGACCTCCGTGCCGCCGAGCACCTTCGCGGCCGTCGCGTAGACCTCGCGCGTATGGACGGCGCCGCGCTTCACGTAGTCGTCGATCGCATACGTGATTTCCGGGCGCGGAATGCCGACCGCGTCGGTGGCCGTCTTGCTCGGCACGATGCGGTTCTCGGGCTGCGGCAGGATTTCGTGGAAGCAGTCGAACTGCACGTAGCGCGCGGAACGATCGCGGATCCGCGCGTCGAGCTCGTCGGACTTCATCAGCTTGCCGGCCTTGAAGATCTTCTGCGTCTCCTGGTTGATGCGCGACATGTTCGACAGGTGGATCTTCTTCGCGGCTTCGGTCGCGCGGAACGGACCGTCGCGGAAACCGATCAGCGACGTCATCTCCTGCGGGCCGCGGCCCGGCCACAGCTTCTCGCTCGCATAGAACGACACGCCCGTGCCCGGGTGGTCCATCAGGTTGCGCCCGACCATGTCGGAGCTGTTCGCGACGCCGTTCGGGAAATCGCGGTTCGCCGACATCAGCAGGATCTTCGGCGTCTCGATGCCGTTCGCGGCCACCACGAAGTACTTGCCCTCGACGCGATGGTCGGCGCCCGTCTTGTCCTTGTAGACCGCGGCGGTGATGCGCTTGTCCGGCCCGGTCTCGAGCTTGTAGACGACCGCGCTGTCGATCAGTTTCGCACCGGCCTGCTCGGCCTTCTCGACGTGCACGATGCCGTTGTACATCGCGCCGATCGGGCAGATCGGCATGCAGTTGTTGTTCCCGCAACAGGTCGGCCGGCCGTCGTACGGGCGGCTGTTGCGCGCGACCGGCTCGGTCACCACGTGGAACTTCGGGTCATAGCCGTTGAGCGCGCTCTTGATCGTCTGCTCGTTGAACGACAACGGCAGCGGGGGCATCGGGTACGGCTGCTTGCGCGGCGAGTACAGGTCTTCCTCGGGGCCGGGGCCCCACACGCCGAGCTCTTCCTCGGCGCGCTGGTAGTAATGCTCGAGGTCGTCGTACTGGATCGGCCAGTCGCGGCCGACGCCGTACACCGTCTTCATCTTGAAGTCGTTCGGGATGAAGCGCCACGCCGACGCGGCCCAGTGCCACGTCGTGCCGCCCACCGCGCGGATGTACTGCGAATTGAACTTGTGCTCGCCCTTCAGGACCAGGTAGTCGTTCGGCGGGCCGTATTCCGGATGCGGCGCCCACGCGCTCGACGGGTACGGCGCCATGAAATCGGTCTTGTCGACCTGGTTGCGGAAGCGCTCGACGATTTCCCAGCGCGGCATGCGCGGGCCGGCTTCCAGCAGGATCACGGACTTGCCCGCCATCGCGAGCTGGTGTGCAACGATCGCGCCTGCGACACCCGACCCGACGACGACGACGTCGGCCTTTTGCGTATCGGTATCGGCCATCAGGCTTGCCTCTCGATCGGTTTTTCGGCCCAGAAGCCAGGTTTGTTGGGGCAATACGAAGGGATCACGAGCGTATCCGATACCACGCTGAACATTAATGCTTCTTCGTAGGTAATCACGACGTTGTCGACGATGCCGAGATACCACGCCTCGAGAATCGATAGTGCGGAAGCCTGCTGATCGGGCGTCAATGAACCGGACGCGAGCGCGCCGGCGAGCTGCGACAGACCGTCGGCCGTCTTGAACGAACCCTTCTGCAAGGCCTGCAGGAAGCGTTCGCCGAGCACGCGGCTCAGCCCTTTCTTGCCTGTCAGTGCTTCGGAAAGCGTCATGAACGTGTCGAGCGGCGCGGTGCCGGGGTTATCGGCCAGGGCCCGCAACGCGAGCGAGCCGGTAAGGCCCGCCGCTGTCAGCGCCAGTGCGCCCTGCAGCCATTGACGCCGCGTGATGCCGCTTGCGGCTGCGTCGTTGTCACGACGCGAGTGGGGGGTGTTGTCGTTGTGCATGTTTCCTTCTCTCGAACACCGGATTCGGGAAAACCACGCTTGATATTTCTCAAAATTTCGCGCGGCCCTGAAATGTACGCGCACAATTCGGATTGGACAATGCTTTTATAGTCCATTAAATGTTCCGCAATCCGAGACAGTCGACATTTCGCTGCATCTTTGTGTCGTCGACGCGACACTTCTGCATCGGGACGCCGGTGTGTCGCAAGCCGGCGACACGGCCTCTCCCGTCGTCTGCTCGCATGTGCGTCGGTTAGAATCGCGTGCAATCAAACAGAAAGCTTCCCTCCGAGGGCATCGAGCGATGAAGCAGCGCGACAAACACAACAACACGCATCAATCCAATCCCATCACACGGCTGCTCTGGCGCATCGGCGCGGTCGCCGCACTCGGGGGCGCCGCGGCACTGTCGCTGCATGCACTCGCGGCACGCACGGTGAGCGTATCGCCGCAAGGCACCGTCACCGAAGTCCGGCAGAGCGTCGTCAAGTTCGACGAACCGATGGTCGCGTTCGGCTCGGCGTCCGCGCCGAACCCCGCGCGCATGACCTGCAATGACTCCACCGCCGCACGCGGCCAGGGTCACTGGCTCGACGACAAGACATGGGTCTACGATTTCGAGAACGACCTGCCGCCGGGCGTGCGCTGCTCGGTCGCGCTCAACGACACGCTGCGCTCGGTCGCCGGCAATGCGGTCAGCGGCCCGCGCCGCTTCACGTTTCAAACCGGCGGCCCGTTTCCCGTGACGGTACGCCCGGGCTCGCATGAGATCGAGGAGCGCCAGGTCTTCGTGCTGAAGCTGAACGGCCCGGCCGAGCCGCGTTCCGCGCTCGCGAACGTCTGGTGCGAAGCGGCCGGCATCGGCAACCGCATTCCCGTCACGGCCGCCGACGACGAGACGCGCAACGCGCTGCTCGACCACTTCGGGCTGAAGAAGGACGCCGCGCGCGTGCTGACGCTGTCGTGCGCGCAGGCGCTGCCCGCGAGCGCGAAGATGCAGCTCGTCTACGGCAAGGGCGTCGCGAGCCCGAGCGGCATCGCGAACGACACCGAGCGCCGCTTCGATTTCACCGTGCGCGCACCGTTCGCCGCGAGCTTCTCGTGCGAGCGCGAGAACGCGAAGGCGCCCTGCACGCCGCTGCGTCCGCTGACGCTGTCGTTCAATGCACCGGTCTCGCGCAAGAACGCCGAGGCGATCAAGCTGCGCGGCCCTGACGGTTCGCTTTCGCCGACCTTCGCGGCCGACGACCACAGCGACGAAGTGACGACCGTCACGTTCAAACCGCCGCTACCCGCGCAGGCGAACCTGACGATCGACCTGCCGTCCGGCCTGCGCGACGTGACCGACCGCTCGCTCGCGAACGCCGACCTGTTCCCGCTCGCGACACGCACCGCGCCGATGCCGCCGCTCGCGAAATTCTCGTCGGGCACGTTCGGGATCGTCGAGCGCTTCGCGGAGCCCGATACGCCCGCGCTCGTGCCCGTCACGCTGCGCAACGTCGAGGCCGACCTGCGTATCGCGGGCCTCAACACGAGCGGCGCGCAATTCTCGAACCTGAAGGTCGACGACGACACCACGATCCGTCAATGGATGCGCACCGTCGAGCGCTTCGACAACTGGTCGATGACGGCCGGCACGATCGACGAACGCATGCCGGGCCTGCTCCGGCACAAGGGCCAGCATCCCGTCTACGTGCCGCTCGAGGCCGGCGAGAAGATGCCCGCACCGCAGAACCGCCGCATCGACGTGCGCTCGCTGTCGCTGCTCACGGGCGAACCGGGTGCGCAGGCGCTGACGCTGCCAAAGGCCGATCCGAAGGCGCTGCGCCCGTTCGAGGTCGTCGGCGTGCCGATGGAAAAACCCGGCTTCTACGTGCTGGAACTCGCGTCGCCCGCGCTCGGCCGCTCGCTGCTCGCGAAGCCGTCGAGCATGTACGTGCGCACCACCGTGCTCGTCACGAACCTCGGCGTGCACCTGAAACAGGGCCGCGAGAACAACCTCGTGTGGGTCACGACGCTCGACAAGGGCAAGCCGGTGCCGAACGCGCGGATCCGCGTGTCGGACTGCAACGGCGACGAGATCGCGTCCGGCAAGACCGACGCGCAAGGCCTGCTGAAGATCGACGGTCCGTTCGAGCCGAAGCACGAATGCAGCCAGTCGGAACGCTTCGACGACTACTTCGTGTCGGCGCGCGTCGACGATCCGAAGACGGGCCCCGACATGGCGTTCGTCAGCTCGAACTGGAACCGCGGGATCGAAGCGTGGCGCTTCAACGTGCCGACCGACACCGACAGCGCACCGACCGTGCGTGCGCATACCGTGTTCGACCGCACACTCTTGCGTGCCGGCGAAACCGTGTCGATGAAGCACTTCCTGCGCACCGAGACGCTGCAGAGCCTCGCGTTCCCGGCGCAATACCCGACGCGCGTGACGATCCGCCATCTCGGCTCCGACCAGACCTACAAGCTGCCGCTCACGTGGTCGGCCGACCATAGCGCGGACACGCGGTTCGCATTGCCGCCCGCGGCGAAGCTCGGCGAATACAGCGTGTCGCTCGAAGGTGGCCCGGACGATGCGCCGACCGCCAGCTACTACAGCGGCAGCTTCCGCGTCGAGGCGTTCCGCCTGCCGGTGCTCAAGGGGACGATCAGCGCGCGCGACGCACAGAAGAGCCCGCTCGTCGCGGTCAAGGAAGCACCGCTCGCGGTGCAGATCGACTACGTGTCGGGCGGCGGCGCGTCGAACCTGCCCGTGCAGGTGTCGGCGCTGATGAAGTGGGCATCGCCGCCGTTCGCGGATCGCTTCGAGGACTTCAGCTTCACACCCTATCGTCCGGCGCGGAGCGACGGCAACGCCGACGACGATGCGCAGGACGGCGACAACGCATCGGCCGCGAACAACGATCCCGACGCAACCAGGCTGATCGCGGACAAGCTGCCGCTGACGCTCGACCGCAACGGCGCGGGTGCCGTCACGCTCAAGGGCCTGCCCGACGTCGACGCACCGAAGCGCATCGCGCTCGAGGCGACGTTCGCGGACCCGAACGGCGAAGTGCAGACGATCCGCGGCGACACGATCCTGTGGCCGGCCGCGGTGGTGGCCGGCATCAAGGCCGGCCGCTGGGTGTCGGTCGGCCAGCGCGTGCCGGTGCAGGCGCTCGCGGTCGACCTGCAGGGCAAGCCGCGCGCGTCGGTGCCGATCGAGATCAAGGGCGTCGCGCACATCACGACGTCGTCGCGCAAGCGGATGGTCGGCGGCTTCTATGCATACGACAACAAGAGCGACACGCGTGAGCTCGGCGTGCTGTGCTCGGGCAAGACCGACGACAAGGGCCGCATGGCCTGCGACGCAACGCTCGAACAGGCCGGCAACGTGCAGTTGATCGCGGTCGCGAAGGACGGCGACGGGCGCACGTCGAACGCGTCGACGTCCGTCTGGGTCACGCGCGAGGACGAACTCTGGTTCGGCGGCGACAACACCGACCGGATCGACGTGATCCCGGAGAAGACCTCCTACGAGCCGGGCGAAACGGCCCGCTTCCAGGTACGCATGCCGTTCCGCTACGCGACCGCGCTCGTCGCGGTCGAACGCGGCGGCGTGATGGAAACGCACATCGTCGAACTGGACGGCAAGAACCCGACCGTCGACCTGAAGGTCGGCGAATCGTGGGGGCCGAACGTGTACGTGTCGGTGCTCGCGTTGCGCGGCCGGATTCGCGAAGTGCCGTGGTACTCGTTCTTCACGTGGGGCTGGAAAGCGCCGGTCGAATGGGCGCGCGCGTTCTGGCGCGAAGGCCGCCATTATGAAGCGCCGACCGCGTTCGTCGACCTGTCGAAGCCCGCGTTCCGCTACGGCCTCGGCGAGATCAAGGTCGGCACGGGCGTGCATCGTCTCGGCGTGGCCGTGACGACTGACGCGACGCGCTACACGGTGCGCAGCAAGGCGCAGGCGCACGTGAAGGTCACGCTGCCGAACGGCCAGCCCGCGCCGGCCGGCACGCAGATCGCGGTCGCGGCCGTCGACGAGGCGCTGCTCGAACTGATGCCGAACAACAGCTGGGACCTGCTCGACGCGATGCTGCAGCGCCGCGCGTACGGCGTCGAGACGGCCACCGCGCAGATGGAAATCGTCGGCCGCCGCCACTTCGGCCGCAAGGCCGTGCCGGCCGGCGGCGGCGGCGGCAGCGCGCCGACGCGCGAGCTGTTCGACACGCTGCTGCTGTGGAATCCGCGCGTGACGCTCGACGCGAACGGCAGCGCGACCGTCGAGGTGCCGCTGAACGACGCGCTCACGCGCTTCCGGATCGTCGCGATCGCGGCGGTCGGCCCGGACCGCTTCGGCACCGGCAGCACGTCGATTCGCAGCACGCAGGACCTGCAACTGATCTCCGGCCTGCCGCCGCTCGTGCGCGAAGGCGATGCGTTCCGCGCGCAGGTCACGCTGCGCAACACCACCGACCGCGCGATGCAGGTCGTCGTGACGTCGCGCGTGACGGGCCTCGACGTCGCGCCGCAAACCGTGTCGCTCGCGGCCAATGCGGCGACCGAGGTGGCGTGGACGATCACCGTGCCCGAGCAGGCGCTCGACGCGGCCGGCGCGCTGAACTGGCGCATCGAGGCGGCCGAGCAAGGCGGCAAACGCGCGTCCGATGCGCTGGCCGTCGCGCAGAAGGTCGTGCCCGCGCTGCCGGTCACCGTGCAGCAGGCCACGCTCACCCAGGTCGACGGTACGCTGACGGTGCCCGTGTCGGCCCCGGCCGGCGCCGTCAACAACGCGCAGGGCGCGCCGCGCGGCGGCATCGCCGTGTCGCTGCAGTCGAAGCTCGCGGACGGCCTGCCCGGCGTGCGGCGCTGGTTCGAGCGCTATCCGTACCGCTGCCTCGAACAGCAGACGTCGCGCGCGATCGGCCTGCACGACGCCGCGCAATGGCAGGCGCTGGTGGCACGCATGCCCGTCTACCTCGACAGCGACGGGCTCGCGAGCTACTTCCCGCCGTCGTCCGACGATGCGCACTATGGCAGCCCGACGCTGTCGTCGTACCTGCTCGTGATCGCCGACGAGGCGAGCCGCCTCGACCCGCGCTTCGCGCTGCCGGAAGACCTGCGCACGCAGCTCGAGGCCGGGCTCGCGCGCTTCGTCGACGGCCGCATCGAGCGCAACGCGTGGGCGCCGCGCCAGGATCGCGACCTGCGCAAGCTCGCGGCGATCGAGGCGCTGTCGCGTTACGGTGCAGCACAGGGCCGCATGCTCGGTTCGATCGAACTCGCGCCGAACCAGTGGCCGACGTCGGCGGTGATCGACTATCACGCGATCCTCACGCGCGTGAAGGACATCCCGCAGCGTGACGAGAAACGCGCGCAGGTCGAGCAGATCCTGCGTGCGCGCCTCACCTACCAGGGTACGCAGCTCGTGTTCTCGACCGCGCGTGACGACGACCTGTGGTGGCTGATGACGAGCAACGAGACCAACGCCGCGCGCCTCGCGCTGGAATTCGCGGGGAACCCCGCGTGGAAGGACGAGATGCCGCGCGTGGCGACCGGCCTGCTCGCGCTGCAACGCCAGGGCGCATGGCAGACGACGACGTCGAACGCACTCGGCCAGCTCGCGATCGAGCGCTTCTCCCGCACCTACGAGAGCACGCCTGTGGCCGGCACGACGAAGATCGCGCTCGGCGGCAACGAGCGCGCGATCGCGTGGTCGCAGGCACCGGCGCCCGCCGATGCGCCCGCGTCGGCCACTGCCGCGACCCGCGCCGCCGCCGCGCGCAGCGTGCTGATGCCGTGGCCGCGTGCGGCGCAGGCGCCGGCCACGCTGTCCGTCACGCAGGACGGCACGGGCCGCCCGTGGGCGACCGTCGAAAGCCTCGCGGCCGTGCCGCTGCGCGCGCCGTTCGCGGCCGGCTACCGGATCACGAAGACCGTCACACCCGTGTCGCCCGCCGTCAAGGGCGTGCTGACGCGCGGTGACGTCGTGCGCGTGCATCTCGACATCGATGCGCAGAGCGACATGACGTGGGTCGTCGTCAACGATCCGATCCCGTCCGGCGCGACGATCCTTGGCTCGGGCCTCGGCCGCGACTCCGAAGCCGCGACGCAGGGCGAGAAATCCCCGGACGGCGCGTGGCCGGCATTCATCGAACGCGATTTCGACGGCTACCGCGCGTATTACGACTATCTGCCGAAGGGCAAACTCTCGGTCGAGTACACGGTGCGACTGAACAACGTCGGCACCTTCGGGCTGCCGCCGACGCGCGTCGAGGCGCTGTATGCGCCGTCCGTGTACGGTCTGTGGCCGAATCCGCCGATGACCGTGAAGCCCGCCGACGCGGGCAAGTAACGAGACCGTGATGATCGATCGTGTATTGCCGCGGCCGGCGCGTTTCGCCGGCCGCGTATTCGTCGCCGTCGTGCTGGCCGCGCCACTCGTCGCGCACGCGCTGCCCGGCTACGACGACGTGCGCCGCAACTGGCGCAGTTCCGACTGGGTGCTGCTCGCGCGCGACGGCACGCCGCTGCAGCGCACGCGCGTCGACCTCACCGAACGGCGCGGCGACTGGGTGTCGCTCGCCGACGTGTCGCCCGCGTTCCGCGACGCGATCGTCGTGTCCGAGGACAAGCGCTTCTACGAACACAGCGGCGTCGACTGGCGCGGGATCGCCGGCGCGGCATGGGGCAACCTGTGGAACGAGCGCACGCGCGGCGCGTCGACCGTGACGATGCAGCTCGCCGGGCTGCTCAGCGATTCGCCGCGCCGCTCGGGCCAGCGCTCGCTGCCGCAGAAGGCCACGCAGGCGATGAACGCGCTGCTGCTCGAACGCGGCTGGCGCAAGGACCAGATCCTCGAGGCCTACCTGAATCTCGTGCCGTTCCGCGGCGAGACGGTCGGGCTCGCCGCGCTGTCGCAGGTGCTGTTCGGCAAGGCGCCGTCCGGCCTCGACGCGCGGGAAGCCGCGATCGCGGCCGCGCTGGTGCGTGCACCCAACGCGGCGAGCGCGAAGGTCGCCGAGCGAGCGTGCCGGATCCTGCGCGACATGCATGCGGAGCAGGCGTGCGCGTCGCTCGACGGCTACGTGCAACTCGTGATCGCCCGCCCGGCCAATGCCGTGCGCGACGACGTCGCCGCCCTCGCCCCGCACTTCGCGCGCCGCGTCGCGGCCGAGGTCAAGCCGGCGGCCGGCGCGCAGGTGCGCACGACGCTCGATGCGCCGCTGCAGCGCTTCGCACGCGACACGCTGACGCGCGCGCTGACCGAACTCGACGCGCCCGCACACCGGCGCAACGTGCAGGACGGCGCCGTCGTCGTGATCGACAATGCGACCGGCGAGATTCGCGCGTGGGTCGGTTCGTCGGGTGCGTTGTCGAGCGCGCGCGACGTCGACGCCGTGCTCGCGCCGCGCCAGGCGGGCTCGACGCTCAAGCCGTTCCTCTATGCGCAAGCGATCGACGAGAAGCGGCTGACGGCCGCGTCGCTGCTCGACGACGCGCCGATCAACCTCGCGGCCGGCGGCGGCCTCTACATTCCGCAGAACTACGACAAGGACTTCAAGGGCTGGGTGAGCGTGCGCAGCGCGCTCGGCGGCTCGCTGAACGTGCCGGCCGTGCGCACGCTCGTGCTCGTCACCCCGCACCGCTTCGCGCGCACGCTGACCGCGCTCGGCCTGCCGCTCGCGCAGGAAGGCGACTACTACGGCTTCAGCCTCGCGCTCGGCAGCGCGGACGTCACGCTGCTGTCGCTGACCAATGCGTATCGCGCGCTCGCGAACGGCGGCGTCGCGGGAACGGTCGTCGACCTGCCGGCGTCGGCGCCCGCTTCCGGCGCATCGGCACCGGGGCATGCGGACAACGGCACGCGGGTGTTCAGTGAAGCGGCCAGCTTCGTCGTCACCGACATCATGTCCGACAACAACGCGCGGGTGCGCACGTTCGGCTTCGACAACCCGCTCGCGACGCGCTTCTTCTCGGCGGTCAAGACCGGCACGAGCAAGGACATGCGCGACAACTGGACCGTCGGCTTCACGTCGCGCTATACGGTCGGCGTGTGGGTCGGCAATGCAGACGGTTCGCCGATGTGGGATGTATCAGGAGTGACGGGCGCGTCGCCGGTGTGGTCGGCCGTCGTCGGCTACCTGCACCGCGACCTGCCGAGCCGCGCGCCGCGTCCGCCGGCCGGTGTGGAATCGCGCCGCATCACGTTCGAGCGCGACATCGAGCCGTCGCGCGACGAGTGGTTCATCGCGGGCACGGCGCTCGACACGATCCGGCTCGCGGCGCCCGTCACGCCGGGCAAGGACGGCGCGCGCGCGCCGCTGACGATCGGCGCGCCGACCGACGGCACGATCTTCGCGATCGATCCGGACATTCCGCCGAAGAACCAGCGGATCTGGTTCGAGCGATCGTCCGGACATGCCGCGCGGTTCGCGTGGCGGCTCGACGACAAGGTGATCGGGCACGCCGACCGCATCGCGTGGATGCCGTGGCCGGGCCGGCATCGGCTGGAACTCGTCGACGCGCGCGGCAACGTTGCGGATGCGATCGGCTTCGAGGTGCGCGGCGCGTTCGCGAAACCGGCGGCGCGCAAGCCGTAGCAAGCCCCCGGCCGACAGCAAACGAACGGGCAAGCAATACCCGGATCGCAGACCTAGAATAGGAACCGTGTGCCGATGCGTCGTCGCACACCGGTTGCCCTGCCGCGTCCCTTCTCCCGATCGCCCGCGACCATGAACCTCCGCCACCCGTGCTTCCTCCGCCCCGCGCTGGGCACCGCCTGCGTCGCCGCCGTCGCGGCACTTGCGGGCTGCAACGGCGACGCCTGCTTCGGCGTCGACGTCTGCTTCAACAACACCAACACGCAGACCATCGCGCTGTCCGGCACGGCCGCCACCGGCGCCGCGCTCGCGAGCGCATCGGTGACGGTCAGTTGCGCGCAAGGCTCGGCCACGACGCTGACCGACGGCGGCGGCAACTACCGCGTGACGGTCAACGCCACGCTGCCGTGCGTGATCACCGTCGCGTCCGGCGGCACGAGCCTGCATTCGCTCAGCTATGCGGGCGGCACCTTCAACACGACGCCCGAGACCGAGCTGATGGTCGTCTATCTCGCCGCGCAGCTCGGCACCAACACGGCCGGGCTGATCGGCAATTTTCAGGGGAATGGGCACTTCCAGAGGGTGATGGGCAGCCCGGGTGCGGTGCAGGCCGCGCAATCGGCGGTGGTGACGAATCTGCAGCAGCGCTATTCGGTCACGCTGTCGACACCGGCCTTCCTGACGACGCCATTCGTGGTCGGGCAACCGGGCGTCGATAGCGATCTCGACGCACTGGCCAAGGCCGGCGCGATCGATTCGAACGGGATGCCGGACCCGGCCGCGGTTGCGCTGCTGGCGCAGGCGGGCGCCGCGCAGCCGCTGTGAGCGGCCGGCGTGCCGTTGCGGCACCCATTGACTCGGGTTACGCCGCCTCCCCGCTCCCGCAAGCCACGCGCGCGGCCTGCTGCTGCGTCAGGTAGCGCAGCAGCTTCGTCACCATCCACACGACGATGAACGACAGCGCGACGAAGAACACCGCGAGCGGCGTCAGCACCTGAATCGACACGAAGCCGGCCAGGCCCATCATCGCGGACGACACGAGCAGCAGCGCGCACCCGAGGATCGCGCTCGTCAGCCCCGCGATATGCGGAAACAGCGAATTGCCCTTGGCCATCAGCGTCGGATACATCGCACCCGCGCAGAAGCCCATCACGAGCACCGGCGTCGCGAGCGTCCATACGCGCAGCCCGACGGTCAGCGCCAGCACGAGCATCGCAACCGCCGCAACCGCCATCACGCGTGCGCCGATGCGCAGCCGCTGCTCGGCGCTCGGCAGCCCGAGCCCGTGAATCCGGTTCGACAGTCCGCCGAGAAAATACATCAGCCCGATCCCGAGCGCGAGATAGCCGAAGAAGGTCGGCGGCTTGTGCAGCGTGGTCTGCACCATGAACGGCCCGACGATGTTGAACACCAGCAGGATGCTGTAGCACAGCCCCTGCGCGAGGAAGCAGCTCTGGAACACCGGGCTCGCGAGCACCTTGCCCGCGTTCGCCATCAGCGTGCGCGGCTCGAGATGGACCGGTTTCGGCAAGGTTTCCCGGTAGTGCCACAGCAGCGCCCACATCATCAGCGAGTACACCAGCAGGAACACGAGGCACGCGCGCCAGCCGAACCATTCCTGCAGGTGCGCGCCGATCACCGGCGCGATGATCGGCGCGAGCCCCCATGCGATCGACATGTAGGTAAACGCATGCATCAGCGCCTGGCCCGAGAACGAGTCGGTGATGATCGCCTTCGCGAGCAGGTTCGTGGTCGCGATCCCGAAGCCCTGCAGGCAGCGCGCCAGCACGAACGTCTCCAGGTTCGGCGCGCCGAGCGACAGCAGGCAACCGATCGTGTAGATGACGAGCCCGAACGCAAGCACGCGCTTGCGTCCGTATGCATCGGCGACCGGGCCGAAGATCAGCTGGCCGAGCGCGTAGGCGGCCATGTAGCCGGAGACGCTCGACTGGATCGCCTGCGGCGTGGTCGCGAACGAATGCGCCATGTCGGGCAGCGCGGGCACGTAGATGTCGATCGCGAGCTGGCCGGCGGAGGCGAACAGGCAAATGAGGAACAACAGGAAGCGCGGCGAGTTCGATTCGCGCGCGGGAGTGAGCGAGGCGTTCATGACTACCGGGAAGGATTCGGACGGCGGCGGCACGCGCCAGCATGTTCGAATGACGAACAGCGGTGCGCGGCAGAGCGCATATTGTGCCTGTTGTTGCGCGACGCGACAGGAATCCCATGGCGCGGGCGAGGTTGAAGGCCGAATGCGGCACACTCGGAAACGCATCGAACGGCCCGTTCGCGAGGTGCCGGCACAGCCATCCATGCGTGCGCTGGCGCCGGCACCGTCGGTACCGGCCAGGCCGGCCGCGCGCGTGCCGGAAATCAAGGCACTGACGCATGATGCCGTCGCTCGAGCGGCCGGGCCGGAAACCGAAACCACCGGCATGTACCGGCGGTTTCTTTCATTAGCGAGGCAATACCGCCATGACGCCGCGCTCAGTACTGTGCCTGATCCGTCGGATTCCTGAACAGCTGCCTCATCTCCGGCGACAGCGGATAGTTGAGGCTCACGCCCTTCGGCGGGATCGGCTGCATGAACCACTGGTCGTAGAGCTTCTCGGCCGCGCCCGAGGTCTGCATCTTCGCAATGACGCCGTCGACCACGTGCTTGAACGCCGGATCGTCCTTGCGCATCATGCACGCGTAGTTTTCATGGACGAGCGGCGTGCCCGCCACCGTGTACGCGCCTGGATTGCGGTCTTTCGCGATCTCGCCGTACAGCAGCGGCTCGTCCATCACGAACGCGACCGCGCGCCCCGTCGTGACGTTCATGAACGCTTCGGCGTGGTCCTTCGCGCTGATGATCGTCATGTTCATCCCCTTCTCTTCGTTGAGCTTGCGCAGCAGGCGCTCGTCCGACGTGCCGGCCGTCGTCGCGACCGTCTTGCCGGCCAGGTCCGGGAAGTCCTTCACGCCCGAATCCTTGCGCGTGCTGAAGCGGATTCCGTACAGGAAGATGCTGTTCGAGAACGCTGCCTGCTTCTGCCGCTCCAGCGTGTTGGTGGTCGACCCGCACTCGAAGTCGATCGTGCCGTTCTGCAGCAGCGGAATCCGGTTCTGCGACGTGATCGGGATTTCCTTCACCGTCAGGTTCGGCGCCTTCAGCTCGGCCTTGAGCGCGTCGATGATGCGCGCCGCGATGTCGCGCGAGTAACCGATGTTCTTCTGCTGGTTGTCCGAATACGAGAACGGCACCGACGATTCGCGAATGCCCAGCGACACGATGCCCGTGTCCTTGATCTTCTTCAGCGTGCCGGTGAGGGCCTGCGCGTGCGCGCTGCCCGCCAGCGCGCAGGTCAGCGCGACGGCCAGCCAACGGAAGCGGCGATCCATGCTTTTCTCCTGACGAAACGTTGATGGAATCGCGATCGTACGCCCGACAAAATTTGCACCGTATCGGGAAAAGTGTCAGGCACGCGCGCCGCGAGCGGTCACTTTCCGTGGTGCGCAAAAGCGCCCGGGCCATGTATCGCGCCCGACCGCTCGCCGGCGGTCTCGTCCCCGCGTGTTCGTCACTCGGTCCCAACGCGCGTTCGTGCTGCGACGCCGCAACGTAATCGTTTGCTTCCTGCTGTTCTTTCATACAAAACATATTCAAGAAGTCGCCACAGCAGCCGTTACCCAAGGCATGTCGCGTCGCGGCAACCCCGCGCGCGCCACAGAAAAAACAAGGTCCGGCTTACCCCGGGCCAGGCACCACCGCCGGCACGACGGTTATCTTCGAGGATCGACTTTCAACATGAAAGCCAAACGTTTCAATTTCGCGCTGGCCCATTCCACCCATGCGCGCATGCTCGCCGGCATGCTGTCCGCCGCGATCCTGCTGCCGATCGCCGGCTGCGGCGGAGGCGGCGACGGCAACAACTCGTCGCCGACCAACGCGGCACCAGCCCCCACCCCGACGCCGGCCCCAGCACCGGCCCCGACGACCCCGCCCACCAACTCCGGCAGCAGCGCTTGCACGTCGCAGCAGGCCGCGGTGCAGATGGCCGCCCAGACCACGCCGGCCGAGCCGCCGGTCGATCACCTGATCGTCAGGCTGAAGACCCTGACGGCCACGCGCGCGATGGCGGCCCTCGACATCGGCACGCGACTCGACGCCGTGATCCAGCGCTCGATGACGCGCTGGTCGGCACCCACGACGGCCAGCGCCGCACGGGCTTATGCGGCCGTGACGACGTCGCAGGCACCGCTGAACGTGCAGGTCGAGCGCACCCTGTCGGACGGCGCGGCCGTGCTGTCGATCGGCCAGCGCATCGCGTCCGACGACGCGGCGGCGCTCGCGCAGGCATTCGCGGCCGACGGCGACGTCGACTACGCGGAACCGGATCACCCGATGCGGATCCGCGACACACCGAGCGACCCCGCATACGGCCAGCAATGGTATCTGTCCGATGCGACCGTCGGCATCAACGCACCGCCCGCATGGACACGGACCAAGGGGTCGCCGACCGTCGTCACGGCCGTGCTCGATACCGGCTACCGGCCACACCCCGACCTCGTCGGCAACCTGCTGCCCGGCTACAGCTTCATCTCGAACGCCAACACCAGCAACAACGGCCAGACGCGCGGCGCCGATGCAACCGATCCGGGCGACTGGGTCACGCAGCAGGAACTCGACAACACCAGCGGCCCGTACTATCACTGCGCGAGCGAACCGAACGACAGCAGCTGGCACGGCACGCGCGTGATGGGCGTGATCGGCGCCGCCGCCAACAACGGCATGGGCATCGCCGGCGTGTCGTGGCTCGGCCGCATCCTGCCGGTGCGCGTGCTCGGCAAGTGCGGCGGCACGACGAGCGACATCGCCGACGCGATGCGCTGGGCGGCCGGCATTCCGGTCGCCGGCGTGCCGGCGAACCCGAATCCCGCGAAGATCATCAACCTGAGCCTCGGTGGTGTCGGCGCGTGCAGCGCGACGTTCCAGCAAGCGATCGACGACGTGAACGCGAAGGGCGTGACCGTCGTCGTCGCCGCCGGCAACGACGGCCTGTCGACCGGGCTCGACCAACCCGCGAACTGCCGCGGCGTGATCAGCGTCGGCGCGACCGATGCGACCGGTCGCCGCGCATCGTTCAGCAACTTCGGCGCCGACGTCGCGCTGAGCGCGCCTGGCGTCAACATCCTGTCGACGGCCAACAGCGGCACGACGACGCCGGGCACGGACACCTACGGCACGGCGAGCGGCACGAGCCTCGCGACGCCGCAGGTGACGGGCATCGTCGGGCTGATGCTGTCGATGAACGGCAACCTCACGCCCGCGCAGATCCAGCAGAAGCTGCAAGGCGCTGCGCGTGCGGCGATGCTGCCGGCCAGCACGTCGTGCAGCGCGCTGCCGGCCGGCTCCGGTATCGCCGATGCAGGCGCTGCCGTCACGGCGTCCACGCAGTAACCCGCACGTCGTCTCCACGCAACCGCGCGCATGCCTGCCTGACATGCGCGCGGTTTTTTTATTCACGGAGACGACATTGTCGCGCTAACGTTCTGCAAGCATTGCCTGAAAAAAGGGCAGAAAAAGGGTTGACGCTTCGCACGACGACCTATTACCATCGCCCCCGTCTGATTACATGGAGTGTTCTGTGAACACCGACGCGAGTTGTAGTTGGTCCTCGACCAACTTGACTGCTGCCTGAGGAAACCGCGCAGAGCCTCGTCTTCTGCCGCATCCCGGGAAGCAGGATGCGGCGCCCTTCCGGCCTGACCGGCCAGAATCCCCCGCCGAATTTTTCGATATCGCCGAATGTCCGCGCTGCGCAACCGTGCGTTGCCGCGTGTGCGTTCGTGCTGCGCGCCGCGCAAGCTGCGTGCGTGTTCCGTTCGCGTGCCGTCCGGCCGCGCGCCCTCATGCGTGCGCGGCTTCCGATCGCCCGTGTCGCCTACCCGCAACCGACAGGAGTGCAGATGAACTCAGACGACAGTAGTCGATTACCGCTCGCCGGTGCGACGCTGCGCATCGTTCCTCCGATCGCACTCCGCGCGCCGGCGAGCGTTCCCCTCTTCACCGATCCACAGCCGATCGCGCCTGACGCGACGCGGCGGGGAGCGCTCGTGCGTCGATAACGACACGGTCGCTCCCCGCCCGCCGCCTCGTGCGCAAGGAGCGACTCATGACACAACGCAATACCTCGCAAAAGAAACAGCGCGGCTTCATCAACGCCGGCCCCGGTCAGCAGAACGAACCGCGCATCATGCGCGCTGCGCAGGAAGCCGCCCGCCCGCTCGAAGCAACCTTCAAGTCGCTGCGCACCAGCACGCGTGGCCTCACCTACGAGCAGGCCGCCGATCGCCTGCAGCACAACGGCCCGAACGAAATCGCGCACGACAAGCCGCCGCACTGGACGCGCCAGCTGCTGCACGCGTTCCACAATCCGTTCGTCTACGTGCTGCTGGTGCTGGCCGCGATCAGCTTCTGCACCGACGTCTACTTCGCGGCACCCGGCGATCGCGACTACGTCGGCATGACGATCCTGCTGACGATGGTCACGATCAGCGCGCTGCTGCGCTTCGTGCAGGAATTCCGGTCGCTGCGCGCGGCCGAAAAGCTCAAGGCGATGGTCCGCACGACGGCGACCGTGCAACGCGCGGTGACCGACACGTCCGAGCCGGCGCGCCGCGAGGTGCCGATGCGCGAAGTGGTGGTCGGCGACATCGTGCATCTGTCCGCCGGCGACATGATTCCCGCCGACGTTCGCCTGCTCGCATCGCGCGACCTGTTCATCAGCCAGGCCGTGCTGACCGGCGAAGCGCTGCCGGTCGAGAAGTACGACACGCTCGGCGCCGTCGCCGGCAAGTCGGCCCACGCGGGCATGGCAGGCACGCCCGGCGCGGCGAACGACGCGTCGACGTCGCTGCTCGATCTCGAGAACGTGTGCTTCATGGGCACCAACGTGGTCAGCGGCACCGCGACGGCCGTGGTCGTCGCGACCGGCGAAGACACCTATTTCGGTTCGCTCGCACGCAATGTCGTGAGCCACAAGCGCATCGAGACGAGCTTCGACCGCGGCGTCGCGAGCGTGAGCTGGCTGCTGATCAAGTTCATGTTCGTGATGGTGCCGATCGTGTTCATGATCAACGGCCTGACCAAGGGCGACTGGCTGAGCGCGCTCACGTTCGCGCTGGCGGTGGCCGTCGGCCTCACGCCCGAGATGCTGCCGATGATCGTCAGCGCGAACCTCGCGCGCGGTGCGATCGCGATGGCGCGCCGCAAGGTCGTCGTGAAGCGGCTGAACTCGGTGCAGAACTTCGGCGCGATGGACGTGCTGTGCACCGACAAGACCGGCACGCTCACGCAGGACAAGATCATCCTCGAACACCATCTCGACCTGTCCGGCCACAAGAACGAGGACATCCTGCGGCTTGGCTGGCTGAACAGCTTCCACCAGAGCGGCCAGAAGAACCTGATCGACATCGCGGTGGTCGCGCGCGCCGACGAGATCGGCGAGCGCGTGAAGCCGCAGGGCCACAAGAAGATCGACGAGCTGCCGTTCGACTTCGTGCGCCGCCGCCTGTCGGTCGTCGTCGAGGACACGCACGGCACGCACCTGCTGATCTGCAAGGGCGCGGTCGAGGAAATGCTCGCGGTGTCGACCCATGTGCAGGACGAGGACGGCGTGCGTCCGCTCGACTTCGTCGCGCGCAAGCGGTTGCTCGAACAGGCGAACGCGTACAACGAGGACGGCTTCCGCGTGCTGGTGCTCGCGACGCGCACGATCCCGCGCGGCGACGAACGAGAACAGTACCGCACCGCCGACGAGCGCGATCTCGTCGTGCGCGGCTTCCTGACCTTCCTCGACCCGCCGAAGGAATCGGCCGCGCCGGCACTCGCCGCGCTGCGCGAGAACGGCGTGTCGGTGAAGGTGCTGACGGGCGACAACCCGACCGTCACGATGAAGGTGTGCCGCCAGGTCGGCCTCGAGCCGGGCAAGCCGATGCTCGGCGCCGAAATCGAGGCGCTCGACGACGCGACGCTCGCACAGGTCGTCGAACGCACGACGGTGTTCGCGAAGCTCACGCCGCTGCAGAAGGCGCGCATCGTGAAGGCGCTCCAGGCGAATGGCCACACGGTCGGCTTCCTCGGCGACGGCATCAACGACGCACCCGCGCTGCGCGATGCCGACGTCGGCATCTCGGTCGACAGCGGCGCCGACATCGCGAAGGAAACCGCCGACATCATCCTGCTCGAAAAGAGCCTGATGGTGCTCGAAGAAGGCGTGATCAAGGGCCGCGAGACGTTCGGCAACATCCTGAAGTACCTGAACATGACCGCCAGCTCGAACTTCGGCAACGTGTTCTCGGTGCTGGTCGCCAGCGCGTTCCTGCCGTGGGAGCCGATGCTCGCGACCCAGCTGCTCGTGCTGAACCTGATCTACGACACGTCGCAGATGCTGCTGCCGTGGGACAAGATGGATCCGGAGTTCCTGAAGAAGCCGCGCAAGTGGGAAGCCGGCAACATCAGCCGCTTCATGCTGTGGGTCGGGCCGACGTCGTCGGTGTTCGACATCACGACCTACGTGCTGATGTGGACCGTGTTCGGCGCGGGTGCGATGTATCACCTGCACGGCGGTTCGAGCGGCCAGATCGTGATGAACTCGGGCTGGTTCATCGAGAGCCTCGTGTCGCAGACGCTCGTCGTACACCTGCTGCGCACGCAGAAGATTCCGTTCCTGCAGAGCACGGCCGCGCTGCCGGTGCTGCTGTCGACGTTCACCGCGATCGCGATCGGCTGCTGGCTGCCGTTCTCGCCGTTCGCGGATTCGCTCGGCTTCATGCACCTGCCGGGCACCTACTGGCTGTGGCTCGCGACGACGATGGTCGGCTACATCCTGCTCGCGCAGATCGTCAAGACGATCTATGTGCGCCGCTACAAGCAGTGGTTCTGACTTCTTCCGAACGGTGGCGCGCCGGCCCGCACGGGCCGGCCGCCCACGACGCATCATGGGTGACTTGATGAAAAGAATGCTTCCGCTCGCGGCCGCGAGCGCCCTCCTCGCGCCGCTGGACGCTTACGCGGCCCATCCGCTCGTCAGCGACGACACGGGTACGCAGGGCAACGCGAACTGGCAGTTCGAGTTCAACGGCGAGGAAACCTCGAAACAGGACGAAAACGGCCGCCATCAGTTGTGGAACGCGACGCTCACGCGCGGGTTCGGCGAGCACGCCGATCTCTACGTGAACGCGCCTTTTACACATCTGCAAACGCGGACCGACGACAACGGCGCGGGCATCGGCGATGTCGAGATCGGCATGAAATGGCGCTTCGTCGAACGCGGGCCGCTGTCGCTTGCGCTGAAACCGAAGGTCACGATGCCGACCGGCAACGACCGTCGCGGGCTCGGCACCGGTCGCGTCGGCACCGGCGCGACGCTGCTCGCGCAAGCCGACGTCGCGCGCTTCTCGCTGCTCGCGAATGCGGGCCTCGCCTACCAGCCGAATCGCCAGGGCGATCTGCGCTCGGTCTGGGCCGTATCGGCCGCGGCGCTCTACAAGGCAACCGACAAGGTGCAGCTCGTGGCGGACATCGGCCTGTCGCGCAACACCGAAAGCACGGCCGGCGCAAATCCGGCGTTCGTGATCGCCGGCGCGATCTACTCGCCGAAGCGCTGGCTCGATCTCGACGTCGGCTACCGGCATGGACTGAACGACCAGACCTACCGGCACTCCATCATGGGAGGGGTGACGGCACGGTGGTGATACCGCGTCGATGCGGCCGTCGCCGCATGTCGAACCGCACCATGACGGGTCGCTTTCGGGCGACCCGTTTTTTCATGTGCCGTCGTTCACGCCGAACAGTTGCGTGCACACGGTGCGCCCCTCGTCGGTCAATGCGGCGCTGCCCGTGCCGTCGTCGTTCAGCGTCGTCGCGCTCAGGCCGGCGGCGTCGAGTTGCGTCAGCACGCGGCGCAGCGTGCTCATCGGCAATTGCGTGCGCTTCGCGATCTTCGGCAGCGACCACGTCTTGCCGGACGGATCGGTCGCGGCTTCGTGCAGCGTCGCGAGCGTCGCAACGAGTGCGGGATCGAGCGGGGCGCCGTCGGATTCGGAAGTCATCGGTTCGGGTTCGGGTTCGGGAGCCAGCGCCGCGCCGGGCCGGCATTCAGGCGGAAGGCAATCGCGGACACTATACGCCCGGTCATGCGCCCTTGATCGCGGCGCGCATGAACGACACGAAACGCGTGGTCACGGGATCGTCGCGGCCGGACAGCCACGCGAGCCCGACGCGCCATTTCGCGTCCGTGCCGGCGAGCGGCAGGACGGTCGCGTCGCGCAGCAGGTACTGCGCGCGCGACGGAATGAACGCGACGCCGACCCCGGCCGCGACCGACGTGAGCACCGATTGCACGTCCTCCGCCTGCTGCGTGACCTGCGGCACGAAGCGCCGCTCGACGCACCACCGGTCAATCTGCGCGGCGAGCCCGGGGCCGCGTGCGCGCTGCAGCGCGATGAAGCCGATCTCGTTGAGCACGTCGAGGTCGGCCGGCACGCGCTTGAAACCAAGGTGCGGCGGCACCGCGAGCGCGAGCCCCTCGTCGATCACCTTGAACGACGACAATCCTTCATCCGCCGGCAAACGCAGGAACCCGGCATCGAGCTTGCCCGCGCGCAGCCGGCGGGTTTGCTCGGACGACGACAGATCGCTCAGCGTGACCGCGATACCCGGATTGCGGCGCCGGAATTCCGCGACGCGTTTCGGCACGAGCGTCAGCACGGACAGGCAGATGCCGAGCCGCAGATGCCCGCGTTGCCCGCTGCTCGCCTCACGCGCACGCGCGAGAATCTCGTCGGCATCGCGCACGAGCGCCTGCGCGTCGGGCAGGAAGCGTTCACCGAATGGCGTCAGCTCCGCGCCGTGCCGCCCGCGCTCGAACAACTTGCCGCCGAGGCTCGCCTCGAGCGCGCCGATCTGCTTGCTCAGCGCCGGCTGGCTCATGTGCAGCGTGTCGGCCGCGCGGCTGAAATGGCTGAGCTCGGTGACCGTCAGGAAGGTGCGCAGCAGTTTCAATTCCATTCTTGAAAGGAATCGTATCGATCGAAACATTCATTTTACTGATCGAATGGCGTGGCGTTCAATACGGGCATGCCCCTCCCGGAATTCACTGTCACGCCTCCTGATCATGCGGCCGCGTGCCTGACCGATATGTGTTGCGACCCGGTTGTCGCCGGCGAAAGCGGTGCCGAGCCCGAAACGCCCGTTCCCGAGCGTCGTGCCGCGCGCGCCGACGGACGCAGCCGCCGCTTCCACTTCGGCGATGCGCTGGACGACGCGCTGGACGACGCCCCGCCGCGTGCGGTCACCGGTTCGATCGCGATCAGCTTCGCGGTCGTGTCGCGGCGGAACTGGCCGCGCTGAATCGACGCACCAGGCACCCTCCGCCGAGCGCACGCGTTCGACCCTGCGCAAAAAACAGCGGGAATCCGCCCGCATCACGCATCATTGCGTACACATCGATCGTCATCGCCACGCGATCGACCGTATAATTTCCCGCACCCGCTGACCGCCCACGCATTTCGCGCCGCCGCAACGCGCGTGAAAAGGAGACTTTCGCTTGACCGGCCTCATCGCGCGCCTGCCTCGCGCCCGGACCACCCTGATCATCGCCCTCTCGTTCCTGACACTCGCGTTCGCGACGAACGCGTCCGCGCAGCGCGCACAGCCACATCGCATCGCGACGCCGCAGGCACATGCGAAAGTCGTCAAGAAGCAACCCGCCCACCGCAAGAACAAGGCCGTCAAGCACCGCCGCCCGCGCGCGAAGCACCATGCGGTCAGGCATCACGCGGCACCCGCGCCGCAACATCGGCGCACGAAACGCACGAATGCGGTTCGCCCGCGCCCCGCCGCGAAGCCGCGCCTGCTCGCGAGCTGCGGCTACAGCCCGCGCGCGGTGCGCTCGCTGCACGCGCGCGCGGCCTACGTGCTCGACGTCGACTCCGGCACGCCGCTGCTGGCTCGCAACGCACGCACGGTGCGGCCGATCGCGTCGATCTCGAAGCTGATGACCGCCGTCGTCGCGCGCGACGAGGACCGACCGCTGAACGGCGTGCTGCGTGTGACCTCACGCGATCGCGACACGATCAAGTTCACCGGTTCGCGGCTGCCGATCGGTGCTGAACTGTCGCGCCGCCAGATGTTCCATATCGCGCTGATGTCGTCGGAAAATCGCGCGGCCGCCGCGCTGAGCCGCGACTATCCGGGCGGGCGCACCGCGTTCGTGAAGGCGATGAACCGCGAGGCGCGCCGGCTCGGGATGCGCCATACCCGTTTCCGCGAACCGACCGGCCTGTCGCCGCACAACGTGTCGACCGCCGAGGATCTCGCGCGGCTCGTCGGCGCGGCCGCGCAGGATCCGCTGATCCGCTATTTCTCGACGGACACGTCGACCACCGTGCAGGCCGGCGACGGCGAGCTGCTGTACGTGAACTCCGATCCGCTCGTTCGCTACGGCCGCCTGCCGATCCGGCTGCAGAAGACCGGCTTCATCAACGAATCGGGGCACGGGGTCGTGATGCGCATGCGCGTGAACGGCCGCCGCGAAACCGTCGTGCTGCTCGGCGCACCGACGCGCGCCGGCGTGTCGAGCGATGCGCTGAAGATCCATCGCTGGCTGAGCTGCTCGATCCAGTAAATCACGACGCGCGCGGCCGGCGCGCTCATCGACGACGGAGCGATGCCCATGCAGGACGAATACCGTTTCAACGCGTTCGGGCGCCTCCTCGCCGTCGTGCGGACGAACGGCCGCTGGGCCGTGTTCGATCTCGGCTCCGAAGGCAAGCGGCGGCCGGCCAACCTGCAGATTCCGTCCGCGCTCGCCGCGGACGAGCTCGTGCAATATCTCGGCGACCTGCTGCACGAGAATGCATCGCCGAAGTACAACGACGTCGTGCCGGTGCCGGTGCCGGTTCCGTCGCCACGCCGCACGTAGCACCGGACCGCGCCACTCGCCTGCACATCCCGCCAGCCGGCCGCCGCCGCGCCGACGCCCGCGCGTCACGAGCCTCCGCTCAATTCGACAGCCAAACTTGCAAGTTTAACTGTCGTGCTCTATGATCCGCCGCATGACACCCCCACGCACACCCGGCGTTTCCGCCGACACTGTCGCCGCCGACCTGACCCTCGCGGTCGGTCAGTTGATCCGCCGGCTGCGCTCCGAGATCGAGTCCGAAGGGCTCGGTATGTCGCAGACGAGCGCGCTCGCACGGCTCGAACGACAGGGCCCGATGACGACCGCCGATCTCGCCCGCGCCGAGGCGATGAAGCCGCAGTCGATGAAGGCGATTCTCGCGAGCCTCGAGGAAGACGGGCTCGTCGAACGCAAGCCGCACCCGACCGACGGCCGCCAGATCCTGTTCCTGCTTACCGCGGCCGGCCTGGCAGCACGGCGCAAGCGCGACACCGCGAAGCACAAGTGGCTCGGCGCCGCGATCGCGAAGCTCGACCCCGACGACATCCGCACGCTCGCCGCCGCGATTCCGCTGATCCGGCGCATCGGCGACCAGTGACCCCGCCTGCGTGTCGCGCGGCATCCGTGCGCACGCGTCCCCTCGCCCGATTCACGGAGCATCCGCATCATGAGCACAACCCGTCTCGACACGCATACGGCACTCGTCGTCATCGACCTGCAAAAGGGCATCGTCACGCTGCCCACCTCCCACCCGGTCGGCCCGGTGATCGAGCGCACACGCGAACTGCTCGACGCATTCCGCAGCCACGGCCTGCCGGTCGTCCTCGTCAACGTCGACGGCGGCGCGCCGGGCCGGACGCAACTGCCGCCGCGCAAGGATCCGTTCCCGGCCGACTGGGTCGAACTCGTTCCCGAACTGAACCGCCAGCCGGGCGACCACGTCGTCACGAAGAAAACCTGGGGCGCGTTTACCGGCACCGATCTCGACGCGTACCTGAAAGCAGCGGGTGTCACGCAGATCGTGCTGACCGGCATCGCGACCAGCATCGGCGTCGAATCGACGGCCCGCCAGGCGCACGAACTCGGCTACAACGTGACGCTCGCGGTCGACGCGATGACCGACCTCAACGCGGACGCGCACACGAACAGCGTCGAACGGCTGTTCCCGCGTCTCGGCGAGACGGGTTCGACGCGCGAGATCCTCGCGCTGCTCGATCGGCACGGCGCGTGAGCGACCAGCGCGCGCAGCCGGCGCCGGGCCATGCGGCCGGCCGGCTCGATCCGTCCATCTGGAAAGTCAGCGCGGTCGCGACGCTCGGCTCGCTGCTGTCGCAGCTCGACGCGACGATCGTCAACGTCTCGCTGTCGAGCCTCGCGACCGACCTGCACGCGAGCCTGTCGACGATCCAGTGGGTGACGAGCGGCTATCTGCTCGCGCTCACGCTGGTGTTGCCGCTGAACGGCTGGCTGGTCGACCGCATCGGCGCGAAAGCGCTGTATCTGTGGTGTTTCTCCGCGTTCACGCTGACGTCGGCGCTGTGCGGGCTCGCGTGGTCCGCGCCGTCGCTGATCGCGTTCCGCGTGCTGCAGGGCGTCAGCGGCGGGCTGCTCGCGCCGATGGCGCAGATGATGATCGCGCGCGTGGCCGGCCAGCAGATGGCACGCGTGATCGGCTATGCGGCGGTGCCCGTGCTCATCGCACCGATCCTCGGGCCGGTCGTCGCCGGCGCGATCCTGCAGCACGCATCGTGGCGCTGGCTGTTTCTCGTCAACCTGCCGGTCGGCGCGCTGGCGCTTGCGCTGGCCGTGTGGTTCCTGCCCGGCGACCGCGAGGACACGCAGCGGCGCGCGCTCGACTGGGTCGGCCTCGCACTGCTGTCGCCGGCGCTCGTACTGTTCCTGTACGGCGCCGAGCGCATCGACGCCGTGCCTGGCCTCGCCGCGATCGTGGGTTCGGTACTGCTGCTCGCTGCGTTCCTGCGCGTCGAGCGGCACAAAGGCGAGCAGGCGCTGATCGACCTCGCGCTGTTTCGCTCGCGCGTGTTCGGCGCGGCCGCCGCCACGCAGTTCCTGTCGAACGGTGCGATCTACGCGGGCCAGACGCTGATTCCGGTGTTCCTGATCGAAGCGTGCGGCCGCTCGCCCGGCGAGATGGGCTGGCTGCTGGCGCCACTCGGGCTCGGCATGCTCGTCACCTATCCGTCGATGGGCGCGCTGACCAGCCGGTTCGGCGTGCGTCGGCTGGCCGCCGCCGGCGCGCTGCTCGCACTCGCCGCGACGCTGCCGTTCGTGTATCTCGCGCTGGCCGGCTACGATCCCTACGTGCTGGTGCCCGCGCTGTTTCTGCGCGGGATGGGCCAGAGCGCGATCGGCGCACCGTCGATTTCCGCCGCGTATGCGTCGGTCGAACGGCGCACCCTGCCGATGGCGACGACGTCCCTCAATATCGTCCAGCGCCTCGGCGGCCCGACGTTCACGACGATGTGCACGCTGTTTCTCGCGTGGCGGCTGCAGGCCGAATCCGTGTCGACGGGCGGCACGCACGGGGCCGCCTACGCGTGGGCGTTCGGCCTGCTTTGCGCGGTGCATGCGGCGAGCTTCGCGACGACGCTGCGACTGCCGCGATGGTCGAGCGGTGCCGGCGGACGGCCGGCGGGGGCCGCACAGGCCGGCTCGCGCTGAGTGCCGGGGCTGCGTCGCGCGCGCAGCCCCGCTACTGCAACCACATCGGCACGATCGACGCCGCGAGCAGGATGCCCAGCCCGGCGTTCACGCAACGCCACTGCCGCTCCGTGCGGAGCACGCGCGCGAACAGCAGCCCGGCACAACACCAGAGCGACAGCGATGCCATCGCCGCCACGCCGAACGCCAGGCCGAGCAAGGCGCCGAGCCTCACGGGGCCGGACGCGAGCGCGGCGAACGACGCGGCCGCGCCGAGCGTCATCGCCCAGCCCTTCGGGTTGTGCCACAGCAACCATACGCCGCTGACGAACCCTTGCGGCCGCTGCACGGCCACGGCGACGCCGGGCTTGCCGCCGCGCGCGATGCGCGTGGCCAGCCACAGCAGATACAGCGAGCCGAGCACCTTCATCGCGAACTGCAGCGCGGGCAGCGCCAGCAACACGCTGCCGAGCCCGGCCGCGGCAGCGGCCGCCATCGACGCCAGGCCGGCCGCGATGCCCGTCATCATCGGCAACGAACGTCGATAGCCGAAATGCGCGCCCGATGCCGTTGCGAGCGTCGTCGCGCCACCCGGCGTCACCGTGGACACGATCACGAACAGCATCAGCGGCAAATAGTCTTGAAGCGGCACGCGGGCTCCCGGTTCGTGTCGTCGAAACCCCGTTTTACCCGCGACCCCTGCATTACGACAGCGAAAGTTTTTTATGCCTGTCATTAGCATTCATAATGCGAACCATGACACGCAACCTCGACATCGCCCTGCTTCGCGCCTTCGTCACGGTCGCCGATCACGGCAGCATGACGGCGGCGAGCCGCGCGCTTCACCTGACGCAAGGTGCGGTCAGCCAGCAGGTCGCGCGGCTCGAAACGCTGTCCGGCCCGCTGTTCGTGCGCGAGCATCGCAACCTGCTGCTCACGGCGGACGGCGAGCGTCTGCTCGCGCAGGCGCGCCGGCTGCTCGCCGCGCACGACGCACTGCTGACTGACATGACGGCCGGTGCGATGGAAGGCGCCGTGCGCATCGGCGCGCCGCAGGACCTCGTCGGCAGCTGTCTCGCGCCGATCCTGAAAGGCTATGCGCACGCGCATCCGTACGTCGCGCTATCGCTCGTGTGCGCGGCATCGCCGGAACTGCGCAAGGCGCTCAGGCAGGGCGAGATCGACGTCGCATTGATCGAGGCGCCGGTCGGGCCGTCGCGCGGCGAATGCATCGCCGTCGACCGTCTGGTCTGGGTCGGCGCGAAAGGTGGTGCCGCCCATCTGCAGACGCCGCTGCCCGTGTCGATGGTCGACCGGACCTGCGCGTTCCGCCCGACCGTGCTCGACGCGCTGCATGCATGCGATCGCGCGTGGCGCACGGTGTTCGAGAACGGCAGCATCGACGCAACGGTCGCGACCGTGCGCTCCGATCTCGCGGTGACCGTCTGGCTCGCGTCCACCGTGCCGGCCGATCTCGAGATCCTGCCGGCCGACAGCGGCCTGCCCGCCCTGCCGAACTTCGCGATCAACCTCCATCTGCCGCGCGGCCAGCACGCGCCGGCCGCGGCGGAACTGGCCCGCCACCTGCGCAACGGCTTCGGGCGCGTGCGCGCGGCCGCCTAGCCTGCTCCGCGCTTCCCGCTACGTGACACCCGGCTCCTGCTGCGCCGGCGCCACGCCCGCCGCTTCCAGAGCCTGGTGCAGCGTCGGGAAGATGCACGACGCGTCGACGATTTCCGTGATCCGGTGGCGCTCCATGTCCGCGTGCAGGTAGCGGTTCACGCGCCCGAACAGCACGCCGATCCGGCGCGCGTGCAGCGCCTTGACGAGATCCGTGATCGTCCGTGCGGCCGAGTAATCGAGATCGGTGATCGCGCCCGCGTCCACGATGAACCAGCGCAGCGGAACCGGCGACGCATCGACGAGCTCGGTCACTTCGGCGGCGAACAGATGGTCGTTCGCGAAGAACAGGTCGGAGCCGAACCGGTAGACGATCAGCCCCGGCGCCGTCATCGCGCCCGGTCGGGCCGGCACCGGCAGCCACCGCCCGTCGCCTTCGGCGGCTTCGAGCACCATCGTGTGCGGCTGGTAGCTGTGGCGCACGTGCCGCATCAGCGACAACGCGACGGCCAGCAGGATCCCGTGCTCGACGCCGACCGTCACGACGGCTGCGGCGGTGACCAGCGCGAGCGTGAATTCGCCGGGGCTTTCCTTGCGGATCGCCGCGAGGCTGGGCACGTTGATCAGCCCGAGTGCGATCGTGAACACGATGCCGGCCAGCACCGCATGCGGCAAGTACTGCAGCGTCGAACTCAGGAACAGCAGCACCACCGCGACGATCGCGGCAAACGCCAGATGCCCGATCTGGCTGCGCACGCCCGCGCCGTCGGCCATCGCGGTCTGCGTCGGGCTGCCGTTGACGACGAACGCGCCGCCCATCGCCGCCGCCGCGTTCGCGGCCGCGAGCCCGAGGATGTCGGCATTGGTATCGACGTCCTCGCCGTACTGCTGCGCGAACACGCGGGCCGCCGCCGCGCTCTGCGCGATGATCATCACGAAGCACGACGCGGCGACCGGCACGAGATCGAGGAACTGCTGCCACGTGACGGAAGGCCAGCGCAGCGGCGGCAAGCCGCCCGCGACGGGCCCGAGCACCGCGATGCCCTGCGCGGCGAAGCCGAACGAATAGCTCGCGGCGATGCTGCCCGCCACGGCGATCATCGGCATCGGCACGCGCGGCAGGAAGCGCTTGCACGCGAGAATCGCGACGACGACGAGCACCGCGAGCGCGAGCGTCGGCCGATGCGCGTGCGCGGCATGCGTGACGACGTAGTCGAGCTGGGCGACGCTGCGCGATGCCGGATACGGCACGGACAAGCCGAGCATGTCGCCGAGCATCGCGATCGACACCTGCACGCCGACGCCCGCGAGGAAGCCGACCAGCACCGTGCGCGACAGGAAATCGGCGAGAAAGCCGAGCTTGAAGATGCGCGCGAGCAGCAGCATCGCGGCGGTCAGCAGCGCGACCATGCCGGCCAGCGCCACGTACTCGGCGCTGCCCGCCGGCGCCATCGACGACAGGCGGCTCGCGAAAATGGTCGCGGTCGCGGAGTCGGCGGCGACCACCAGATGGCGCGACGCGCCGAAGCACGCGAACGCGATCAGCGGCAGGAACACGGTATAGAGGCCCGTCACGGCCGGCATGCCGGCGATGCGCGCATAGCCGAGCACCTGCGGGATATCCATCGACGCGAGCGAGATGCCCGCGAATACGTCGCGGATGGCCGACGCGCGGCGAATCGGCAGAATGCCCTTCAGCAGCCGCCCGCGCGACGACCGGGTTTCGTTGGAATCTTGCATGCGTGAATGACGTGGAAGCGGGGTTCGCGAAGCCGTTCGCGCATCGTGCCCCGAGCGGGCATCGCGTGGCAAGTGCACAGTATGTTGCGCGGCGTGAACACGAGGGCACACGGAAAATCCGCGCGACGGTGAGAATGTTCGGGAGCCCTACGTCATGCATGTGCGACATCCGGCCGGCCCCGATGGCACAATCACGGTCTCTTTCATGTGCCCTTCACCGGGCGCGCGCCGCGTCGCGGCGCAGATTCAACGCAAGAGAAGGACCTTGTCAGCCCTCATGACCCTGAACGATTCCTGGTTTGCGCCGCTCGTCGGCATCCTCATCCTGCTCGCCGCCGCCGGCGCGATCGCGGCCGCCGTCCATTTCCTGCTGTTCCGCGTGGTCGCGCGCCTCGCGCGGCTGTCGGCCACCCGCATCGACGACGCGTTGTTCGAGTTCGGCGCGTTCAAGTGGCTGAACCGCATCGTGCCGTTCGTCGTGATCAAGCTCGGGCTCGGCGCGGTGCCCGGCATCCCGGCCGTGGCCGCACAGGCCGCCGACAAGGTGCTGTTCGCGCTGATCGTGTTCCTGCTGTCGATGACGATCAGCGCGACGCTGTCCGCGCTCGAGCACTCGCACCGCACGAGCCGTCGCGAACAGCCGCGCATGTCGCTGAAAGGGGCGATGCAGCTCGTCAAGCTCGTGATGTTCATCACGGCCGCGCTCGTCGTGATCGGCGACGCGACCGGCAAGCAGATCGGCCTGCTGCTGTCCGGCATCGGCGCGCTGTCGGCGGTGCTGATGCTGATCTTCAAGGACACGCTGCTCGGCCTCGTCGCCGGCGTGCAGCTGTCGTCGAACGACATGCTGCGGATCGGCGACTGGATCACGATGCCGTCGGCCGGCGCGGACGGCACCGTCATCGACATCACGCTGAACACGGTCAAGGTCGCGAACTTCGATCACACGATCATCACGGTGCCGACCTGGAAGCTGATCACCGAGAGCTACCAGAACTGGCGCGGGATGACCGAAGCCGGCGGGCGCCGCATCAAGCGCGCGCTGTTCATCGACGCGACGAGCGTGCGCTTTCTCGGCAACGACGAGATCGAACGGCTCGAACGCCTGACGCTGTTGAAGGACTACCTGGAAGACAAGGTCGACGCGATCGCGCAATGGAACGGCACGCTCGGCGCGGCCGGCGAATGCCCGGCGAACCGCCGCCAGTTGACGAATCTCGGCACGTTCCGCGCGTACGTCGCGAACTACCTGAAGGGCCATCCGCGGATTCGCCGCGACATGACGTGCATGGCGCGCCAGCTGCCGCTGACGGCCGAAGGCATTCCGCTCGAACTGTACTGTTTCACCGACACGACGTCCTGGGTCGATTACGAGGCGATCCAGTCCGACCTGTTCGATCACCTGATCGCGGTGCTGCCGGAGTTCGGGCTGCGCGTGTACCAGCACCCGTCGGGCTTCGACATGCGCCGGATGGCCGGCGCGGCGCAGGCCGAGCTGCAGTCGCCGCCCGCGCGCTAATGCTCGCCGCGGCGGCCTGCAACGGGCCGCCGCGCGCATCACCGCTTTGTGGCGCTCACCGCCTCGCGCACTCGGACGCGAGCCGCCCCACCACCTTCAGCGCGTCCTCGATCTGCCGCGACCACGGATAGCTGTAGTTGAGCCGGATGAAGTGCCGGTAATCGGCGGTCGCCGAGAACATGTGGCCCGGTCCGATCGTGATCCCCTGCGCGAGCGCGAGCGCATACAGCTTCATCGCGTCGACCCGCGGCGGCAGCTCGACCCACAGCACGTACCCGCCCTGCGGCTGCGACAGCCGCGTGCCCGCAGGGAAGAAACGCCGCACCATCGCGCTCATCAGGCTCGACTGCTGCGCATACTGCTTGCGCATCCGCCGCAGGTGGAAATCGTAGCCGTCGTGCTTCAAATATTCGGCGATCGCGAGTTGCTCGATCGCGGGCGTCGCGAGCGTGTTCAGGAATTTCAGCTTCTCGACCTGGTCACGGTAGCGGCCCGGCATCGCCCAGCCGATCCGGTAGCGCGGCGACAGGCTCTTCGTGAACGACGCGCAATGCAGCACGAGCCCGTCGCGGTCGTACGACTTCAGCGCGCTCGGCGTCGCGTCGCCGAAATGCAGCTCGTGATAGACGTCGTTCTCGATCGCGGGCACGCCGTGCTTCGCGAGCAGCTCGACGAGCGCGCGCTTGCGCGCATCGGGCATCTGGAAGCCGAGCGGATTCTGGAAATTCGGCATCACCATGCACGCGGCGATGCGCTCGCGCGCGAGAATCCGTTCGAGCGCATCGAGATCGATGCCGTCGCCCGGATGGGTCGCCACC
Organism: Burkholderia sp. Bp8998; assembly: GCF_003854235.1. Lineage (NCBI taxonomy): Bacteria > Pseudomonadati > Pseudomonadota > Betaproteobacteria > Burkholderiales > Burkholderiaceae > Burkholderia > Burkholderia sp. Bp8998. The sequence continues at coordinate 119,246 of NZ_QTQF01000012.1, forward strand.
TCCAGCGCGCGCATGCCCATCCGCTCGATCGCGTGCAGCATCGCGTAGAACGTCGGCGACTCCACCGCGATCGTGTCACCGGGCCTGGCGACCGCCTGCAGGCACAGGTTGATCGCCTCGGTCGCGCCGATCGTCACCACGATCTCGCCCGGCTCGACCGGGATCCCGCGCTCCGCGTAGCGCCGCGCGATCTGGCGGATCAGCTCCTGGTTGCCGGGCGGCAGGTCGTCGATCACGCCCCAGCGCGTGCGGCGCCGCCCGATCGTCTGTGCGTAGCGCGCAAGACGCTGCACCGGGAACTGCGACGCATCGGGATACGGCGAGCCGAGCGGCACCGCGTCGTCGCGCGAGATCGAGCGCAGCGTCGACAGCACGAGCCGGCTCACGTCCACCGCCGACGGCTCGGCGGCCGGCGCCGACACGTGCAGCTCGGCTTCGGCCGGCGCCGTGGCGCGCGCCCGCACGAAGTAGCCCGACTGCGGCCGGCTCTCGATCAGGCCGCGGCTCTCCAGCACGAGATACGCGCGCAGCACGGTCGTGACGCTGAGCTGCTGCTGCCGGCCCGCCTGGCGCACCGACGGAATCCGCTCGCCGGGCCGGTACACGCCACGCTCGATCTGCGCCTGCAGATCGTCGGCCAGTTGTTCGTAACGCTTCACGCGCCTCCCTTTCAACTTCCCTTCAACAACACAGTTGCGGACCGCACTGCCTGAATGGCCGCAACTGTACTCTTTTTTGAAAACGAAAGGTGTACATACAGCGACCGGAGCGCCGCGCGTACTCTCCGTGCATCGACTCCGACACACGCATCATGAAAAAGAAATCCGCCGCCGCGCGCATCGAACCGTACACCCATCCGGCTGCCGGCTGGGGCGCGCTGAAAGCCGTCACGATCAACCTGATCAAGGAAAAGGTCGCCGGCGGCAACTACCGCACGCTGCTGCGCCAGAACCAGCCGGACGGCTTCGACTGCCCGGGCTGCGCATGGCCGGACCGCCAGCATGCATCGACGTTCGAATTCTGCGAGAACGGCGTGAAGGCCGTGGCCGCCGAAGCGACGAGCAAGCGCGTGACGCCCGAATTCTTCGCCGCGCATACGGTCACGGAACTGCTCGGGCAGACGGATTTCGAGCTCGAACAGCACGGCCGCCTGACCGACCCGATGGTGTACGACGCGCGGACCGATCGCTACGTGCCGATCGCGTGGGACGACGCGTTCGCGCTGATCGCGCGCCACCTGCGCGCGCTGCCGGACCCGAACCAGGCCGCGTTCTACACGTCCGGCCGCGCGAGCAACGAGGCGGCGTTCCTGTACCAGCTGCTGGTGCGGCTGTACGGTACCAACAACTTCCCCGACTGCTCGAACATGTGCCACGAGGCGACGAGCCGCGGGCTGCCGGTATCGGTCGGCGTCGGCAAGGGCACCGTCACGCTCGACGATTTCGAGCACGCGGACACGCTGCTGATCTTCGGCCAGAACCCGGCGACCAACCATCCGCGGATGATGGGCGAGCTGCGCGAATGCGCGAAGCGCGGCGCGACGATCGTGTCGATCAACCCGCTGAAGGAACGCGGGCTCGAACGCTTCGCCGATCCGCAAAGCCCGCTCGAGATGCTGACGATGTCCGGCACCACGATCGCGTCGACCTTCATCCAGCCGACGATCGGCGGCGATTTCGCGCTGATCAAGGGGATGGCGAAGCGCGTGCTCGAACTCGACGATGCCGCGCGCGCCGCCGGCGCGCCGCGCGTGCTCGACATCGCGTTCATCGGCGAGCACACGGCCGGCTTCGACGCGTTCGCCGACGACCTGCGCAACGAAAGCTGGTCGGCACTGACCGCCGAAAGCGGCGTGCCGTACGAGCAGATCGACGGCCTCGCGCAACGCTATGCGCGCAGCGAGCGCGTGATCGCGACGTGGGGTATGGGCATCACGCAGCACAAGCATTCGGTCGCGACCGTGCAGATGCTGACGAACCTGATGCTGATGCGCGGCAACATCGGCCGCCCCGGCGCGGGCCTGTGCCCGGTGCGCGGCCACTCGAACGTGCAGGGCAATCGCACGGTCGGCATCGAGGAAAAGCCGTCGCAGGCGTTCCTCGACCGGCTCGGCCACGTGTTCGACTTCGAGCCGCCGCGTCACCACGGCTACGACGTCGTCGAGACGATCGAAGCGATGCGCGAAGGCCATGTGAAGGTGCTGATCGGCCTCGGCGGCAACTTCGCGATGGCGACGCCCGACACGCCGCGCACGTGGGAAGGCATGCGCCGCTGCGATCTCTCCGTGCACATCACGACGAAACTGAACCGCAGCCACCTGATTCACGGCCGCGACGCGCTGATCCTGCCGACGCTCGGCCGCACCGAGATCGACCTGCAGGACAACGTCGCGCAAGGCGTGACGGTCGAGGATTCGATGAGCATGGTTCACGTGTCGTACGGGATGAACAAGCCGGCGTCGCCGAACCTGATGTCGGAGCCCGCGATCGTCGCGCACATCGGCCACGCGCTGTTCGGCAGCGGCAAGATCGACTGGCTCGCGTTCAAGGACGACTACGCGAAGATCCGCGATGCGATCGAGGCGACGCTCGACGGCTTCAACGACTACAACACGCGCATCGCGCGGCCGGGCGGCTTCCACCTGCGTGTCGCATCGCGCGACCGGGAATGGCTGACGCCGACGGGCAAGGCGAACTTCATCGCGCACGCGCTGCCGACCGACACACCGATCCAGCGCGCCCGCGCGCTGCACGGCGAGCGCCTGATGACGCTGATGACGACGCGCTCGCACGACCAGTACAACACGACCGTCTACGGGCTCGACGACCGCTATCGCGGCGTGTTCGGCCAGCGCCGCGTGGTGTTCGTCAATCGCGACGACCTCGCGATGCTCGGCCTGCAGGCCGGCGACCGGGTCGACATGGAAACCGTGTGGCACGACGGCATCGCGCGGCGCGCGGACGGTTTCCTGCTGGTCGAATACGACATCCCGCGCGGCTGCATCGGCGCGTACTACCCGGAAACGAACCCGCTGGTGCCGCTCGACAGCGTCGGCGACGTGTGCAACACGCCGACGTCGAAATCGGTGCCGGTGCTGCTGCATCGCGCGGCCGCGCCGGCGCCGGCGTCGGCTGCCGCCTGACGGAACGCCGCGATGATCGTTCGGCCGCGCGAGCACTGGCTGCGGATGCTGCTCGTCTGGAACGGGTCGGTGCTGCCGACCATCCTGCCGCAGCTCGTGCTGACGCTCGCGATCAGCCTCGTCGCGGTGTGGGGCGGCGGCCGCGTGCTCGGCGAGAAGGTGCCGCTGAACCCGACGCCGTTCACGCTGATCGGCCTCACGCTCGCGATCTTCGCGGGGTTTCGCAACAACGCGAGCTACGAACGCTACCGCGAGGGACGTCAACTGTGGGGCGGCGTGCTGACCGCCACGCGCACGCTGGTATCGCAGGCGCTCTGCTACGGCGCGATCGACGACGACGCCGCCGCGCGGCGGGCGTTCGTGCGCAAGGTCGTCGCGTTCGTCCATGCGCTGAAGCATCAGCTGCGCGGCACCGATCCGGCGGCGGACCTGCGCCCGCTGCTCGACGGCGGGACGTACACGCGCATCGTCGCCGCCCGGTTCGCGCCGATCGCGATCGTCCATGAACTGCGCGAAGCCTTCGCCGCGCGCGCCGATGCGGGCCATCTCGCCGATACGCGGCTGTGGATGCTCGACGCGCGCCTCGACGATCTCGTGTCGATGGTGAGCGGCTGCGAGCGCATCGCATCGACACCGATCCCGTTCTCGTACGACGTGCTGCTGCACCGGACCATCTACGCGTACTGCGTGCTGCTGCCGTTCGGCCTCGTCGATTCGATCGGCGCGGCGACGCCGTTCGTCACCGTGTTCGTCGCCTATACGCTGATTGCCCTCGATGCGATCGCGCACGCGATCGCCGAGCCGTTCGGCGACGGGCCGAACCAACTCGCGCTCGATGCGATGACGCGGACGATCGAGCGCACGCTGCTCGAACTGAACCGCGAGCCGCTGCCGGCGGAAGTGACGCCGGGCCCCGCGTATCGGCTCAGCTGACACACCCGGCACCGACGTAATAAAGACTTGCAATCGATACAGCCGGAAACGTCAACAGCCAGGGCCCGCACAGCGTTTTTTCGACAAGCGCCCACGATTCGGGCGCGCAACGACAGGAGAAAACGTCATGCGAGCCCTTACCCGCCACCTCACGATCGCCGCCACCCTGATGTCGGTGCTGACCGGCACCGCGTTCGCCGAAACGCCGTGGCAGCAAGCGCATCCGCGCCGCGAGGAGGTCAACCAGCGCCTCGCCAACCAGAATCGCCGGATCCATCACGAAGTGAAGGAAGGCGAGATGTCGCACGCCCAGGCCGCGCGCCTGCACCGTGACGACCGCAAGATCCGCCAGGAAGAGCGGGACATGGCCGCGCAGGATCGCGGCCACATTACGCAGAGCGAAAAGCACGTGCTGAACCAGCAGGAAAACGCGGTCAGCCACAAGATCGGCCAGTAACGCCGGCCAACGTCGATTCGCCATCGCTTGAAACGCCCGCTGCCGCCGCGCGACAGCGGGCGCTTGTTGTATCGAATCGTTTCAGCAGGCCTTGCGTGTCAAGTGCCGCGGGTATACTCCGACGTCAGCCGCCGCCCGCATCGACCGTCAAGAACGGCACGATTCCGGCGGTTTCGTCGCGAAGCTTCGCGTTTCGCGCACGCCGCGCCCCAGCCTCGACACGAGACACACGACGATTCCGATCATGAAACGATTCCTGCTGCTCCTTCCCGCCGCCCTGCTCGCCGCCTGCGGTTCCGCGCCCTCGTCCGACTCGGCCGCGTCCGGTCCGGCGCCGATGATCTACGTGTCGTCGGCGCGTCCGGCCCATGCGATCGCCAATTGCCTCGACAGCCGCCTGTCCGGCACCGAGCAGTCGCAGCACAACGGCGTGACCGACATCACCGTCGGGTCGCGCTCGTACTTCGTCACGCTCACGCCGTCGGGCCACGGTTCGGTCGTCAAGGTCGTGCGCGGCTCGGGCAGCGAGCCGGCCGAGGAAGCGATGCGCTTCGCGATCGCGCGCTGCGTGATCTGACCGCCGCCGGTGCCGGGCGCCCCGCCCGGCCCGCAAGCCGCTTCTCCCGGGCGCCGTCATGCGCGCCCATCGAATTTTTTCATCCGGGTCGCCGTCGATGAGAGAATCGCACCACGATTCCCATTCCACGGAGCCCGCATGAAGCACCTGCTGTCCCGGCTGTTCGTCAGCGCCGCGCTCGTCGCGCTTGTTCCGGCGCTGCCGGCGCAGGCCGCGACGCCGCCCGGCATGTTCGTCGTCGCCACCCAGCTCGGCGAATTCACGACCCTCGATCCGAGCGAAATCTATGAGCTCGTGCCGTCCGAGTACGTCGCGAACACCTACGAACGGCTCGTGCGGGTCGACCTGAAGGATCCGACGCGCTTCGACGGGCAGATCGCGCAATCGTGGACGGTCGGCGCCGACGGGCTCACCTACACGTTCAAGCTGCGCCCCGGTCTTTCCTTCCATTCCGGCAACCCGGTCACCGCCGACGACGTCGCATGGTCGCTGCAGCGCACCATCCTGCTCGACAAGGGCCCGGCCGGCGTGCTCGCCGATCTCGGCCTCACGAAGGCGAACGTGATGCAGAAGGTGCGCGCGGTCGATCCGCAGACCTTCGTGCTCGAAACCGACCGCAAGTACGCGCCGAGCTTCGTGCTCAACGTGCTGAGCGCCTGCCCGGCGTCGGTGCTCGACAAGAAGCTGCTGATGTCGCACCAGCAGGGCAACGATTTCGGCAGCGGCTGGCTGAAGACCAACGACGCGGGCTCGGGCCCGTACCAGCTCGCCAAGTGGACGCCGAACGAAAGCATCGTGCTGCAGCGTTTCGACAAGTACCGCGCGCCGTACCCGATGAAACGCGTCGTGCTGCGCCACGTGCCCGAGGCATCCGCGCAGCGGCTGCTGCTGGAAAACGGCGACGTCGACGCCGCGCGCAACCTGAGCCCCGACAGCCTCGCCGCGCTGACCAAGGCCGGCAAGATCAAGGTCGCGTCGTGGCCCGTGTCCGCGCTGCTGTATCTGAGCCTGAACACGAAGAACCCGAATCTCGCGAAGCCCGACGTGCAGCAGGCGATGAAGTGGCTCGTCGACTACGACGGCATCCAGCGCAACATCGTCAGCACGACCTACAAGGTGCACGAGACCTTCCTGCCCGAAGGCTTCCTCGGCACGCTGAACGCGAACCCGTACAAGCTCAACGTCGCGAAGGCGAAGGCGCTGCTCGCGAAGGCCGGCTTGCCGAACGGCTTCGATGTAACGATGGACATGCCGAACGATTATCCGTACCTCGAGATCGCGCAGGCGCTGCAGGCGAACTTCGCGCAGGGCGGCATCCGCGTGAAGCTGATCCCGGGCGATGCGAAGCAGGCGATCGGCAAGTACCGTGCGCGCCAGCACGACATCTTCATCGGCGAATGGTCGCCCGACTACATGGACCCGAACAGCAACGCGCGCGGGTTCGCATGGAATCCTGACAATTCAGACCAGTCGAAGACGAAGATGCTCGCGTGGCGCAACAGCTGGGACGTCCCGCAGTTGACGAAGGACACCGAGGCCGCGCTCGTCGAACCGTCGCCCGCGAAGCGCGCGCAGCGCTACGAGGCGCTGCAGAAGGCCGTGCTTGCGAACTCGCCGTTCATCATCATGTTCGAGAAGGTCGTGCAGGTCGCGACGCGCCCCGGCACGACCGGGCCGGAGATCGGGCCGATCAACGACCTCGTGTCGTACCGGACGCTGGCCAAATAAGGGGCCGGCCAGCCGCGGTCGCCTCGGTGCGCCGTTCGCGCGCCGTCCGACCGGGCTGCCGCCCGCATCGGATACATCACGCACCCGTCCAGCCACCGTCGCCGCTGCTCGTCTACTCGCAGCAGGTGATGCGTCGGGTGCCTGCCACCCGGCGTCAGGTGCGCGGCATTTCGGCGAGGCGCTGGGCGGCGAAGCACAATCCGCCCAGAATGCGTTCGGCGATCCTCGCCGGAAACCCGGCCGGCAGCGCCGCGCCAACCGACTCGATCACGTGCGGCGTCGCGGCAACGAGCCGTTCGACGATCGGCGTCGCGATATCGCCGAGCAGACGATGTTCGGCCATCGCGCTGAAGTGCCGACGCGTGACGTCGCGCATCGCATAATGCTTGCGCTTGCCGTGCACGGCCATTGCAAGCTTCGCCTTGTGCCACGACCACTGGTTCGCGCCGTCTGCCTCGACCGGCCAGATCGACATCACGTCGTAGAGCGGCGTCAGACGGAAGCGGCCGCCCGGCAACAGGCGCAGGCTGAAATTCTTCGCATGCCCGTCCGGTGCGGCGAGCATCCAGAACACAACCAGTGCGGTGAACAGCGTGTCGAGGTCGGCCTGCGCCGTTTCCGACCGGCGCGGGATGGCCGCAAGATCGGGCACGCCAGGGCCGCCCTGCGATTCGTATTTCAGATGCGGCGGCACGCCGAGCGCCTGGCAGAAATCCTCTTGCGGCAAGCGCAACAGCCATCCGCCGTCACGATGCAACGCACGATCGAAACGCGCGACCGACAGCACCTTGTGTTCGCCGAAACGCACGATTTCGGCCTCGGCCGTCGGCAAGCCGAACGCGCGCAGGATCTCCAGGCACAGCCACTCGTTTTCGACGGATGCCGTGAGATCCGCGCGCTTGTTGCCCACCAGTCCGAGCGGTAACTTGAGAATACGCGTCGTCGGCGTCGCGCCATGCGGGCGCATCCACCGCCCTTCGTGAAAAGCAGTGCGGTCTTTTCCTGTGCACCGGCCAGCGACAGCCGGAAGTCGTCATCATCCTCCGCACCGCCCGCCACCCCGCTCGCTTGATCAAGCGCCCGCGCGACTTCGTCGTCCGGCAACGGCGTACCGTCGATCCGGTCATGACCGGCCGGTGTTTCATCCTCGCCGAGCAACTGCACTGCGCCGACGCAGTCCCGGCCGAGCGCGGCGAGCAGATCGAACGGCTCGATCGTTGCCGTGCTGAACCGGGACGCGAGCCGTCGACGAATCGCGTCGCTGTCGGGTAGCAGATTGTCGAAGTAGTCGTTCACGCGCTCGCCGCGCAACGGCGCATCGCCAACGCCGAACGGCAGCGACAACGAAAGCGGCCGGCCAGCATCCGACTGCTTCCAGCCCGGCGTCGTACCGCAACTCCATGTCGCCGCGCGCGGGACTCCGCCACGTTCCGACCCACTGGCCGTTGGCCCAGATCGATAGCGCGCGGGTGTGCGATTTACGCCCCATCGCTTACCACTCGATGTCGTCAGCGGCACGCCCGTCGTTGAGCGCGCCTGCCGCCCTATCGCCACGCGACAAACCATAGTTTTTATCTTCTGGCGCGAATGATTTTGGCTTTGTCAGATGGATGACACCAAATCATCCGATGACAAATATCTAACATCCAGATGACCTGCGCGTTCGCCCATACCGTCGAATCCCGCTTTGCCGAACTGACGCCGACCGCAAAGCGCATCGCGAGCTACATGCTCGCGAACCTCGACCGGCTCGGGCTCGAAACCGCCGACCAGATCGCGCAGCAGACCGGCACCAGCGGCATTTCGGTCGGCCGGTTCCTGCGCAGCGTCGGTTACCGGAATCTCGACGACCTGAAACGCGAACTGCGCGGTGACAGCGATCGCCCGTGGATGATCACCGACCGCCTCGACGAATACCGCCGCACCACCGCCACGCAAACGACCGCCGGCGAGCGCGACAACGATCGCAGCGACAGCACGCTCGCATCGTCGCTCGATCGCGAGCTCGACGCGATCCGCCACGTCTACCGGCTCGCCGAAGAGCCGGTGTTCGCGCAGGTCGCGGACCGGATCGCGCATGCCGACGCCGTGTTCATCCTCGGCATCCAGTCGACCCGCGGCATCAGCAATGCGTTCAGCAGTTATCTCGAATACCTGCGCCCGCGCGTGTTCTATTCCGACGGCCAGTCGGGCTCGTACGTCGATTCGCTGAATTCCGAGTTCGAGCGGCCATACTGCATCGTCACCGATACACGCGCCTATTCGCGCAGCGCGCGCCGCTATTGCCAGGCGGCCGCCGAGCGCGGCCAGCCGTTCGCGCTGGTCACCGATCTCTATTGCCCGTGGGCGCGCGAATGGCCTGCCGACCTGCTGCAGGTGAAGACCGACGTCGGCCAATTCTGGGATTCGCTCGCGCCGCTCACCTGCCTGTTCAACCTGCTGATCACCGCCGTGGTCGACCGCCTCGGTCCCGCGATCGATCGGCGCGTCGCGCGCAACCGTGAACTGCAGCGCACGTTCGACCAATTTGAATCCTGAGCGAACCGGACAGCCAATGAACCGTCACCGCCTCGTCGAAATCACGCCCGCCACGCATCGCGTCGAGATCGATCTCGTCTACGCGACCGAGCACAACCTGACCGGCAAGCCGATCTACCGCAACGCGCACTGCCTGCTGCTCGAGCCGGCCGAAGCCGCGCTGCGCCGCGCGGCGGACGTCGCCGCGCAGGCCGGCTTCACGCTGCGCATCTACGACGCGTACCGGCCGCCGCAGGCGCAACAGGTGCTGTGGGATTTCCTGCCCGATCCGAACTTCGTCGCCGATCTCGGCCGAGGTTCCAACCACAGCCGCGGCACCGCGCTCGACCTGACGCTCGTCGGCGCGAACGGCGAGCCACTCGACATGGGCACCGGCTTCGACGAGATGGTGGCCGCGTCGGGTCACTTTCACGCGGGGTTGCCCGAGCCCGTGCAACGCAACCGGCTGCTGCTGCTCGGCGTGATGCACGCGGCCGGCTTCGCGCATATCGACAGCGAGTGGTGGCACTACGAGCTGCCCGGTTCGCGCGCGCTGCCGCAGATCGACAACGCAGCGAGCGGCCCGTGGCGCCTGATGTGACGACGATGCACGTTCCCTTCACCGTTCACGTTCAACGACTTCAACGACACATGGAGAAACGCACATGAAACCCCTGACCTCCCGGCTCGTCGCAGCGCTGGCGGCTGCGTCCGTTCTCGCCGCCGTTCCGCTTTCCGCCGCACGCGCGGAAACGCCGAAGGACATGTTCGTGATGGCCACGCTGCTCGACGAATTCACGACGCTCGATCCCGGCGAGATCTACGAGCTGGTGCCGGAGGAATACGTCGCGAACACCTACGACCGGCTCGTGCGCGTCGATTTGCGCGATCCGTCGAAATTCAACGGCGACGTCGCGCAGTCGTGGACGGTGAGCCCCGACGGGCTGACCTATACGTTCAAGCTGCGCCCGGGCCTCAAGTTCCACTCGGGCAACCCGCTGACGGCCGACGACGTCGCATGGTCGATCCAGCGCGCGGTGCTGCTCGACAAGGGCCCGGCCGCGGTGCTGACCGGTATCGGCCTCACGAAGGCGAACGTCGTCGCGAACGTGAAGAAGCTCGACGACCAGACGGTGTCGATCACGACCGACCACAAGTACGCACCGACCTTCGTGCTCAACGTGCTCGGCTCGTGGCCCGCGTCGGTGCTCGACAAGAAATTGCTGCTGTCGCACCAGCAAGGCAACGACTTCGGCAACGCGTGGCTGAAGACCAACGAGGCCGGATCGGGCGCGTACAAGCTCGTCAAGTGGTCGCCGAGCGACAGCATCGTGCTGCAACGCTTCGACGGCTACCGGCTGCCGCTCGCGATGAAGCGCATCGTGCTGCGCCACGTGCCCGAAGCGGCGAGCCAGCGCCTGCTGCTGGAAAACGGCGACGTCGACGCGGCGCGCGACCTGAGCCCCGACGATCTCGCGTCGGTCGTGAAATCCGGCAAGGCGAAGGTCATGGCATCGCCACAGGCGACGCTGCTGTATCTCGGCCTGAACACGAAGAACCCGACGCTCGCGAAGCCCGACGTGCAGGAAGCGCTGAAGTGGCTGGTCGACTATTCCGGGATCCAGTCCAACGTCGTGAAGACGACCTACAAGGTGCACCAGACCTTCCTGCCCGAAGGCTTCCTCGGCACGCTGAACGCGAACCCGTACAAGCTCGACGTCGCGAAGGCGAAGGCGCTGCTCGCGAAGGCCGGCGTGCCGAACGGCTTCTCGGTGACGATGGACGTGCGCAACGACTATCCGTACACGGAGATCGCGCAGGCCGTGCAGGCGAACTTCGCGCAGGCGGGCGTCAAGGTGCAGCTGATCCCCGGCGACAACAAGCAGACGCTCGCGAAATACCGAGCGCGCCAGCACGACATCTACATCGGCGAATGGTCGGCCGACTATATCGACCCGCACAGCAACGCACAGGGTTTTGCATGGAACCCCGACAACACCGACAAGTCGAGCTATAAAATGCTGGCCTGGCGCAACAGCTGGGACATTCCGCAACTGACGAAGGAAACCGACGCCGCGCTCGCGGAGCCGACCGCCGCGCAACGCGCGCAACGGTACCAGGCGATGCAGAAGGACATGCTCGTGCGTTCGCCGTTCGTGATCACGTTCGAGAAAGTCGCGCAGGTCGCGACGCGGCCCGGCGTGAGCGGGCTCGAAGTCGGACCGATCAACGATCTCGTGTCGTACCGTAACCTGAAGAAGCAATAAGATTCGCCGCATGTCGACTCCCGCCTCCTCCCTCGAAGCGCTACGCACGCTGCCCGCGCGGCGCCCGGCCGTACGCTGGGCACTGCGCGTGCTGCGCTGGGCGCTCACGCTCGCCGTCACGTTCGCGGGGCTGCTCGCGCTGACGTTCGTGATCGGTCGCAAGGTGCCGATCGATCCCGTGCTCGCGATCCTCGGCGATCGCGCGTCGGCCGAGGCGTACGCGGCCGAGCGCATCGCGCTGGGCCTCGACAAGCCGCTCGTCACGCAGTTCCTGATCTACGCGCGCGATGTGCTGCACGGCAATCTCGGCATGTCGCTGCTGACGTCGAACCCCGTGCTCGACGACATCAGGCGCGTGTTCCCCGCCACGCTCGAACTCGCGACGATCGCAACGCTGATCGGCATCGCGATCGGCGTGCCGCTCGGCGTCGCGGCCGCGGTGAAGCACAACCGGCCGATCGATCACATCGCGCGCTTCGTCGGCCTGATCGGCAATTCGGTGCCGGTGTTCTGGCTCGGGCTGATGGGGCTGCTGCTGTTCTACGCGCGGCTGCACTGGGTCGGCGGCCCCGGCCGGCTCGATCCCGTGTACGACGGGATGGTCGACCCGCGCACGGGCAGCCTGCTGATCGACTCGGCCCTCGCGGGCGAGTGGGACGTGTTCCGCAACGCGGTGTCGCACATCGCGCTGCCGGCCGCGATCCTCGGCTACTACTCGGTCGCGTACCTGAGCCGGATGACGCGCTCGTTCATGCTCGACCAGCTAAGCCAGGAATACATCGTCACCGCGCGCGCGAAGGGCCTGTCCGAGCGCCGCGTGATCTGGCGGCATGCGTTCGGCAACATCGCGGTGCCGCTGCTCACCGTGATCGCGCTGACCTACAGCAACCTGCTCGAAGGCTCGGTGCTGACCGAGATCGTGTTCGCGTGGCCGGGGCTCGGCTCGTACCTGACGGGCGCGCTGCTGAACGCCGACATGAACGCGGTGCTCGGCGCGACGCTCGTGATCGGCGCGATGTTCATCACCGTCAACCTGCTGACCGACGCGCTGTACCGCGTGTTCGATCCGCGTGCGCGCTGAGGGCCGCTACGACATGACCGCTTCCATCCTGCTTCATTCCCCATCCATGCCGAAGGCCGTCCGATCATGAATGCCGAGCGTCTCACGCTGCGCGCGTGGCTGCTTTCCGATGCGCCCGCGTCGCGCGCGCAGGCCGCGTTCGGCCTTGCGTACCGCCGCTGGCGCCGCTTCGCCGCCAATCCGCTCAACCTGTTCGGGCTCGCGATCCTGGTCGCGCTGATCGTCGTGGCGATCATCGGCCCGCTGATCATGCCGCACGATCCGCTGCGCCAGGTGCTGTCCGACCGCCTGCTGCCGCCCGGCTCGCCGTCGCACTGGCTCGGCACCGACCAGCTCGGCCGCGACATCCTCTCGCGGCTGATCGAGGGCTCGCGCCTCACGCTCGGCATCGCGCTGCTCGTGGTGGTGATCGTCGTGCCGATCGGCCTACTGATCGGTACGACGGCCGGCTATTGCGGCGGCTTCGTCGACAGCGTGCTGATGCGCATCACCGACATCGCGCTCGCGTTCCCGAAGATCGTGCTCGCGCTCGCGTTCGCGGCCGCGCTCGGGCCCGGCGTGATCAACGCGGTCGTCGCGATCTCGATCACCGCGTGGCCCGCGTATGCGCGGCTCGCACGCGCCGAAACGATCCGCATCGCGCAGGCCGACTATATCCATGCCGCGCGGCTGCAAGGCGCGTCCGGCCCACGCATCCTGCTGCGCTACATCATGCCGCTGTGCATGTCCTCGGTGATCGTGCGCGCGACACTCGACATGGCTGGCATCATCCTCACCGTCGCGGGCCTCGGCTTTCTCGGCCTCGGCGCGCAGCCGCCGAGCCCCGAGTGGGGTTTCATGGTGGCATCCGGCCGCAACGTGCTGCTCGACGCGTGGTGGGTCGCGACGCTGCCCGGCATCGCGATCCTGCTCGTGAGCCTCGCGTTCAACTTGCTCGGCGACGGGCTGCGCGACGTCTTCGATCCGCGTCATGGAGCGTGACATGCCACTGAAATCCGTCAACGCACCCGCGCCGCTCTGCGAGATCGACGGCCTGAAGATCGGGTTTCGCGGACACGACGGCGTCGTGACCGACGCGGTGCGCGACCTGTCGCTGACGCTCGCGCCCGGCGAACGGCTCGGCATCGTCGGCGAATCGGGCTCGGGCAAATCGCTGACGGGCCGCGCGCTGCTCGGCCTGCTGCCCGAAGCCGCACGCGTGTCGGCCCGCACGATGCGCTTCGCGGGCCACGACCTGCTCGCGATGTCGGCGAGCGAACGCCGGCGCCTGTGCGGCAGCCAGATGGGGATGATCCTGCAGGATCCGAAATATTCGCTGAACCCGGTGATGACGGTCGCGAAGCAGATGGCTGAAGCATTCCGGCTGCACGAGCCGGGGCTGCGCGGACGTGCGCTGCGCGAGCGGATCGTCGATGCGCTCGCGGCCGTGCAGATCCGCGACCCGGCGCGCGTCGCCGATGCGTATCCGCACGAGTTGTCGGGCGGCATGGGGCAGCGCGTGATGATCGCGATGATGGTGTCGACCGGCCCGCGCCTGCTGATCGCCGACGAACCGACCTCCGCGCTCGACGTTGCGGTATCGATGCAGGTGCTCGCGGTGCTCGACGCGATGATCGCACGGCACGGCACGGGGCTGATGTTCATCAGCCACGACCTGCCGCTCGTGATGTCATTCTGCGATCGCGTCGCGGTGATGTACGCGGGCCGCGTCGTCGAGACCTGCGCCGCGCGCGACCTGTGCAATGCCACGCATCCGTACACGCGCGGGCTGCTCGCGGCGAATCCGCCGCTCGCGAACCCGCCCGACGAACTGCCGGTGCTGCGGCGCGATCCGGCGTGGCTCGACGCTGTCTCGCCGGCAAGCGCCCCGCTGGCACAACAGGAGTCCGCACGATGATCGACGTCGATCACGCCTCGATCCGTTTTCCGACCCGCACGGGCCATGTCGACGCCATACGTGATGCGAGCTTCGCGGTGCGCGACGGCGAGGTGTTCGGGCTCGTCGGCGAATCGGGCTCCGGCAAGTCGACGCTGCTGCGTGCGCTGACCGGCCTCGTGCCGCTCGCGGGCGGCAGCCTGTCGATCGACGGCCGGCCGGTCGGCGGCAGGCCCGACCGCGCATTCCGCCGCCATGTGCAGATGGTGTTCCAGGATCCGTACGCATCGCTGCATCCGCGCTTCACGGTCGACCAGACGCTGCGCGAGCCGCTGTCGATTCACCGGATCGATGATGCCGACGCGCGCATCGCCCGCGCGCTGTCCGAGGTCGGGCTCGGCCCGACGTTCCGCTTCCGCTACCCGCACCAGCTGTCGGGCGGCCAGCGCCAGCGTGTCGCGATCGCGCGCGCGCTGATCGTCGAGCCACGCGTGCTGCTGCTCGACGAGCCGACCTCCGCGCTCGACGTGTCGGTGCAGGCCGAAATCCTGAATCTGCTGCGCCGCCTGCATCGCGAGCGCAACCTGACGATGATCCTCGTGAGCCACAACCTCGCGGTGATCGGCTTCCTGTGCCAGCGCGTCGCGGTGATGCAGCATGGCGAGATCGTCGAGCAGTTGCGGATCGAGGACGTGCGCGCCGGACAGGTCTCACGCGACTACACGCGCACGCTGCTGCGCGCGACCGAAGGCTATCGCCGCCTCGATCCGGCAATCGACGCGCCGGCGGCCTGACACGCCGCGCGGATGATATTGAGGCCGCGCGCTCGCGCGAGCCTTCCTGGGACGACGTGATTGCGCGGCACGGCGCGCCGCACGTGCTCGCCCGCCACCCGCCCGTTATTTCAATTCCAGTCCGCTTCGAATGGCGCGACCGATATACCCGGCCCCCGATCGATTCTCGATAGTGGGGCCTGAGCGCTCGCCGTTCATCTGCCGCCCCCCACGCCGCTACCCGCCTGAATGCCGATCCCGGCAAATATCCAATTTAGTACTTGTCCTATTAGAAACAAATACCACTTCGTACTCATCGCATTACAAATTCATTACGCGACATCCATAATTTCAACCGAAACGCGCCATTCGAATATTTAAATTCAATTTGCGCTTTCTAAAACCGACGTTTATCTGGAGATTTAAATATGAGCATCATCAAGCGCAGCGCAATTCCCTTCCTGCTCGTCGCCGCGAGTGCAGCCGTTTCGTCCGCGGCCTACGCGGCGGACGGCACCGTCGAATTCCGCGGCAACGTCATCGCGTCGACGTGCAGCGTCGACGGCGGATCGGATCTCATCGTCCCGCTGCCGCCGGTCAGCACCACCGCGCTCGCCGATGTCGGCTCCGTCGCCGGTCGCAGCGCGTTCTCGCTGGCGCTCACGGGCTGCGCGGTCGGCGATGGCAATCCGGTGAAGGTCGGCGTCATGTTCGAGAACGGCACGAACGTCGATCAGTCGAGCGGCCGCTTGACGATCGACACGGGCACCAAGGCCGCCGAAGGCGTCCAGATCAACGTGCTGGATTCGCAGCAGAAGCTGATTCCGGTCGGCGCGCAAACCGGTGCGAACACCGAGATGGTCGCCATCGACGACGACGGCAAGGCGAAGCTGAACTACTTCGCCGAATACTACGCCTCGGGCGCCGTGAAGGCCGGCGACGTCCAGTCGCGTGTCGAATACTCGCTGATCTACCAGTAAGGACGAGGCATCGAGGTCGCCGCCCCGGCGATCTCCACGTGTCACGCCGTGCGGCGCGGAAACCGCCGCATCCGCCCGCTCCCTGCCCCAACGATCCGAGTCCGAACGCCCATGAAACTGTTGAAGCTCTTCCGTACGCTGACCCTCGCCGTCGCCGCATTCGCGTCGCAGGCCGACGCGAGTGTCGTGATCGCCGGCACGCGCGTGATCTTCCCGTCCAGCGAGCGCGAAGTCACGATCCAGCTCACGAACGACAGCAAGCGTCCGGCGCTGGTGCAGGCCTGGCTCGACGATGGCGACAGCCGCGCGCTGCCCGAGAACATCGACGTGCCGTTCACGCTGACGCCGTCGGTCTTCCGCATGGAAGCCGGCAACGGCCAGACGCTGCGGCTCGTGCATACCGGCGAACCGCTTCCTGCCGACCGCGAATCGCTGTTCTGGCTGAACGTCCTCGAAGTGCCGCCGAAGGCGGCCGCGACAGAAGACCGCAACCGCATCCAGCTGGCGTTCCGCTCGCGCATCAAGATCATGTATCGCCCCGCCGGGCTGGCCGGCAATGTCGACGACGCGCCCATGCAGCTCGACTGGCGCGTGGTTCGCGTCGACGGCGGCTACGCGCTCGAGGCCAGCAATCCGACGCCGTTCATCGTCAATTTCGGCAACGTGCTGCTGAAGTCGGCCGGCCGCAAGCATGACGCCGGCATGGGTTACGTGCTGCCGCGCGGCACGCAACGGTTCCCGATCAAGGATCTCGCCGGCGCGCCCGCCGCGGGTGCAACCGTCGAATTCGGCAGCATCAACGACTGGGGGCGTGCGACCGACATCGAACGTCCGGTCAGCGTCGAACCGTAACGCGACCCAGGCCCGCGGCGCGTCTCCACGGCGCGCGCCGTGCGCGCCGCCTCTTTCGTCCGACGCCACTTCGGCCGTCCCGGCCAGCCCGCACGGACACCCCGGAATTGCCACTCACCGCCGCAACGCAGCGCGCGTCCGCACGCCTGCGCCGGCCCAACGCGCCCGCTCGCCCCGAAACTTTCTGGAGTATTGCGCATGACCCCGACTCGACTGCCGCACCGCGGCGCGGCCGACCTGCCGCGCGTCAAGCCGATCCATCTGCTGGTGGCGGCCTGCGTGGCCGCGTGGTCCGCCGATGGCCGCGCGACGACACCGGCTGCAGCCGACGGCTCGCTCGCGCAAGTCGAGTTCGACGGCGCGTTCATGCAGAATCGCCTGGGCAGGGATTTCGACGTGTCGCGCTTCGCCCGGCGCAACGTGACGGCCCCGGGCGTGTACACCGCCGACGTGCATGTCGGCCCTGACTGGATCGGCCGCTACGACGTGCGCTTCGTGGCCGCGCCGGATTCGGGCGACGCGCGTCCGTGCTTCGACCGCACGCTGCTCGAGCGCGTCGGCGTCGATTTCGGCAAGCTCGCGCCGGACGTCGTCGCACGACTGGACGGCGACGACGCATGCCTGCGACTCGACGAAGTCGTCCCGGGCGCCAGTGCGGCATTCGACTTCACGCGACAGACGCTGAGGTTGTCGATCCCGCAGGCGTCGCTCGCGCGCAAGGCACGCGGCTACGTGAGCCCCGATCAATGGACCTCCGGCGAAACCGTCGGTCTGCTCGGCTACAACTTCAATCTCTACACGTCGAAGGCCAGCGGCCACACCGCGCAGACGCAAGGCTATCTCGGCCTGAACGGCGGCGTGAATATCGGCACCTGGCGCTTTCGCCATGAAGGGTCCTATTCCTGGTCGTCGCGCGGCGAGAGCCGGTACCAGGGCCTCGCGACCTATCTGCAGCGCGACCTGCCGTCGCTGTCGTCGCAACTCGTCATCGGCGAAAGCTACACGTCGGGCGAATTGTTCGACTCGACGCAGTTCCGCGGCGTGCGCCTGTCGACGGACGACCGGATGCTGCCCGACTCGCTGCGCGGTTACGCGCCGGTGGTGCGCGGCATCGCGAACAGCAATGCGAAGGTGACGATCCGCCAGAACGACGTCACGATCTACGAGACGACGGTCGCGCCCGGCAATTTCGAAATCGACGACCTGTACCCGACCGGATATGGCGGCGACCTGCAGGTGTCGGTGACCGAAGCCGACGGCTCCGTGCACACGTTCTCCGTGCCCTACGCCGCCGTGCCGATGTCGCTGCGGCCCGGCATCGGCCGCTACAGCTTCGTCGCGGGCACGCTGCGCAATCCTCACGGCTCGAGCCAGCCGCTGTTCACGCAGGCCACCTACCAGCGCGGCCTGACCAACCTGCTGACGGGCTATGGCGGTGTCACGCTCGCCGGCGGCTACGTGTCGGCGATGCTGGGCGGCGCGTTCAACACGTCGTTCGGCGCGTTCGGCGCGGACGTCACGCATGCGCTGACCGCGATCCCGGGCGCGAAGCGCTACAGCGGTTCGAGCGTGCGCGTCAGCTATGCGAAGTCGGTCGATGCGACCGGCACCGACATCGCACTCGCCGCGTATCGTTATTCGACGGACGGCTATTTCGGCCTCGACGACGCGATGCAGGCACGCGACGCCGCGCGCAACGGCCGCTCGACCCACGCGGTCTGGCGTCAGCGCCATCGCGCGTCGCTGGCGCTCACGCAGCGCCTCGGCGCGACCGGCGGGCGCATCAATGCCACGGCATCGGCCGTCAACTACTGGAACCGCCCCGGCTCTGACATCAACTACTCGGTCGGTTATACGAACCAGTTCCGCAACGTGTCCTACAGCCTGACGGCCACGCGGCAGCGCAATGCCGGCGGTGACATGAGCACGCTCTATTACGCCAGCGTCACGATCCCGTTCGGCCGCGAGCGCCCGATGACCGTCTCGGGCAACGTGTCGCGCGACACGCTTGGCCGCACCCGCGTGCAGTCGACGCTGTCCGGATCGCTGGGCGACGACCACGCGCTGTCGTACAGCGTGAGCGCGAACCACGCGTCCGGACCGAACGCGGTCACGGACGGCAGCGCCAACGTCACGTACCGCACGCGCCTGGCGGAAGTCAGCGCCAGCGCGGGCGCGAGCACGGACTTCCAGCAAGGCTCGCTCGGTGTGCGCGGCGCGCTGGTCGCGCACCGCGGCGGCATCACGTTCTCGCAGCCGGTATCCGAGACGTTCGCGATCGTCGAGGCGCCGGGCGCGGCTGGCGCGCGCATCACGAACGCGGCGGGCGTCAAGGTCGACGGCAACGGCTACGCGGTCGTGCCGTACCTGGCGCCTTACAGCCTCAATACGATCGCGCTCGATCCGAAGGGCATCTCGATGGACGTCGAACTGAAGGAAACCAGCCGGCAGGTCGCACCGCGCGCCGGTTCGGTGCCGCTCATCCGGTTCGCGACCGACACCGGCCGCGCGGCGCTCGTCCAGGCGCGCCAGGCAGACGGCACGCCGCTGCCGTTCGGCGCCACCGTGCATGACGAGACCGGCAAGGAAGTCGGCGTCGTCGGCCAGGCGAGCAAGATCTTCGCGCGCGGGCTCGCCGACCGCGGTTCGCTGACGGTTCAATGGGGTGCCGACCTCCGTTCGGTCTGTCGAATCGCATACGAGCTGCCCGTCGCGGAACGTCGCAGGCAATCGTCGGGCATTCAGACCATCCAGAGCCGCTGCCAGCCCGACTCGACGACCGCCGGCACTCAATAAGGAATCCAAATGTTCAATTTCAATTCATCGTCCGCATCGACCCGAATGACGAGCCTGGCAGGTCTGACATACCACGCACGCGGCGGCATTGCCCGACACTGCGCCCGCATGATCGCGGCTGCCTCGGGGGTTCTGCTCGCCTGCGTCGCGTTCGCGACCGATGCGACCGCCGGCTCCGCCCTCTATGCGTTCGGGCAGGCAACCATTACCAGCCCCGGAAACGCCACGCCGGGCGTGGTCGTCGGGCGCTATTACTTCACACCGCAGGACGTTTGCGGCGCGAGCACCTGCCAGATCACGAGCATCTCGATGTACCCGAAGGGCAGTTTTTCGCCCTCCGACGGCCCCGACCTCGAAACCAACGTGTCCGGCCTGTCGACGCGCATGATCATCGACGGCAACGTCGCCGTCTCGTCGACGAAGACGACACTGCGCAACTCGGTCGAAATCATGCTGTTTCGCGATAGCCGGCAGCCGCAGGACGGGTCGCTCAATTCCGGCTCGCTCAGCGCCTATTACACGATCCGTTTCAAGTCCGGCCTTTTCGGCGACTCGTCCATGGTCTACCTCGCCGCGAAGGTCAGCTTCATCAACGGAACCTGCTCGATTTCCGACCAGACCGTCACGCTGCCGCCGGTGCAGCACCATGTGTTCAACGGCGTCGGCTCGACCGCCGGCGCGACGGATTTCCGGGTGCAGTTGAAAAACTGCCCGGCCGGCTACAACCGGATCGGCTATCAGTTGGCCCCGCTGGACGACGTGGTCACCGGCACGCCCGGCGGGATGCAGTTGCGCCCGGATGCTTCGGCCACCGGCATCGGCATCCAGATCGCCGACCCCGCGACCGGCCAGCCGCTGCCGCTGCGGCAGTCGCACACCGTGACGGGCTACAACCGGGCCACCGGCGGATCGCCGTCGATCCAGCTCCGCGCGTCCTACCTTCAAACGGGCGCGAAGGTCGGCGGCGGTTCGGTTCACGCCGCGGCGCAGGTCCTGCTCGACTACCAATGAATGACGTCGGCGCGCGCCTCGGCGCGACCTGACACTGGCGTGACGTGGCGGCGTGCGATACTCGGCACGCCGCGCGCCGGTTCGCCGCCGCAGGGAACCCCGGCGCGTCGCGCGAGTCCATCTCCTTTCGTCAACAGCTCAACAGCAATAGGGAGGCGTTCATGCTGCAATTCATCGAAACCCTGGTCGTCGGGCTCATCGTCGGCCTCCTCGCCCGTGCGCTCAAGCCCGGCGACGACAAGATGGGCATCCTGATGACCGTCGTACTCGGCGTCGTCGGCTCGCTCGTCGCAGGCTATGTCGGCCGTGCGGCCGGCTGGTATGCACCGGGCCAGGGCGCGGGCTGGATCGCGTCGATCATCGGCGCGATCGTGCTGCTCGTGATCGTCGGCGCGGTGCGCAAGCGCGCGGGTTGATCCGCCGTCACACCGCTCCACGGCAAACGGCCGCTCGTCGCACGAGCGGCCGTTTTCTTTTGTGCACCGTCATTCACCTGCGCACCGCTGCAGCGACTCGTCAATTCGTTGACTTCACAACGACATTCTGAACGAGCCGTGCCGGACGACTGCATGTCCGTTGCACCTGCCACACCGGCATTACCCTGACTTGCTATCTCGCAAATCCGGCCTAAATTGATTCTGGAAAGGCCGCGCTATTTGCTTATATCCAATATTTACGATTTTCCATTCAAGGGACTCGATGGATTTGCCGTTTACGCATACAGCACCGCAGCGTTGACGGACTGCCATTCGAGCGGCCTCGCTGCGACGCGCTTCCTCTCTGGAGCCTGTCATGAAGCATCGCCTGTTTGCCACCTCGTTTGCCCTGGCTGCCTCGCTTCTGGCCTCGTCCTCTTCATTTGCCGCCGGCACGTCCGGCATCATCCACTTCACCGGCATGATCGTCGAGCCGCCGTGCTCGTTCGCGCTCGACACGGCCGACGCCGTGCATGCGCGCGTGCGCCCCGACTGCCCGCGCCCGGCGAGCGGGCAAGTCGCGTTCGTCGACGCGGCCAGCCTGCGCACGCTCCAGACCACGACCTTTACGCAAGCGTCGCGCGCAATCGTTTTACCTGACCGTCCGGGCAACGCACATGCGCCGATGATCGCCGTCGTGACGTACCAGTAAGGCACGCCGCCGGCCTCGCGCGTCAGTCGCGATGGCTGGCGATCCAGTCGCTGAACGCGCGGATCTTCTGCTGGCTGCCGATGTTCTCGGGATAGACGAAGAAATAGCGGGCGCCGGTCTCGAGCACGATGTCGAACGGCCGTTCGAGCCGGCGCGCACTGACGTCGTCGTCGACGAGCGTCACGTCGCCGATCGCGACGCCGAAGCCCTGCATCGCCGCATTCGTCGCGAGATCGAGCGTGTCGAAGGTCGGCCCGCGCTCCGCGTCGACGGCACGCTCGCCCGCGTGATCGAGCCACGCGCGCCAGTCGCGATGGTCGCGCGTCGGATGCAGCAGCGTATGGCGCGCGAGATCGCCGACCGCATCGAGCGGCACCGTATGCCGCAACTCGGGTGCGCACACCGGCGTCAGCCGCTCGTCGAACAGCGGCAGCGCGAACACGCCCGCGCCCGGCGACGTGCCGTAGACGATCGCCGCATCGAACGGTTCGCTCGAGAAATCGACGACGTGCTGCCACGCGGTCGTGATCTGCACATGGAGATCGGGATGCTCGCCCTGGAAGCGCATGATGCGCGGCAGCATCCAGCGCATCACGCAAGTCGGCACCTTCAGCGCGAGATCGGTGCGCTGCCGCGTGAGCTTCATCGAGATGTCCTCGATCCGCGCGAAGCTCTCGTCGACCACCGGCAGCAATTGCTCGCCTTCCGCCGTCAGCGTGAGGCCCTTCGCGTGCCGCTTGAACAACGGAAAACCGTAATGCGCCTCGAGCGTCTGGATCTGCCGGCTCACCGCGCCCTGCGTGAGGCACAGCTGCTCGGCCGCGCGCGTGAAGCTGCGGTGGCGGGCCACCGTCGAGAAGATCTGCAGCGCGTGCAGGGGCGGAAGTCGGCGCATGACGAAGCGGGTAAACGGTTCGACCGCGCCGAACGACGGCGCGGCAAGAACGTGCGCCGACACCGGCGCGCGCTGACCGACACGATAAGCCAAACGCCGGCTTTACGCGAGGTGCGGCGGACGCTCAGGCCGATGCGGCAAATGCGCTCGTCGCGATGCGCGCCGCCGATGCGACGACGTCCTCGCGTGCCGCCGCATCCGCACGCGGCTGCGTAAACGACACGGCCAGCACGATCGGCGCGCGCGCCGGCGGCCACAGCACCGCAACGTCGGTCGTCGTGCCGTAGCCGCCGGTGCCGGCTTTGTCCGCGATGCGCCAGCCGGGCGGCACGCCGGCCGCGATCCCGGTCGCGCCGCGCGCGCCGCCGGTCATCCATTCGGTGAGCTGCGCACGCTGCGGTTCGCGCAGCGTATCGCCGAGCAGCAGCCGCTGCACCATGTCGGCCATCGCGACCGGCGTCGACGTATCGCGTTCGTCGCCGGGCGCGGCCTGGTTCAGCTCGGGTTCCCAGCGGTCCAGCCGGAACGCCGTGTCACCGCTTTCGTGCGCGAACGACGTGACGGCCTGCGGACCGCCGAGCACGCCCATCAGCAGGTTCCCCGCGCCCTTGTCGCCCGACTGCAGCATCGCCGTGCAGAGCTGCGCGATCGTCATCCCCGTGTCGACATGGCTTTCCGTCACCGGCGAGCCGGCCACGACCTCATAGCGGCGATACAGGATGCGGCGCGGCAGCAGCGATTCGTCGAGCGAACCGCGCGCGAGGATCGCGGCCGCGGCAACGACCGCATAAGTGCCGCACAGCGGGAAGCGCTCGCGCGCGTGATGCGCGATGCGCGTGCCGTTCGACGTATCGAGTGCGGCGACACCGAGCCGGCCGTTCGATGCCTTTTCGAGCGCGGCGAGTTCGGCCTGGGCGGCACGGGCGCGTGTCTGGTCGGCGACGGGCGCCGACGAGCACGCGGCGACGAACGGCGCGGCAAGGGCGGCGAGCAACAGCGAGCGGCGTGTCGGAGAATGTTCCATGGATGAAGGGCGTTCTGTCGGAAACGGTGGCGCGAGCAACGCACGCGCACATCGACGATGCGCGCGCGTTCACGCCGACGGCCGGCTCGCGACGGCATACGCCGCGCATCCCCGAAGACGTCCGTCGGCCCCGCATGCGGCGGGACTCGCATGAACAGACCCTAGCGTAGCAGCGACCGCGGCCGCGTTCCAGCGGCGCGGCCCGTGTCAGCCTTGCGACGAAGGCAGGTACGGCATCGGATTGACGGGCTTGCCGTCGCGCCGCACTTCGAACAGCAGCGCGACACGCGAGTTGTCGAGGTCGCCCATCTCCGCGATCTCGTCGCCCTGGCGCACGATGTCGCCGGTCTTCACGAGCAGCTTGCGGTTGTGCGCATAGGCCGTGAGGAAATCCGCGTTGTGCTGGACGATGATCAAGGTGCCGTAATCGTTCAGGCCGGTGCCCGCGTACATCACGCGGCCGTCGGCCGCCGCGCGAACCGGATCGCCCGGCCGGCCGGCGATCTGGATACCGCGGTTCTGCCCGGGCCGGAACGCGTCGACGATCTTGCCGTGCGCGGGCCACGAGAGCGCCACCGCGCCCGCATGCCGCCTGGTTTCCTTCACGACCTGCCGGTCGTTCGCCGTCGACGCACTCGCCTGCGCGGCGCCCGCCGCACTGCTCGCGGCGACCGGCGCGGCCGCCGGTGGGTTGCCGCTCGTGCCCGGCGCCGGCAACGGCTGCTGCCGGACGATGCGCAGCACCTGCCCCATGCGGAGCTTGCCGCGCGCGTCGAGCCTGTTCCACGTACGCAGGTCGGCGACGCTGCAGTCGTTCGCGGACGCGATGCCCGACAGCGTGTCGCCGCGTTTCACCACGTACTTCTGCGCGACGAGAATGGGCGCCGGCGGCACCACGGGCGTGGCCGCCGGCACGGCGGCGGGCTGGCCCGACGGCGCCCCCGCCAGCGTGTCGCTCGGCGGAACGGACTGCGTGCCGGCACAACCGGCCATGACGAGCACGGCGGCCAGGCCGGACAGCCACGCCGACTTGCGGCAAATCTCGCGCAGTTTCATGGACGATCGACTCCGGTTTGACAATCTTTCAAGCATCTCAAAAACGGGACGGCCGACGTGTAACCGGATGCAAACAATGATGACAAACGATCACGAGCCGGGCGCCGGCAGACGCTTGTTACCGGTAATACGGTCGAATTCGGAAAAACTTGACGGTATCTGGCGGGCGGTGCGGAAAAAATTCCGTGACACGCCATTATTTCGAATTGCTTTCACCGCACGACTGGCCGCGCCGGCCGCCCGCTCAACGCAGCCAGTCGACCAGCTCCGCGCAGGCCCACGCGACGCCGATGCACAGGAACAGCACGTGCAGCGCGATCCTGAACGACACACCCCACGACGAATCGACCCGCATGACAGTCTCCCCCGGTTGATATGCGGCCATGATCCGGCATCGATCCCGCCCCGAAAATGCGGAACCGGCGAACGGGGTCTCAGGCCCAGCCTGAGACCGGCGCGGCGGTTCCTGCTAACTTATCGGCCATACCAAATCTTCCACGCCCCCACCCACCATGCGCTTCGACCTGACCGACCTGCGGCTCTTCCTGAACATCTGCGAGGCCGGTACGATCACCGGCGGCGCCGAGCGAACCCACATCACGCTGCAGGCCGCGAGCGAGCGCATCCGCGGGATGGAGGACGAGCTCGGCGTGCCGCTGCTGCACCGGACCAAGTCGGGCGCGCAGGTGACCGACGCGGGCCGCGCGCTCGAGCACCACGCACGCACGGTGCTCCAGCAGATCGACCACATGCGCGGCGAACTGCAGCAATACGGCCAGGGGCTGCGCGGACACGTCCGGCTGCTGTGCAACACGGCGTCGCTGAGCGAATACCTGCCCGACGCGCTTGCCGCGTATCTGCCGCATCATCCGAAACTGTCGATCAGCGTCGAGGAACGCTCGAGCCAGGAAATCGTGCATGCGATCCGCAACAAGACGGCCGAGGTCGGCATCGTCGCCGATTCGGTCGGGCTCGGCGGGCTCGAGCAGAAGCCGTTCCGCGAGGACTGGCTGATCGCGGTCGTGCCGGCCGGGCATCCGCTCGCCGCGCGCGACAAGGTCGCGTTCGACGAGATCGCCGACGCGGACTTCATCGGGCTGACCGACGGCAGCGCACTGCAGGTCCATCTCGCGGACCAGGCGCGTGCGCTCGGCAAGCGGATCCGCTACCGTGTGCAGCTGAAGAGTTTCGATGCGATCTGCCGCGTGATCGAAAGCGGCGTGGGGATCGGCATCGTGTCGCGCCATGCGGCCGAACGCGCGATGCAGACGATGGACGTGCGGCTCGTCGAGCTGTCCGACGCGTGGAGTCACCGCAAGCTGACGCTCTGCGCGCGATCGTTCGATGCGCTGCCGAAGTACACGCAGGCATTCGTGTCGTACCTGTCGGGCGACATGCCGCCGCACTGAACGCCGCGTGCCCCCGCAACCGCCGGGGCGATACACGAGGAGAAACCGCCGCCATGACCGAACCCGACCTTGCCACGCACTACCGCGCCTATATCGACTGCCTGAACCGGCAGGACTGGCCGGCGCTCGGCCAGTACGTCGCCGACAACGTGATCCATAACGACCGGCCGCTCGGCCTCGCCGGTTACCGCGCGATGCTGGAGCAGGATTTTCGCGACATTCCGGACCTCCATTTCGAAATCCGGCTGCTCGTCTGCGAACCGCCGAGCATCGCATGCCGGCTGCGCTTCGCCTGTGCGCCGAAAGGGACGTTCATGGGACTCGCCGTGGACGGCACGCGCGTCACGTTCGCCGAGAACGTGTTCTACGAATTTCACGACGGCAGGATCCGCCAGGTCTGGTCGGTGATCGACAAGGCCGCGATCGAGGCACAGCTGTAACGACGCCGGCCGTCACGGCACTCACCGCAGTCCCGTCACGGCCATGTAGGCGCCGAGCGCGATCATCCCGACGAAGAAGCAGCGCTTGAACGCCTTCTCGCTCATCACGCGCCGCGCGTATTGCCCGCCGATCATCCCGGCGAGCGCCGGCACGAGCGCCAGCGCGGATACGCCGAGATCAACCGTCTGCAGCGCGCCCGTCACGTGCAACTGCAGGCCGAGCGCGATCGTCGACGCGGTAAACGACAGCCCGAGCGCCTGGATCAGGTCGTCCTTCGACAGGCGCAGCGCCTGCAGGTACGGCACGGCCGGCACGACGAACACGCCGGTCGCGGCCGTCACGACGCCCGTCAGGTAGCCGACCGCGGCCGACAGCCACGTTTCGTGACGGCCCGGCGCGGGCAGCCGCGCGGCGGCGAGCCCCCAGCAGCCGTATGCGACCAGCACGATGCCGAGTGCCGCGTGGGTCCACGCGCTGCCGGCCGCGAGCGCCGGCAGCCCGCCCGTCAGCGTGCCGATCGCCAGCCCGGCGAGCAGCGGCCACAAGCGCCGCAGCAACGGCCCGAACGACGGGCCGAGCCACAACTGCCACACATTGGTGATGAACGACGGCACGAGCAGCAGGCTCGCCGCGGCCGACGGCGGCATCGCGAGCGTCAGCAGCCCCATCGAGATCGTCGGCAGCCCGAGGCCGATCATGCCCTTGACCGCCCCGGCCAGCAGAAAGACCAGCACGATGATCGTCAGCGTATGAACTTGCATGGAAGGCGTTCCGTCCGGTGATGACGGCGCCGATGGTGAACCACCGTCACGCCGCCCGCCATCTGGTTTTGCCTGAGGCTGGCTCGGGCTCGTCCGGCGGGCCCGTCACCTCATCGCTCCACCATGCTCTCAGTTCAGGCCCCGTGCGCCGGTCCCGTCCATGCTGGCTGTCGAGGCGCGCCATCCGGGTGGCCGGATCACGCTCGCCGGCAGCCGCCCCGGCGGGAACCGCCGTTTCGATGTCGACGGGATCATTGACCGTTA
Organism: Burkholderia sp. Bp8998; assembly: GCF_003854235.1. Classification (NCBI taxonomy): domain Bacteria; kingdom Pseudomonadati; phylum Pseudomonadota; class Betaproteobacteria; order Burkholderiales; family Burkholderiaceae; genus Burkholderia; species Burkholderia sp. Bp8998. Next base: position 147,214 of record NZ_QTQF01000012.1, read on the forward strand.
GTTGCGAAATAGAGAATCGCAGTGCGTCCTGAGCGTCGCCCGCGTATCTGGTGCGATACGGCACGCCGCGCTCGCCGGATGATTTGCCCGACCACGTCGCGGTCGGCTATTTCTCGAGTCGCACGGGCCGCGAGCTGGACTGGGAATATGTGGACATGGATTCGGGCGCGCTGCAAACCGTGAAGATGCGCAGCGTGGTCGCGGTGAACGGCTCGCACGCGTATCTCGCGTGCTGCATCGCGGGCCTCGGGCTGATCCAGGCGCCGCGCGACGGGCTCGCACCGGTGCTCGAGGACGGCTCGCTGGTCGAGGTGCTGCCGGAATGGCATGCCGCACCGCTGCCGGTGTCGGTCGTGTTTCCGAACAGCCGGCATCTGGCGCCGCGCGTGCGGATCGTCGTCGACTGGCTCGCGCACGCGCTCGACGACACCCACCGGGCGGAATGACGACAGCCGGCGCCGGGGCAACCCGCCCCGGACGCCGGCCGGTCAGCCCATCAGAACTTGTGGCGGATCGCGGCGCGCACCGCGAACTGGTTCGCCGACGACGACGGACCGTCCGTCCCGACCACGTAGCCGCCGTCGGCCGCGGTGCCCGTCTTGTCGCCGGCGACCTTCTGCCAGGCGCCCTGCAGATAGACGTCGGTGCGCTTGGACAGGCTGTAGTCGGCCATCAGCCCGACGGTGTGGTATTTCGGCTTGAACGAACCGGCCGCGGCGTCGAACTTGCCGTCCGTGAATACGTACTGCGCGCCGAGATAGAAATCGGGCGTGAGCTGGTACTTGCCATTGATCTCGAAGTTCTGGAACTTGGTTGCAGTCAGCCCGAGGCCCGAGAACGTCGACGCTGGCAGGTAGACGGTCGACACGGGGTTCTTCACGTCCGTCTTCGTATAGACGAAGCCGACCGTCGCCGGGCCGAACGAGTAGTTCACGCCGCCGCCGAAGATGCGCAGGCGGTCGGCGATGAAATTCGCATCGTCGGCCGCGATCGCGCCCGCGCTGCCGACACCCGGGCTGTTCGCCTGCAGATACGCAGCCGCGACCTGCAGCCCGGCGAGCGAATACTGCGCGCCGATGCTGTACTGGCGGTTGGTCGAGAAACCGGTGCTGTTGCTGAAGCTGTAGGTGCCGCCGAACGACAGCCCGTTCCAGTCGGGGCTCGCGTACTTGACCGTGTTGTTGACGCGGAACGAGTTGTCCGTGTTGTCGTTGTCGAACGGGTGCGAGAACAGCGTGCCGCCCCAGTTGCCGTTCGCGGTCAGCGGTGCGAGATAGTCGACGACGGAATCGTACTGGCGGCCGAAGGTCAGCGTGCCGAAGCGCGACGCGCTCAGTCCGACGAACGCCTGGCGGCCGAACATCCGGCCGCCCTGGTTGAGCCGGCCGTTGTTCACGTCGAAGCCGTTTTCCAGCGTGAAGATCGCCTTCAGCCCGCCGCCCAGGTCCTCGCTGCCCTTCAGGCCCCAGCGGCTGCCCTGCGCATAGCCGCTCGCGAGCTGGTAATTCGCTTTCCCGACCCCATTCACGTTCACGTTGTTCGTGTAGTTGAAGCCCTCGTCGATGAGGCCGTACAACGTCACGCTGTCCTGCGCGAAGGCCGGCGCGGCAAAAGCGGCCAGCGCGGCGGCAAAAATGACGTTCTTCTTCATGACGGTTCTCCGGAGCCGGGTGCCGGGCAGCCGTTCGCCCGGCGATTGTTTGGTCTGTTTTTTTAGGGGTGGCCCGCAGGGCGGACTGCGCGGTGTGCGGCCGCGAGGACAAAATGGTGTCACGTCGCAAACCGCCCGTCTATCGGGGCGTGGGCGCGGTGCGCAAAGCGTTGCGCTGGTCCAACTGCCCCGTTCGTCCGAGTGCCTCATCAGGCTTGTCGGCAACGACTGGCCGGCCCGCCATCCGCGTAAACCCGAGCCGCGTCGCATCGGTGGCACAATGCGCATCCGTTCGTCATTTCTTCACGAAGTCATGCTTCACCCCGATTCATGCGCGGCGGGTGCCGGCCGCGCACGCGGCGCGCGCCGGGAGGCAGCCCGATGACCGCCGCCGCCCGGGCCGGCCGCTACGCCGAGCTCGATTTCTTCCGCGGCCTCGTGCTGCTGGTGATCGTCGTCGACCATATCGGCGGCAGCATCCTGTCGCGCGTGACGCTGCATGCGTACGCGCTGTGCGATGCGGCCGAGGTGTTCGTGTTCCTCGGCGGCTTCGCGACCGCCATCGCGTACAACTCGCTCGCCGAGCGCCACGACGAGGCCGCCGCGCGCCAGCGTTTCATCCGCCGCGCGTTCGAGATCTATCGGGCGTTCCTCGTGACGGCCGGCCTGATGCTGCTGATCACCGCCGTGCTGAACGCGTTCTCGATCGACGGCCCGAACCTGCCGACCAACGATCTCGACGGCCTGCTCCAGAAGCCGCTCGCCGCGCTGCGCGACATCCTGCTGTTCCGCCGCCAGCCGTATCTCGCGTCGGTGCTGCCGATGTATGCGTTCTTCGCGCTGCTGGTCCCGCTCGCGCTGCCGCTCGCACGCACGCAGCCGTGGCTGATGCTCGCGTTCAGCGGCTCGCTCTGGTACGCGGCGCCGCACATCGCGCGCTTCCTGCCGACCGTCGAAGGCGCGCCGTGGGACTTCAACCCGTTCGCGTGGCAATTCCTGTTCGTGCTCGGCGTGATCGCACGCTGCCAGCCCGTCTACCAGACGCTCGCGCCGAAGCCGCAGGGCTGGCTGCTGACGGCCGTGTCGCTCGCGATCGTCGCGGCCGGCGCGTACTACCGGCTGCGCATCGAGCCGTTCCCGACCGATCCGTCGATCAAGCAGAACCTCGGCGCGCTGCGGCTCGCGAACTTCCTCGCGATCGCGTGGCTCGCGGCCAAGCTCGTGCACCTCGGGTGGATGAAGAAGGTCGCGCACGCGATCCCGTGGATCGGCACGATCGGCCGCCAGGGGCTGCTGTGCTTCGTCGCCGGCACCGCCATCTCGCTCGCGGTCGACTCGCTGCTTTACCAGGCGACCGAAGGCTATCTGAACGTGCCGCTCGGCCTGGCCGCCGACGTCGTCGCGATGGGCCTGCTGTATCTCGTCGCGAAGCTCCATGCGCCGCTGGTGTCGCGGCTGTCGCTCCCGTTCCGTTCGCGGCGATGATGCGCCGCGCCGTCATGCGCCACTGCTACGATAGCGGGCGCCTCTCCTGAAACGCTTCGCCATGCGCCGACTCGTCCTTCCGTTCGCCGCCGCCCTGATCGCCGGCTCCATCGCCGCTGCCCACGCCACGCCGGGCGGGCCCGCTGTCTCGCCGGTGTCGCCCGTGCCCGCTGCCGCGATCGTCCCGCCCGCAACGGTCGCGCCGGCCGCCCAGGAGCCGCCGGTCAACCCGGGCAGCAGCGTCGTGCTGCGCGCGTTTCGATCGGCATCCCTGAAGCGCGACTGGTCGTACACGGTCTACCTGCCGCCCGGCTACAACCCGGAAGGCGCGCGCTATCCGGTGCTGTACCTGCTGCACGGCAATGCCGGCAACGCGAACGACTGGATCACGCAGGGCCGGCTGCAGGCCACCGCCGACACGCTGATCGAGCGCCGCGAGATTCCGCCCGTCGTGATCGTGATGCCGCAAGGCGGCACCGACTGGTACGTCGATCGCAAGGAGAAGATGCAGAGCGCGTTCCTGAACGACCTGCTGCCGGAAGTCGAAGCGCACTTCGCGGTGTCGAACCAGCGCGCGGGCCGCGCGATCGGCGGCGTGTCGATGGGCGGCTTCGGCGCGCTGCGATTCTCGCTGCTCGAACCGGGCCTGTTCTGCGGTGCGATGCTGCTGAGCCCCGCGATCTACGCGAACGAGCCGCCGCTCAATTCCGCCGCGCGCTATGTCGGCGTGTTCGGCGACCGGCAGTTCGATCCGCGCGTGTGGCACGAACTGAACTACCCGGCACTGATGCGCGGCTATTTCGCGCGCAACTGGCGCGTGCCGATGTTCATCGCGGCCGGTGACGACGACCTGACGATCCAGGCCGAATCGAGCGTGCTGTACACGCAACTGCGCCGCGCGCAGAACCCGGCCGAGCTGCGCGTCGTCGACGGCGGGCATACGTGGGAAGTATGGCGCGGGCTGCTCGGACAGGGGTTGAAGTACGCACTGGAGTGCGTGAAGTAACGAGACCGGACGACGCGTCGGGCTCCGCTTCGCCGCGGCACACTGCGCGTATCGGCGCTCGCACCGGATCACGCGCCTCGGTCACCGTTTCGCGACATCGAGCCGATCCAGGCGCGATGCGCGACGGGGGGCCGACTACGCGTGATGGCCATACAGGCCGACCGGCCCGCACAAGCGCGGCCGGAAAGCCACGCCGGCGCGCGGGAAATAGCGGCGCGCGCGGCGAGACCCGTGGTCCGCCGCGGTACGATGTCGCTTCAACCGGCGCACGGCGAATCCACCGCGCACCCGCCGCCTCTTTCCTCATCCCAACCCGCAGGGAATCAAGCCATGTCTGTCTCGAAGCAGTTCGCCGCCGTCACGGGCGCCGGCTCCGGCATCGGTCGTGCCGCGGCGATCGCGCTCGCCAACGCCGGATTTGCCGTCGCGCTGATCGGACGCAAGGAAGCATCGTTGCGTGAAACGAAAGAGGCGATCGTCGCCGCCCACGGCGACGCGCACACGTTTCCGGCCGACGTCACCGACGAAGCGTCGGTCGAGCATGCGTTCGCGCAGATCGCGCAGCGGTTCGGGCGGCTGGACGTCCTCTTCAACAACGCGGGCCGCAACGCGCCGGCCGTGCCGCTCGACGAATACGACGTCGGCGTGTGGAACGACGTCGTCGCGACGAACCTGACGGGCGTCTTTCTGTGCGCGCGGGCGGCATGGCGCGTGATGAAGGCGCAAACGCCGCAGGGTGGCCGGATCATCAACAACGGCTCGATCTCCGCCTATACGCCGCGCCCGAACACGATCGCGTACACGGCCACCAAGCATGCGGTGGCCGGCATCACCAAGTCGCTCGCGCTCGACGGCCGTGCGTACAACATCGCCTGCAGCCAGATCGACATCGGCAACGCGGCGACGTCGCTGACGGACCGGATGACGGAAGGCGTGCTGCAGGCGGACGGACGCACGGCGCCCGAAGCACGGATGGACGTCACGCATGTCGCGAACGCGGTGGTTCAGATGGCGACTCTTCCGCTCGATACGAACATCCTGAACATGACGATCATGGCGACCACGATGCCATTCGTGGGCCGCGGATAGGTCGAGTCGCCGCCCCTTTTTCGGCGCGCCGGGCCCGCGATGTCGGTCACGCCGCCCGGTGCCCCACGAAATCGTCCTTGACAAGTTGCGAGTCGCAACTAATATGACTTGCGACTCGCAACTTTCCGTCGGACTGGTCATGGACCTCATCGATATTCCCGCAAAGCCTCGCGATGCAACGATCCTCGAGCTTCGCGATTTTTCCCGCAAGCTGGTTCGCGAACTGGGTTTCATGCGTGCGACATTGGCCGATAGCGATCTGGCGCCGTCAGCGGTTCACGCCGTTCTCGAAATAGGAATGGCGCCCGGCATCAACGCAAAGGATCTGGGCAGCATCCTGCGTCTGGATAAATCAAACACGAGCAGGCAGCTTTCCCGGCTCGAAACGGCCGGCTTCGTGACGCGCCGCATCTCGCCCGACGATGCGCGTGCGACAGAGTTGTACCTGACGGACGACGGGCAAAAACTTCGCGAAAAGATCGACCGGTTTGCGACACGTCAGGTGTCGAATGCTTTACGCCGGATGGCTCCGGCGGACCAGCAGACCCTTGTCCGCGCCCTCGCGCTTTATAGCGATGCGCTCGCGCAAGACAACGTCTCCGGGGTGTCGATACCGAAACCGGACGCCGCGCGGATTGTCGACGGCTACCAACCCGGCTGTATCGGCGACATCGCAAGCCTTCACGCGCGGTTCTATTCGGAACACTGGGGGTTTGGCGCTTTCTTCGAGAAAAAGGTTGCCACCGAACTCGCGGAATTTGCCGGCACCCTGCCAGCCGCAGGCAAGGCTCTGTGGCTCCACGCCGAGAACGGCCGCGCGCTCGCCTCTGTCGCAATAGACGGGAATCACGCCACGGGAGTCGCGCATTTGCGATGGTTCATCGTCGACGACGTATTGCGCGGTTCCGGTATCGGGCGGCAACTGATGACGCGCGCCATGCATTTCGTCGACGCGCAGCAGTTCGGCGAGACCTACCTGTGGACGTTCAAGGGGCTGGATTCGGCACGTCACCTGTACGAATCGTTCGGCTTTACGCTGACCAGCGAATCGGAGGGCGCGCAATGGGGAACCCACGTCATCGAGCAGCGCTTCAGCCGGCGCCGGCCAAGTCAGTAAGTCGCCGCAGGTTTCATCGATCGTGATAGATCGCGAGCCAGACGCTCGGCTCGTCAGGATGCGTCCACGCGACACGATGCCGGCAATGCGGTTCGATCAGCACGTAGTCGCCGGGGCGCATGTCGTGCAGCGTCGCGTCCGCCTCGAATTCGAGCACCGCCGCGCCCGACAGCAGCACCACCCATTCGGCGCGCGAATCGTCGTACCAGAACCCGTCGGGACTCGTGTGCCCCATCGACACGATCCGCTCGACGTTCAGGCGCGCGCCGGTGACGAGCACATCGACGCGCTCGTCTTCGCCGCGCGCTCCCTCGATGCTGAACAGGTTGCCGGTTTGGCGTTGCATGGTTCAACTCCGGGTCGGCCTTCGGCTGAAGGCGAATGACGCCCACTGTAGCGCGAAGGCCGGTATCGCGGCGAACTTGTTGACGAGTCCCGGCAAGGCCGGCACTCGCACGGCTGCGGCGGGCGCGAGGCAATTTCCATGCTGCCCACGCGCCGGCGTGTCGTACCGCGCGTCATGCCGGCGACTGAAACGCGGCGACCTTGTTCCGGCCGGTCGCCTTCGCGTAGTACAGCGCCTCGTCGGCAGCCTTGATCACGCTGCCGGCCGCCTCATCGTGCTCGGGCGTCCAGCTCGCGAGGCCGATACTGGCCGTGACACGCCCATGCTCGCTGCCGGCGTGCTCGAGCGCCAGTTCGTCGATCGCCGCACGGATTCGTTCGGCGATCTGAGCCGCGCCTGTCTCGGGTGTGTCGGGGAGCAGCACGACGAATTCCTCCCCGCCGTAGCGGGCCGCGGTATCGGACGGCCGCCGGATGTTGTCGCCGATGCAGCGCGCCACCGCAGCCAGCGCGTCGTCGCTCGCCTGATGGCCGTAGGTATCGTTGTAGGCCTTGAAGCGGTCGACATCGACGAACAACAGCGAGAACACCGATCGCGCCCGCCGTGCGCGACGCCATTCGCGATCCAGCACTTCCGCGAAGCTGCGGCGATTGTTCAGGCCGGTGAGCCCATCGGTGCGGGCGAGCAACACGAGTTCCGACTCGGCGCGTATCCGGCGCCGGAGTTGCGTGCCGAGCATGAAGGACACCGCGATGAACGCGGCGCCGAACGTCGCCACCAGCGCACCGATCGTCACGGCCCGGTGCCGCCAAGCCGCAAAGATATCCTGCTCCGCTTCGGCGACCATGATCATCAACGGCAGCTTCGGCAGATGCCTGAAATAGTAGAGCCGGCGCACGCCGTCGAGCGACGCGGTTTCCGAGAACACACCCTCCCGCGCCGTCTGGAACCGCTTGAAGGTCGCGGCGTGGCTGATGTCGCGGCCGATGGTGCGGACGTCGTACGGTTGACGCATCACCATGACGCCATCGCTGCCGATCAGCGACATCGAACCATGTTGCCCGAGTGACAGGCCCGCGAACAGCTGGTGGAAATACTCGAGGTTGACCGCAATGAGCACGATGCCGGCAAACGAGCCGTCCGGGTTCGAGATCCGCCGCGTAAGCCCGATGCTGAGCGCGCCGCCGCGCAAGCGCGACGGATAGGGGTCGCTCACGTAGAGTCCAGCATCCGGATTGTCACGATGGACGGTGAAGTACTTGCGATCGGCGAAATTGCCTTGGCGCGGCTGGTCGTTGGCCGAATCGAGGATGATGTTGCCGCCGGCATCGAGTACCAGCATCGAACCGAGAAATTGTGCCGTCATCGCGTTATCGAACAGCACGGCGCGCCGCACGCTCGCGGGCACGGCCATCAGGTCGTGACGCTGCAGCCCCGCGATCACCGCCTGCAGCGACAGGTCGTAGAGTTCGAAATTGCGTTCGATGTCGCGCTCGGCGATCAACCCGAGATTGCGGGAGGTTTCGCTGGCCCGCTCGAGCGCGTCGTTGCGGCTCTGGAACAGCTGCAGCACGCACAGTCCCATGAGCGCGCAGGCGACCACGATGCCGATCACGACGATAGTATAGGGTGCCGCCGACCGGGATCGCATGTGTCTCCTTGGTGACCGCGCTCGTGCGCAGGCGCGCGACGCGATTACGTCATACTAAAAAACACGCGGCGGCATATCAAGAGGGGGATACGCCGGCCGCGGCGCGACATCGGGTGTCGATGCCGTTTCCTTTTACACACGACCGTCACACATCCGGATCCGGAATCCTCGCCGACTGAATCACGACCAGCGTATCCCCCGCCTCGATCCGGCACGGCGGATCCTCGTAGAACGAATGGATCTTCCCGCAGCGATCGAGCCCGACGACGATCGCGCCCGGCACGACGTTCGTCATGCAGCCGATCTCGTGCGGCAATGCATCGCGCTCAAGCAGCGTCGCCCGCCCACGCGTCGACAGCATGTCGTTCACGAACGGCACGATATAGCGGCTATGCACCGCATCCGCGAGCAGCAGCGCGCCGATCTTCGTCGACGACACGATCACGTCCGCACCCGCCTGCCGCAACTGCCGCTGATACAGGTTCTCCTGGATCCGTACGACGATCTTCGTCTCGGGCGCGATGCTGCGCACCGACAGCGTCAGCAGGATCGCGGTCGGGTCGTCGGTCACCGAGATGATCACCGCCTTCGCCGCGCGCACCTGCGCCTGCTGCAGCAGATCCTCGTGCGCGGGATCGCCGAGCAGCCCCGTCACGCCGAGCGACGTCGCGGCCTCGAGCGCCTGCTGCTGCGCATCGATCACGATGATCGTCGACGGATCGACGCCGCTTTCGAGCAGCTCGCGCACGGCGATCGACCCCGACAGGCCGTAGCCGCACACGACGATGTGATCGGACAGTTGCTTCTGCAAGCGTTTCATGCGGAATTCCTCGATGACGCGCTGGATCACGAACTGATATGCCGTGCCCAGGAAGATGAACCAGATGCCGATGCGAATCGGCACGATGAAGAACGCATCGATCAGCCGCGCACGCGCCGTGACCGGCACGATGTCGCCGTAGCCGACCGTCGCGACCGTGACCATCGTGAAGTACACGAGATCGGCCACGTTCATCGGCGTGCTCTTGGTCGAATCGCGCAGGCCGTCGCGATCGAGATACAGCACGAGAAACGCGAGCATGCACAGCACCACGACCGCGCCGAGACGAAACAGCAGCGTGCGCCGCGGCGACGTCGCGGGACGCGTGAACAGCGTGCGCGCACGCGGCGCCTGCCACGGATCGCGGACACGACGCAGGCGTGAGCGCAACGAGCGGCGCTTGTCGGTGGGCGTTGCCAACGGGGAATCTCCTGAAGGATGCGGGCTCGATTCTACGACGGGAACAAGCGAGCCCGTCCGCACCGGCCGTCCGCTACCGGCCGTCCGCAACCGGCCGTCCGCAACCGGCCGTCCGCTACAACATGCTGCGCGGCCGGACCATCGTCCCGTCGGCGAAACGCCGCGCACGGAACGCCGACAGGTCGAGCGACGGCTCGCCCGTGTCGATCCATTCGGCCAGCAGTCGCCCGACGATCGGCCCCATCGCGAAGCCGTGCCCGCAGAAGCCGGTCGCGATCGCGAGCCCGGACGGCGTGCCGGGCGCGTCGATCACCGGAATCCCGTCCGGCAGCACGTCGATCAGGCCGGCCCAGGCCTCGACGATCTGCGCATCCTTCAGCGCGGGGAAGATCGCCTTCAGCTTCGCGAGCGCGCGCGGCGCATGCGCGCGATTCGGCCGCGGCTGCGGATCACGTGGCTCGATCGGCCCGCCTCCGCCGCCGATGCGCGCAAAGGCATCGCGCCACGCGGCCGCATTCAGATGCAGCCGGAATTTCTCGCGCTGCGACCAGAATTCCGGCCAGAACAGGCTCAAGCCACGCAGGTGGCCGAGCGTCAGGTCGACGTCGACCTGCATGTCGTCGGCGAGATTGATCGCGCCGTTGCTGCGCTGCCGAATGCCGAGGCCGTGCCCCCAGATCGTCGACGCGGACACCTCCGGCAGCACGTTGGTGCGCATGCAGGTGCCGCGCACGGCCTGCTGCGGCAGCCGGATGCCGACGCCGTCGAGCAGCCGGAAGCTGGTCGCGCCGGCTGCGCAGATCACGCGCCGCGTGCGGATCGTGCCGCGCTCGGTCACGACGCCGACGACCGCGCCGCCGGCCGTCTCGATCGCCGTCACGCCGCAGCCTTCGAAGAAACGTGCACCGGCTTGCGTCGCGCGCGCCGCGAACGCGGCGGCCACGCGGCGCGGCTCGGCTTGCCCGTCGGTCGACGTATACAGGCCGCCGAGCGTACGTGCTTGCGTCGACAGGCCGGTCACGCGCGCATCGATTTCCGCACGCGTCAGCGTGCGCGTGTCGAGCCCGTGTTCGTGCGCAACGGCAAGCCATGCCTGGAACGACGTCCAGTCGTCGTCGTTGTCCGCCATATAGAGGCAACCGCCCTGCCGCCATTCGAGGTCGAAGCCGAGCGCCTGCTCGAGCCCTTCCCAGATCCGCATGCCGGCCATCATCAGCGGCACTTCGGCGGACTCGCGGCCCTGCTGCCGCACGAAGCCCCACGCGCGCGTCGATTGCTGGCCGGCGATGCGCGACTTGTCGAGCACGACGGCCTTCAGGCCGCGCAGGCCGAGGTAGTACGCGGCCGCGCAACCCATGATGCCGGCGCCGGCGATCACGATGTCGGCTTCGGCCGGAAACGCCGTGTCGGCGCGCGTCAATGTGTCATGCAGCGGATAGGTTGTCGTCATTGTTCTCTGTTGGCGTCGATGCGTAGGGCGCATCCATCGACGTTCGCGATGGCGGGCGCGGGCTCAAGCTGTCAGGTTCCGGACGGGAATGGCGAACGTGCGGGAAGGTCGATGAACGGTATCCGCCGGCCGCGGCCCCCGCCGCCGGTCAGGGTCGCCCATCGGCCGTCCCCGTTTTTTCGCCTTGACGGCGCTATGTTACCGCGCGATAAACTGTATATCCATACAGTATTTCTGCTGTAGAAATGATCCTCCCCCCATTCGATCCTCCGAAGCTGAACGACCTCACCGAATGGTGGACGCAGTGCACCTATGCAGACGTCCAGCGGCTGATACTCGAAGTGCAGCACCTGCGCCTGACGCTGTGGGAATTGAAGGCGCACGCAGCGGATGCATCGCGCCGGATCCGCGTGCTCGATCCGGCCATGCTCGCGCACGGCTCCGCGCTTCGGCGGCTCGGCTATCTGCTCGACAAGGAAATCGAGCGCGCGAATCCGATTGGCCGTACGCGCGATGTCTATGCACCGTTTTCAGATGAGTGGCGCGCCCGCGAAGCGCTGCGCCGTGCATTGCGGGCGCAACCCGAGCCTGCGGAAGCAGGCACGTGCCCGCGCGCGATTCCGGAATTTCAGCGCGTTACCTGGGCCGAGCTTCGCGACCGCTGGCGTCACCTGAGCGACAAGCAATCGAGCCGGCAGAACATCGAGCAACGCATGGTGCTCGAGATCGCGCGCCAGCGATCGGTGATCCTCGCACGGGCGAGGAAACTCGTCGATGCCGCGATTGCCGAAGCGGCGGCAGAAGGAAAGCAGTTGTTCGCGCTCGATCAACTCAAGCGGCTGCTGTCCGTCGAGCGGGAGGACGGCGAGCCGTTCACGTACATGCCGGCGTAAGGCGATTGGTCAGTACTTCTCAAAACATGGGAAATACGCTGCTCGCCATGTGATCGAGGACCTTACGTCGCCTTGCCGACCGATACCTGATCGAAGGGGGAAGCCGAGGTCGATCTGGAAGGACGACATGCGCGGCTCGCGCCGGGATGATCCCGGGCAATCGGCGTCAGTGAGATCGGTATGAATAGCCCATCCGTGCGCCTGTCGCACGGTCGAACGGCTGAAGCCGCGCAAGCTGCTCGAGCGACATCGCGACGACTTCGAGCACATGCCGGGCGATTTCATCGTCCGCCATACCGGCGTTGACGTACTGGTCGATACTCATCGTCCGGGGCGGATGGTTGCCCGCTTCGTCGTCGACGATGAAGATCCTGGCGGTACGACGCTCCAGCGACAACACGACCTGGACAGTTTTACCGTGAACGGCGGTCTGCATGCACAAGCTGGTCATTCGCAGCCTCCCATTGCGTGGTCTTCAAACGATCGCCGAACGATACCCCACAGTTTGAGGAATTAATCTACAAACTTCCCCGAGTATTGACAACCATCAGAAATGAATAAGGGCTGGTCGCCCGCTCACCCCGCGGGCCGTCGATCGGCACGACGATACAGACGTCGCAACGATGCGAAGGCAAACGCGCGATGGAGCAATGGCGAACGACACGCTACGCGTAGCGGCTCAACCACTCCTCGGAGAATTTTTTCGCGTAGGCGACGGCTTCGGCTTCGGTATCGAATTCGCCCAGCTTGCGGAATGCCGCCTCGCGGCTGAAACCGGTCTTCGTGACCTCGACCTGGGCGGCGTACTTGCCGTCCTCCGTCACGCGCGGCTCGCAGTTCATCTCGTACCCGCGCATCACAAATTTCTTCTGCATCGCTTCAACACTATTTTGAGACGGGGGAATCGTAGCATGGGGCTCCGCCGCGTTCATGCCCTCTCCCGAAAAGGCATCCGCGTCGGGTTCACTAGAGTAAACCATCAAACGAACCGGATATCAGTGCGGTTCCGGCCGAACCGACGCGCGCTGTCATGTAAAAATTTGTCGCCGCCGCGGCGGCAGGATGCCGCAGTCCGGGCGACGGATGCGCCCTGCCGTGGTGCATTCTGCCGGCGGCGCAGGGCAATTATGTGCCGCCCTGCGAGGAATCCTGTCCCGACGCCTCGGGATCGGCACCTGAAGATTGTGAACGGGCCAACGGCGCGCGGTGCAGCGCTCCTCGCCATGCGTAACGTCATGACACACCTTTCACAGAAACGCACCTTTCGCGACATGGAATGGCAGTCGTTTTGCGGTAAAGTTATCTTTTCCGCGCGTGGCCGGTCGGCTCGCCCCTGGACGTCGTCAAGACTGTCCGCCGAGACTGCCGCAAGGCGTCGTTCTGAACGTCACGATCCGTTCCCGTAGCATGACCACTGAAGCAATCACCACGGATTCCCTCGCGGTTGCCGAGCGCGTGCGCGAGCTGATGACCCGCAACGGCATCGGCAAGCGCCAGCAAACCACCGAGCTGTGCCGCATCCTCGACCTGAGCTTTTCGCAGGGGCACCGCAAACTGCGCGGCAGCAGCCCCTGGACGCTCGCGCAAATCAAGAAAGTCGCCGAAGCCTACGGCGAGCCCGCCGCTCAACTGTTCGGCGCGCAGACGCTCGACCCCGGCATGGTCGGCGCCTATTCGCAGGAGGCCGTTCTTTACGCCGGCGTCGCCGAAATTCCGTGCACCGCCTGGATCGGCGCGCCGCTCGAAGCCGGCGCGCGCCCCGAGTTCGTCGCGTACGAACAGAACGGCCGTTGGCGCGTGCTGCGCCATACGGGCGTGCTGTACCAGAACGCGTACGACGTGCACAAGATCGAGATCTATCCGCGCCGCGCGGAGAGCGACAAGCTCGTCGTCGCGGTGATCGATCCCGATCGCGTCAGCGCGACCGAGCTGTGCCGCTATCTCGAGCGGCAGGGGTTCGCGACGGCCGCGTTCGACGGCCTCGCGCCGTTCGTCGACGCGCTGCAGGGCCAGGCGTTCGACGCGGTCGTCACCGAATGGCTGTTCGACGACAGCACGGCCGCCACCGCGATCAAGGCGGTGCGCACGTCCGACAATCCGGGCGCGCCGATCTTCGTGCTGACGGGCGACCTGCTCACGGGCCGCGCGAGCGAAGCGGACATCAGCGAAGTGATCCGCGCGTTCGACGTCGTCTGCTACGAAAAACCCGCGCGCATGGCGATCCTCAGCGCCGATCTCGCGAAGCGGCTCGCTCGCGGGTAATTCCCGCACGCCGCCTACCTCTTTCGCACGGCCGCCGCCCGTGCGGCGCGGCGGTCGTGAACAGGTTCCTCAGTACAATAGCCGGACCCTGTTCACGACCGGCATCCGCCGCCCGACTTCATGGCCCGCCTCATTCCCGACGACTGGAAAAGCCTCGCCGCCACCGGTGCGGCCGAACGCGAGCGCGAGACGCTTGCCGCCCTCGAACACGCGCTGCCGGACAGCTACACGGTCTATCACGGCGTGCACTGGACGCGGGCCGACCAGGGTTTCTCGGTGTTCGGCGAAGCGGCGTTCGTCGTCGTGAGCCCGGCCGGCCGCGTGCTGCTGATCGAGCAGAAGGCCGGCTTCCTGCGCGAAACGCCGAAAGGGCTCGTGAAGGTCTACCTGCAGAAGGAGCGCAACGTCCCGATCCAGCTCGCGCGCACGCAGGAGACGCTGCACCGGCGCCTGACCGCCGCGCTCGGCGCGGGCGTCTACGGGGTCGACGCGCTGCTGTACTGCCCCGACTACTCGATCCGCGACACGGCGATCGCCGGCGTCGCGGCCGACCGGATCGTCGACGCGTCGCGCAAGGCGCAGCTCGCGCAGGCGATCCTGCAGATCCTGCCCGAGCACGACGAACCGTTGCCGAACGCGGCGAAGCTGCATCACTTCCTCGCGGACGAGCTGGCGCTCACGCCCGATACGAGCGCGCTCGTCGGGCAGGCCGGCACGCTCGTCACGCGGCTGTCGGGCGGGCTTGCCGCGTGGGCGCGCCAGCTCGAGTTCACGCCGTTCCGCTTGCGCGTGACGGGCACCGCCGGTTCGGGCAAGACGCAGCTCGCGGTGCAGGTGATGCGCGACGCGGTCGCGGCCGGCAAGCGCGTGCTCTACGTGTGCTTCAACCGGCCGCTCGCCGACTACATCGCGCGCATCGCGCCGCCTGGCGCGAAGATCGCGAACTACCATCAGCTGTGCGACTGGGTGGCCCGCGACGGCGGCTATACACCCGACTTCGACGCGCCCGGCGCGTTCGAGCGGCTCGAGGCACGCTTCGCGGAGGCGCCGATTCCGGCGCGCTGGCGCTTCGATGTGCTGATCGTCGACGAGGGACAGGATTTCCACGCGCCGTGGGCGGCGACACTGGAGCGCCTGCTGGTGCCGGACGGCGCATGGTGGTGGCTGGAAGATCCGCTGCAGAACCTCTATCTGCGCGAGCCCGTCGCGCTGCCCGGCTGGGTCACGCTGAAGGCGCTGACGAACTACCGCAGCCCGCGCGACCTGCTCGAATTCGTGCGCGACGTCGTCGGCCGCGTCGAGCCGCTCGCGGCCGAACTGCGGTCGGGCAGCCCGTTCGACGGTTCCGATCCGTCGGTGTCGTCATACGGGGAAGACGGCGCGTCGGGCGACGCGCTCGCCGAAGCGTGCATCGACGCGACCAAGCGCGCGATCACGCACGCGCTTTCGCTCGGCTTCCGCAAGCAGGACATCGCGGTGCTTTCGTATCGCGGCCGCGAAAGCTCGGCGCTCGCACGGCTCGACCAGCTCGGCCCGCACCGGGTCAAGCGCTTCACCGGCAAGTACGACCTGTTCGGCAACCCTGAATATCGCGAAGGCGACGTGCTGCTCGATTCGATCTACCGCTTCAAGGGGCAATCGGCGCCGTGCGTGATCCTCACCGAGATCGACTTCGACTCGCTCGATGCGCGCGCGGCCCGCAAGCTGTTCGTCGGGGCGACGCGCGCGACGATGAAGCTGCTGCTCGTCGCGTCGGCGCGGGCGGCCGCGCAGCTCACGGGCGATTGACGCGGCAGGACGGCTCTTCGACCGCGCGGACGATCTTCCGCATAATGCTCGTTGAAACAATCCGGCACATTTCTTTCTGCCTGCTAGCCTCATCCACTCGCCTTTCGGCCTGTTCCGGCCACACCTGATGGTTCATCCGCTTGCAGCCTGCCATTACGATACAAGGCCATTCGTTGCAGACGGAATATTTGATGGCCGACGTCAAGAAGCAGCCCTACTACAAGCCGCAAAAAGGGTTGTTCGGATCGGAGTTGAAGGAATACAAGGGAGTGGTGGTCTCAAGAATCAAGTGCAACGTTTAGCCAATCCGGCGGCAGCCAATTCCATCGCCATAGCCTCTTCAGGGGT
>NZ_QTQF01000013.1:0-162502 GCF_003854235.1 Burkholderia sp. Bp8998
TGCCTGTCCTGCGGAACACACCTTCCGCATCGTGGGCCTTCTGGGCGAGGCTTGCAGGGTTCTGCGTATCGAGCCACTGCTTGAGGCGCGCGTAAGGCGCTCTCACCATATCGCCGGATTGCAACATTTCATCGAACGGTTTCATCGAATTGTTCTCCATCGTTCTCCCCGGCATTGCGCATGCCGGACCGGCGTCACATCTGCTTTGCAAGGAACGTGCCTTGCGCTATCCGCTCGATTCCCCCCTTTTTCCGCCGCGCCACGCACGCTCGTGCGCCATACTGCACCACGACGGTGCAGCGGCGGTGCCATCCGCGGCGTCGACGCGCCGTGATTGCGCGCGACCGGTGCCGCCCCTGTCGACCATAGTTCCCCCGCGTGTCACGATTGTGCAATCTGCACTGCACAAATATGCGCCCGCGCCAACCGTGCGCCTCGCGGCGAATCGTGCCCTCGCAACGTCCGCCCTGGCTTCGGCTCCCCGATCCCCGATTCGATTCCCGTTTTCGACCGGGACGGCACCGCGCCGGGCCGTCGCAACCGACTGCGGGAAAGGCGGGCCGGCCACGCAACCTGCGCGGCCGGCCCTGGGGGGAAGTACCGTCTGCGGCCGCACCGGCGTTCGACGCGGTGAACTAACCGGTTAGCCGGGTCCGGCGCCTCAAACTTATTCAGCCGTAATGCCGCCGACAACGCTCATGCATATTTCGACTGACACCGATCGAAAAAAAACATCGGCTGCATGCGCATGAGGCGCGGTAGGCTAGAGAGTTCGTGCAGCGAAACGGCGCCGCCGCCCCGTGGGCGCCCGACTATAAAAAGCGAAGATCGAACATGGAAGCGAAGTGGCTGGAAGATTTCCTGAGCCTTGCGGATACCAAGAGCTTTTCCCGGGCCGCGCGTCATCGGCACCTCACGCAGTCGGCATTCAGCAGACGAATCGCCGCACTCGAAACGTGGATGGACGCGAAGCTGGTCGACCGCAGCATCAACCCGATCACGCTGACGCCGGCCGGCCAGATGTTCCGCGGGCTGGCCGCGGACATCCTGCGCAGCATGTATGCGGCACGCAACCTCGTAAACGGCTACGACCAGTTCGCGGCAAGCGACCAGGTGGTGCGCTTCGCGGTCGCGCATACGCTCGTGTTCACGCTGTTCCCCGAATGGCTCAAGCGGCTGAACGGCGAAGTCGGCCACGTGACCACCCGCGTCAACGCGGTGAACGTGCCCGAAGGCGTGCAGCAGCTCGTCGCGGGTGAATGCGACCTGCTGCTCGGCTATCACCATCCGCAACTGCCGATCGTGCTCGATCCGAACCACTTCCCGTTCGTCACGCTCGGCGTCGAACGGATCCTGCCGGTGTCGACGCCCGACGCGCGCGGCAAGCCGGTATTCGAACTGCCCGGCACGCCGGACGCGCCGCTGCCGCTCCTCGCGTATTCGTCGGGCGCGTTCCTCGGCAACGTCGTCGAGATGCTGCTGCTGAACGCGTCCGAATCGTATGCGCTGCACCGGTGCTTCGAGACGCACATGTCCGAGGCATTGAAGGGGATGGTCGTGGCCGGGCACGGGATCGGCTGGCTGCCCGAAAGCTGCGTGGAGAAGGAGCTCGCGGAAGGTTCGCTCGTCCGCGCCGGTTCCGCGGACTGGATCACCGAACTCGAGATTCGCCTGTACCGGTCCGCGCGCAAGCGCGGGCTCGCGGCCGAGCAGCTGTGGACCTACATCATGAACCGGCCGCGCGCCGCGGCCGATGCCACGATCGCCGCCGATCCGGTCGCGCCGGCCGTGCGCGTCGCGCGCCGCAGCGCAGGCGGCAGCCGGTAACGCGCCCTCACGTACTCACGTGCGAGAACGCCGGCGCGGCGCGGATCAAACCGCGTCGCGCCGGCCATTAAAACCCGCGCCTGCCCGCGGAGCATTTTTCGCTCCCGCTTCATATTCGAATCAATATCACACACTTGATCGATCTAAATCAAACGGCAAACGTTTGCGCGTCCATGCCGTATTTTTAACCAATTCAGCAATACCTCCGAATAACTTGCCGATTAATACGACGGAAATACCCTGTTACAGAACAAATCAAAAGTTTCTATTTGCATGCGATGCCGATTCACATCAAAACCGTCGCACCCTCTTTTCGGCTTTTCCGGCCTGTGCACCGACTGCCATCACAATATCTCGAGCACAGAAGCAAGAATTTCTTTTATCAGTCGTTATTTTTCGGAACGATCTTCGGTACCACTTCCGTCGGAAAATTTCCGTTTGGTCATCGCTACCGCTGAGCAATAATCATATTCGGCAATATTGACTTTATTCAGCGTTAAACCAACCACCAAAATCCGCCGCAATCCTCCTTCAATAAGACATTTAACACCTGTCCCATTCGGGACACACGCGATTGTTTGTTCAAGACCCATCGTGTATCAATAGCATGTCGCTAAAACAATAGCGTTAATTTCGACTCGGGATAAATGCGCTGTCATCGATTCCGGACGGAGGTTGCAATGCCTTCCTCGTTTAAGCAGCACGCTCGCCCGCTCATTGGCGTCGCTGTATCCGCACTCTGCATCCATGCCGTGGCCCAGCCCCAAACCCCGACCGACACGCCGGCGTCCGGGTCCGGCCCCGGGCGATACGTGATTTCGTATATCTGTGGCGACGCGCGAATCGACGGGACGGCGCCGCTTCCCCCCGATGGCCGTCCGTACAACCTCGGCGTGTCGTTCGTATCGGGCGCCAACGGGCAACCGCTGTCGAACGTGCAGGTGCGGCTGCGACGGCATGGACGCGTCCTCGTCGAATTCAAGGCAACGGGGTCGCGCTGTCTGTTCAGCGTGCCCGAGGCCAGTTACCGGGTCGAAGGGACCTATCAGGGAACGACCCAGTTCGCGGTCGTCGAGACGGGCACGCTCGCCACGCAGTTGCGGTGGTAAGTCCCGCCTGATTCCGCACGCCGACCGCGCGCGACGCGCGTCGTTCGTCACCATCCATCGAATCGCGGAGGATTGAATGACTCGTGCAGAACGACCGGACGGCTCGCCCGTCCGGCAGCCGAAACCCTCCTGGGGCCCGGGAAAGAGTGCGGCACTCAGCATCGTTGCATTTGCCGCGATCTTCGGTGCCTTCGCATACGTCGAGCGGGACGTGGGGCTCGGCCATGCAACCGTGACGCACGACATCGCCGGCATGATCGGCACTGCCGTAGGAAAGTATCGCAAGGCCATCGCGGCCACGACGGCCGACGCGTCCGGTGCGGCGTCGACGGTCGCGCAAGCCGCGCCGGTCTCGCCTTCTGCACCGGGCATGCCGTATGCGCCGACAACACCCGCCCCGTCGGCCGCGGCGGAACCGACCATGCCGCTACAAACGACTCCCCGCTCCGCCGCGAAACACGCGCGCCCCGCGCACGTGCCGTCCACAACGCTCGCGGCGAACGCACACGCCGCATCGGCCAGCGGTCGTGCGGCACGTCCCGGCGACACGCACCGGACGTCACGGTCACAGTCGCTCGCGCGCATGCGAAAACACGTCGACCCCGCGCCGCAGCGGCAACCGCAGTCGTATCTCGCCGACACGGCACACATGGAGACCACGCGCGTCACGCACGACGATCTGGAAGGTGCCCGCGCCCTGGCCAAGGCGCGCTGGTGCGCACGAATCGACGAATGGAACTGCGTGGAGCAAAACGCGAGCCGCGCACTCGCGATCGACCCGAAGAACAGCGAATCGCGGGCGCTGCTTGGACAAGCGATCCGCAACCGCCTGTGAACCGGCCGGATGCCGCCGGGCCTCGCTGCCCGGCGGCGTGACGGCCAGCGACGAGCATCGTCGGGCGGGCAACCGATGTGATCGATTCAGAGTGAGGACTACCGTGGCCAACAATCGTCAACAACAATGCACCACCGTCGCTCCGCCCAACCGGCGGATCCTCCTGCACGCACCGTTGCTGTTGCTGCTCCTCGCGTCCGGCCCGTGCGTTGCCGCCGAAGGCGATGCGGAAGCCGGCAGCGCGAGCGAAATCGCCGGAACCCACGGTGCGCCGGATGTCCTGCCGCCCGACCTCCAGCCGACGGGGGCGTCGATGCGGCTCGCCCAGGATCCGGACACCCTGCCTCCGCTTGCGCCGACGCCGATCGCGCAGGCATCCGATGCGTCGATGCAGATCGCGCAGGCGTCGGCCCCGCAACCGCAGGCGATGCCGACCACGGTCGTGGTGGAGCCGGACGCGGCGCAGCCGAGTGAACCGGCACCGGGCGCGCAAGCGTCGAGTACGGAGGCACCCGACGCTCAGGCGTCGAATGCGCCGATGCAACTTGCCCAGGCAACCGACACCGCGCCGCCGAATGCGCCTGCATCGGACACGCCGATCCAGATCGCGCAGCCCGCGAGCACCCAGCCGCCCGAAGCACCGCCGCAAGGCGCTTCCACGACGCCCGACGCACCTGCATCTCAATCGCCAGCACCGAGCGCGTCCCCTTCGGACACCCCGCTGCAGGCCGCGACCGACGCGCCGCCGAACGCACCGACGCAAACCGCGCAGGCATCCGGCACGCCGATGCCGAACTCGCCTGCGCCGGTTACCGCGACGCCCGGCGCGCAACCGCCGTCGTCGCAGGGGCCGAATTCGCAGACGCCCGGCGCCCAACTGCCGGGCACGGCGACGCAACCCTCGCAAGGTCCTGACGTCGAAACGCCGAATGCCCAGGCGCCGAATCTCCGTACCGCCGACGTCGCGACCGTGCGCAACGACGTGTTCGGCCTCGCCGCGAGCGGCGGCGCGATCAAGGCGCTCGAGGAAGCGAAGGCACGGCCCGATGCGTTCTCTGCCGTCGACATCGCGCAGCTCGAAGAACTGTCGATTCGCCAGCAGGTGCGCGGCGGACGCGACAAGTCGCGCTCGATGACGAGCTCGGACCGCTTCGACGGGATCGACAACGCGCTGCGCGCGGCGGACGAACTCGACAAGCGGATGCCGGCCACGCCCGAGTACACGCCGGTCAGGACCGCTCTCGCGGGCGACCGGGTGGTCGCCCTTGCGGCGCGCGGCGACATGAAGCAGGCCGTTGCGACGTTCGAGACGATTCCGCCCGACGCGGAGATCTCGATCGACGCGCTGGCGGCCGTCGGCGACGCCTACCTGTACCTGAGCGAACCTGGCAAGGCGAACGCCGTGTACCAGCGCGCGCTGCAGCAGGCCACCGCGTCGCCGACGGATCGCGCGACCCGCGGCTTCCAGTACGGCGCACGCACGCGTCCGATCGAACTGCGCGAAGGACTGTTCTGGTCGTACGTCGACCAGGGACGCGCGACGGACGCGAAGCAGGTGCTCGACGACATGGAAAAGTCGCTGCCGCCGGCCCAGCAGGTGACCAACGTCGGCCCGGGAGAAAGCGACTATCTGCGCTACTACCGGCTGCGTGCGCAATACCTGATCTATACGGGCCACGTCGACGAAGGGATCGCCACGCTCGAAGCGCTCGAGAAACAGGTGCCGTTCAACGCGGAGATCCGTGCCGCGCATGCCGACGCGGTGTCGGGCCAGTCGCATCCGCGCCAGGCGATCGCGATGTATCGCGCATCGCTGACCGATCACCCGGACAGCGTGGAGATGCTCGCGGGCCTCGGCCGCGCATCGCTCGTCGCGGACGACTACGCAACCGCGAAGAGCGTCGACCAGACCCTGGACAACGTGTTCCCGGACAGCGGCGCCGTGCGCGGCTTCAAGCGCGACTACAAGGCATACCGCAGCCCCATATTCACGACCGACCTGAGCTTCGAGCACGGTAACAGCGCCTTGGCCGACAACAGTTTCACCTCGGACAGCTACATTTACTCGCAGCCGTTCGGCGACAACTGGCGCGTTTTCTCGCACACGTTCTACGGCCATGCGCAAACCGACAGCGGCAGCGTCAGCCGCACGCGCACGGGCGTCGGCGGCGACTACCGGCACGGGCCGCTCACCGTGCTGGGCGAAGTCACGCGCTCGCTCGGCGGTGACGGCCGAACCGGCGGCCGCGGGTCCATCGCGTATGCGCTGAACGACTACTGGACGGTCTCCGGCGCGCTCGACAGCAACGACAACTCGCTGCCGTGGAAGGCGTATGCCGCGCACATCTGGGGCCGCTCCGCGAACGTCGCGGTCGTGTATCGCCAGAACGACCGTCGCGAGGTCAAGCTGAGCTACGGCGTGAGCCGCTACAGCGATTCGAACCTGCACCAGGAGATCAACGCGACCGCCACGCAGCGCGTGTACACGGCGGCCAACCAGCTCGTCAACGTCTCGCTGGATCTCGGCACCGACAGCAATACGCGCCAGAACGCGCCCTACTTCAGCCCGGGCCGCGACTACGCGGCCGCGGCCACCGTCATGCATCAGCTGACGCTGTGGAAGAAGGGCGACATGGGGTTGCAGCAGCGCCTGTCGGTGTCGGGCGGCGTGTACAACGAGCGCGGCTTCGGCACGAGCCCGCTATGGAGCGCGCGCCTCGAGCACGCGTGGACCTTCAAGCACGACATCACGCTGAGCTATGGCGTCGAGGTCAGCAGCCACGCATACGACGGCCAGCGCGAGCGCTCCGAAACCGGCTTCATGTCGGTCAACCTGCCGTTCTAGCGAGGAGATCGCTCAATGCAAACCAGACGGACCTTCATGTGCGGATGCGTTGGCACGTTCGCCGCCTGTTCGCTGTTCCCGGGCGTGACGAACGCCCGGATGATCGACCTGCTGCCGCCGTCCGATCCGGCCGACGGCAAGACGTTTCGCGTGATCTGCATGCACGACGTGCGCGACAACCTGATGGCGTCGTTCTCTTCCCCGAACGCGATGGTCGACCCGTTCGCGGTCGACACCGGCACGCTGACCGCGATCTTCTCGTGGCTGCAGACCAACAACTACCACACCATCACGGTCAAGCAGATCGAGGAGTCGCGGCACGGCGGCAGGCCGCTGCCGCCGCGCGCGGTGCTCCTCACATTCGACGACGGCTTCCGCAGCCACTACACGAAAGTGCTGCCGCTGCTCGAACGCTTCAAGTATCCGGCCGTGATGGGCCTCGTCACCGCGTGGATCGATGCGCCGCCGGATACGCCGATCCGCATCAGCGACAAGGTTCAGTTGCCGCGCGACTCCTTCCTGTCGTGGGACGAGGTGAAGAAGCTCGGGCATTCGGAGTTCGTCGAGCTCGGTTGCCACACCCACAACCTCCATCACGGTGCGGTCGCGAATCCGCAAGGCAACGAATTGCCGGCGACCACGTCGCATCTCTACCTGCAGGACCAAAAGCGCTATGAGACCGACGCCGAATTCCACGCACGCGTGCACGACGACCTGCAGACCTGCGTGCGGCAGATCCGCGAACGAACAGGCATCGTCGCACGCTCGATGGTGTGGCCATACGGCGCGGAAAACCAGCCGGTGCGCCAGATCTCGACGTCGCTCGGGATGGACATCCAGTTCAGCCTCGACGCCGGCCCGAATACGCCGGACGTGCCGCTCGACCGGCTGCGGCGGATCCTGATGATGTACGACGTGGACATCGGCGGGTTCGAGCGCTCGATGCGCGAGCCGGCATCCAACCGCGGCGACATCGACGTGCCCGAGCGCATCGTGCAGGTCGACCTCGACCAGGTCTACGATCCGAATCCCGCGCGGCAGGAAGACAATCTCGGCAAGCTGATCGAGCGCATCTACCGGATGCAGCCGAAATCGGTGTACCTGCAGGCGTATGCCGACCCGAAAGGCACCGGCGTGGCCGAGGCCGTGTATTTCCCGAACCGGCACCTGCCGATGCGCGCCGACCTGTT
The DNA here is from genome assembly GCF_003854235.1 of Burkholderia sp. Bp8998. Classification (NCBI taxonomy): domain Bacteria; kingdom Pseudomonadati; phylum Pseudomonadota; class Betaproteobacteria; order Burkholderiales; family Burkholderiaceae; genus Burkholderia; species Burkholderia sp. Bp8998. Next base: position 7,807 of record NZ_QTQF01000013.1, read on the forward strand.
CTCGCGCGCCGCCTGGCAGCTCAATACGCGCTCCAACGTGCAGGTGTACGCGTGGATGCCGGTGCTCGCGTTCCGCCCGCCGCCGGACAAGCATCAAGGGCTCGAGGCCGTCAGCGCATACGGTGGCGCACCGGCCCGCGAGAACGGCTCGCACGTGTTCCGGCTGAGCCCTTTCGATCCGGAGGCGCGGCTGATGATCCAGCAGATCTACGAGGATCTCAGCAAGCACGCATCGTTCAGCGGCATCCTGTTCAGTGACGACGCCATGCTCGACGACTACGAGGATGCGGGCCGGCATGCGCTGCGCACCTATTCGCAGTGGGGGCTGCCGGCCGACGTCGGCAAGATCCGCGAGAACCCCGACCTGATGAAGCGCTGGACGCGCCAGAAGTCGCGCTATCTGACCGACCTGACCCGCCAGCTGGAACAGATCGTGCTGGCCCACCAGAACGTGGGCGATGTGCTGACCGCGCGCAACATCTTCGCGATGCCGGTGCTCAAGCCCGAATCGGAAGCGTGGTACGCGCAGAACTACGACGACTTCCTCGCCCACTACGACTACGTCGCGCTGATGGCGATGCCGTACATGGAGCAGGCGAAGGATCCCGAGGGCTGGCTGGACCAGCTCGTGCGGGCCGTCCGTGCGAAGCAGCGCGGGCTGCAGCGCACCGTGTTCGAACTGCAGTCGTACGACTGGCACGCGCAGAAGCAGGTGCCGGCGGGCACGCTGCTTGCGCAGATGAGGCGGCTGCGCAGCGAGGGCGCGGTGAATTTCGGCTACTACCCCGACAACTTCCTGAACGGCCAGCCGGAGCTCGACGCGATGCGCGACGTGATGTCGCTGAAGTCGCGCCTCGATCCGACCTCGATCAATGCGCTGATGCAGATGCAGCATGCACAGGGGACCAAGACGCCATGACCACCCACGGCATCATCCAGCGCCTGCAGGACTTCGTCTTCTACTATCCGTTCTTCATGTCGTATCTGTGGATGATCGGCGGTGTCGTGCATTACTTCCTGCTCGAGGAAGGCCGCGAACTGTCGACGCGCACGATCGCCGCGAGCGGGATCCCGAAGATCTCGATCGTCGTGCCGTGCTTCAACGAGGCGGCGAACGCGCGCAGCGTGATCCGTCACCTGAACGCGATGGACTACCCGAACTACGACATCATCGCGGTCAACGACGGCAGCAAGGACCGCACCGGCGACATCCTCAACGAGCTGGCCGTCGAGATTCCGCGGCTGCTCGTGATCCATCACGCGTGCAACGAGGGCAAGGCGGTCGGGCTCACCACCGCGGCGTCGGTCTCGAACGCGGAATACCTGCTCTGCATCGACGGCGATGCGCTGCTCGCGCATGACGCGATCGGCTGGATGCTCGAGCATTTCCTGACCGATCCGGGCGTCGGCGCGGTCACCGGCAATCCGCGCATCCGCACGCGCACGTCGCTGCTGGGACGCATGCAGGTCGGCGAATTCTCGTCGATCGTCGGGCTGATCAAGCGCACGCAGCAGGTGTACGGCCGCATCTTCACGGTGTCGGGCGTGATCACGATGTTCCGCAAGACCGCGCTCGCCGATGTCGGCTACTGGAGCTCGGACATGCTGACCGAGGACATCGACATCAGCTGGAAGCTGCAGTGCCGCGACTGGCGCGTCGTGTACGAGCCGCATGCGCTCAGCTGGATCCTGATGCCCGAGACGCTGAAGGGGCTCTACCGGCAGCGGGTGCGCTGGTCGAAGGGCGGCATCCAGGTGCTGCTCAAGTACGCAGGCACGCTCGCGCGGCCGACGCAGATGATGATGTGGCCGCTGTTCGCCGAGTACCTGATCGGCATCGCGTGGGCCTATTCGATGTCGTTCATCCTGCTGCTCGCGCTGATCGGCGTCGTCTACCCGCTTCCGTCGAGCTGGCATGTGTCCGTGGTGCCGCACTGGCACGGGATGCTGCTGGTCGCGACCTGCATCCTGCAACTGATCATCGGCTGCATGATCGATCGTCGTTACGACGAAAAACTCCTGATGTATTTCCTTGACACCATCTGGTACCCCGTCGCCTTCTGGCTGATCAGCATGATCACCACCGTCGTCGCCCTGCCCGCCGTGTTACTGCGGGGCCGCGGCAAGCGCGCCGTTTGGGTCAGTCCCGACCGAGGTATTCAACATGAAGAACGCGCCGATTATTGACCTTTCCCTGCGCGCGCCGCGCGAACTGATCGCCGAGCGCGGCAGTCTGTTCGGGCCCGTGCTCGTCGTGTGGTTCCGCCTCTTGCGGCCCGCGCTGGTCGGCGGCGTATGGGCATCGATCTGCATCTACACATATCGCTACCTGCTGCCGTTCAACCAGGCCGAGATGCCGATCGAGCAGATCGTGTTCTACGTGACGAGCATCGCGCTGATCGCCGGCACGATCGTCATGTGGCTGATCGCGGGGCGCGTCGTGCATCCGCTCGCGTACCGGTGGCGCGCGTCGAAGATGCTGCGGCGTTCGGCCGGCGTGAAGATGCGCTCGGTGCCGCCGACCGCGCTCGCGGGCGCCCGCCGGCGCGGCGCGCGACGCACGACGCGCATTCTCGTCGCGTCGCACGATGCGAACGGCTCGATCTCGGGCATCGAATGGATCGCGCATGCGGGACCGCAACCCCGCGAATAGGTCACCCCGGAGACGTGCCGCGCGACGCGGCACCGCTCCTGAAATCGTGCTGGCGCGCGTCGCGCGCCGGCCGGCAATTTCCCGTAGACGAGGTGAATCATGTGCGGAATCGTCGGAGCAAGCGGCCTGAACAATCAGGTCCCGCAACTGGTCAATGCGCTGAGCCGGCTCGAATATCGCGGCTACGATTCGTGCGGCATCGCCGTGCTGCGTGACGGCCGCCTGCGCAGCGAACGCACGTTGCGGCGCGTGGCGGACCTGCAGGACCGCGTGCTGACGCTCGGTCTCGAAGCGCAGACGTGCATCGCGCACACGCGCTGGGCGACGCACGGCGCGCCGTCGGAAATGAACGCGCACCCGATCATGTCGGGTGACACGATCGCGGTCGTGCACAACGGGATCATCGAAAACCACGATGCGCTGCGCGCCGAGATGCGGGAGCGCGGCTATACGTTCCGCGGCGAGACCGACACCGAAGTGATCGCGCACCTGATCCACAGCATGTATCGCGACGACCTGTTCGATGCCGTCGTCCGCGCGGTCAAGCGGCTGCACGGCGCGTATGCGATCGCCGTGCTGAGTGCGCGCGAACCGCAGCGGCTCGTCGCCGCGCGCGCGGGCTCGCCGCTCGTGATCGGCATCGGCGCGGACCAGAACTATCTCGCGTCCGACTGCGCGGCGCTCGGCGACCTGACCGACCGCTTCGTCTACCTGGAAGACGGCGATGTCGCGCTGATCACGCCGGAGCGCATCGACGTGGTCGATTCGGTCGGGAGCGCGGCACAGCGCCCGCTGTGCCTGGTCAAGGCGCGCGACGACGACGCCGCCCTCGGCCCGTATCAGCACTTCATGCAGAAGGAGATCTTCGAGCAGCCGAAGGCGATCGCCGCCACGATCGACGGCATCGACGCGATCTCGCCCGCGCTGTTCGGCGGCAGCGACAGCGCGCGCGCGCTGCTGTCGAAGACCCGGAGCGTGCTGCTGCTCGGCTGCGGCACCAGCTACTACGCGGGCCTGACGGCGAAATACTGGCTCGAGGGCATCGCGGGCATCCCGGCGCAGGTCGAGATCGCGAGCGAATACCGCTACCGCGATACGGTGCCCGATCCGCGCACGCTGGTCGTCGGCATTTCGCAGTCCGGCGAGACCGCCGACACGATCGGCGCGATCGAGCGTGCACGCGGGATGGGCCAGGACCTGTCGATGGCGATCTGCAACGTCGCGACCAGCACGATCGCGCGCAGCGCGCCGCTCTGCTTCCTGACGCGCGCCGGCATCGAGCTCGGCGTCGCGTCGACCAAGGCGTTCACGACGCAGCTCGTCTCGCTGTTCCTGCTGACGCTGATGCTCGCACGGCAGCGCGGCCGGCTCGACGCCTCGCAGGTCGCGATGCACCTGAAGAAGCTGCAGGAACTGCCGGACCGCATCGGCCACGCGCTCGCGCTGGAAACGCAGATCATGGGCTGGGCCGCGAAGTTCGCGCGCACCGAGAACGCGCTGTTCCTCGGCCGGGGCATTCACTATCCGATCGCGCTGGAAGGCGCGCTGAAGCTCAAGGAAGTGTCGTACATCCATGCGGAAGGCTATCCGGCCGGCGAACTGAAGCATGGTCCGCTCGCACTCGTCACGAGCGCGATGCCGGTGGTCACGATCGCGCCGGACGACCGCCTGTTCCAGAAGCTGAAGTCCAACATGGCCGAGGTGCGCGCACGCGGCGGACGGCTGTACGTGCTCGCGGGCCATCATCTCGAGATCGATGCCGACCGCGACACGCACCTGATCCGTGTGCGCGAATCGGGCGACGCGCTGTCGCCGATCGTCAACGTGATTCCGCTGCAACTGCTCGCGTATCACGTCGGCTGCGCGCGCGGCGCCGACGTCGACAAGCCGCGCAACCTCGCGAAATCGGTCACCGTCGAGTGATACGGAAGCCGTTCGTGGCGCACGCCACGGTCACGCGCCCGAACGCGGCACGGCGCGCTGCCGCGTGGCGCGTCGCGACCGCGCTCTGCGGCGCGTGCTGCGCCGTCGCCGCACCGCGCACGTTGGCCAGCGCGCCGGTCGTGCACACCGTCACCGTGCAGGCGCCCGCATCGCCGCAGGACAGCGGCGACCCGCGGCGTTTCATGCACGGGATCGGCGTGGCCGACGCCGGCAACGGCCGGCGCTGGGTGTTCTTCAGCAGCTCGGGCATCGTGCCGCGCGGCGCGCTGCGCAACGGCAACTGGCCGCATGACGTCTACGTCGGCGAATGGCTGCCGGGCAAGCCGCGCCTGCTGCGCGTCCATACGTTCATCAGCCGCCCAGAGGCGCAGGAACCCGTGTCGATCGCGCAGAATCCGCGCGGCGACATCTTCGTCACGCTCGAGGACGGCTGGAACGCGCCGCAGGTGGTCAGCCAGCGATACGGTGTCTATCGGCGTGACCTGAAGCCGGTCAAGCCCTACCCGAACGACGTCGAGACGGGCGGCCACTCGGGGCACGTCGCCGCGGTCGGCGAACGCTTCGTCGTGTTCTATTCCGCCGACTGGATCGACGGCGGCGGCGTCGACAACCTCGGCACCGGCAATGGCGTCTACGTGAAAACCTACGACGCCGAAGGACGCGTGGTAAACCATGTGCCGGTCGCGCCGCATCGCCGCGAATGGTGGCCCGTGGTCGCGGGCTCGCCACGCCGCGCGTTGCTGGTCTGGCAGAAATACATCGAAGGCAGCACGGACGCGACGCTCGAATTCGCGATGTTCGATCCGGTCAGCGCGAAGCTCGACATGCTCGGGCCGCTGAGCGACGCGATCCAGTATTACGTGTATTCGTCCGCCTACGTGCCGGCAGTCGACCGCTTTGTCGTCGTCACGACGACGGCGGACAATCGCGGCGTCGCGATGCTGATCGACCCGGATGGCCGCCGCGTCGCGACGCTCGACTGCCTGCCGGCGTCGGTGCGCGAGTCGGGGATCGGCGTCGACGGCATGCATGCATACGTGCCGACCCGCGACGGGCGGCTGCTGACGCTGGCGCTTTCGCCGACGGGCATGTCGGTGAGCGGTGTGCAGCGCTCGCCGATTCCGTGGGGCTCGACCGGCATCGCCGGATTCCCGGCACGCGACGGGACGATGCATTTCGTATCGCTGACGCCGTCCGGGACGCGCGAAGCCGATTTCGACACGGCACGGGAAACGCCTCTGCCGAAGGCCGATGCGCAGTGTTCGGCGCATTGACGGCGACCCGGCACGTCGATCCCGCTCGACACGAGCGATCCATGCGGTTGCGCCGCTACCCGATTCGCGCAGTGCGATCCCCCGGTACACATCGGCCGGCCCGGTAGCCGGGTCCGCGGCGGCAGCCCGGCCCGATCCCTCGCGCCTGCCGGGTTCCCGCGCCGAAGTCGCCAGCGCCGCCCGTACCGGATAGACTGTCGCCCGATTCCATCCATCAGCCGCGGCGCTCGCCCCTTGCCGCCGCCGGAACGCCCCCAAGGAGAACGAATGGTGAAGCGCCAGTGGTTTTCGCTGTTGCTGCTGACGGTGTGCCTGATCGCCACGCGCGCGTCCGCACAGGGTTCGCTCGAACTCGAGACCGATGGCACGCCGCGTGTCCTGACGCGCCAGGCGCTGCTCGCGCGCGCCGATGCGACGGACATCCACGTGCCGCGCGACATCGCGTACGGCCGGCCGATGACGTTTCGCGCGGTGCCGTTCGCCGCGCTGCTCGGCGACACGCCGCTGCCGGCGGACGGCGTGCTCGAAACGCGCGCGGCCGACGGTTTCGCCGCGCAACTGCCGCTGGACCTCGCGCGCCGCCGTGCGCCGGCCGGCGCCGTTGCGTGGCTCGCGATCGAGGATCCCGCGCACCCATGGCCGAAGCTGCCGGGCAAGCAGGTCGGCGCGGGGCCGTTCTATCTCGTGTGGCTGGGGCCGGACGCAGCGTCGGTGCGCGGCGAGCAGTGGCCATATCAGATCGTTCGTATCACGATCGAATCGTCGCCGCTCGCGCGCTGGCCGTCGCTCGCCGTCGATCCGGCACTGCCGGCGAACGATCCGGCCCGTGCGGGCCAGCGGCTGTTCGTCACGCAATGTCTCGCGTGCCACCGCGTCGACGGCGCGGGCAGCAGCCAGGCCGGCCCCGACCTGAACGCGCCGATGAATCCGGTCGACTACTTCCAGCCCGCCGCGCTGCGCCGCTACATCCGCAATCCGGCATCGGTGCGCGACTGGCCCGGCCGCGTGATGCCGGCGTTTCCGCCCGACCAGCTCAGCGACCGGGAACTCGACCAGATCGTCGCGTACCTCACGTACATGGCGCGGCGCAAGGCCGGCAAGTAGGCCGCGCCTGTCAGGCGCCGATCACGCGCCCGCTTCCTGCGCGCTCTGCAGCACCGCGCGCAGCAACACGTCGGCGCCTGCCGCCGACCATTCCGGCGTGATCGCCTCGGCCTCGTTGTGGCTCAGCCCGTCAACGCAGGGCACGAAGATCATGCCGGTCGGCGCGACGCGCGCGACATAGCACGCGTCATGGCCCGCACCGGACACGATGTCCATGTGCGACAGCCCGAGTGCCTGCGCCGCGTCGCGCACCGCGTCGATGCAGCGCGGCGCGAACGGCACCGGCGGATACGTGAAGATCTGCTCGATCCGCGCGCCGAGGCCGGCGTCGGCCGCCACGCGCGCCAGCTCCGCACGCAGTGCCGCATCGAGTGCATCGAGCACCGCATCGTCGGGATGACGGAACTCGACCGTGAAGAAGCAGCAGCCCGGCACCGTGTTGCGCGAATTCGGCCGCGCCTCGATCATCCCGACCGTCGCGCGCGCGTGCGGCGCATGACGGCGGCCGAGCGCATCGACGAATTCGATCATCCGCGCGGCGCCCACCAGCGTGTCGCGCCGGAATTCCATCGGCGTCGTGCCCGCGTGCGCGTCGACGCCCGTCAGTGTCACCTCGTACCAGCGCTGCCCCTGCCCGGCCGTCACGACACCGATCGTCCTGCCCGCGCGTTCGAGAATCGCGCCCTGCTCGATATGCAGCTCGTACGCGGCATGCACCGGATAGCCGCCGACGGGCTCGGCGCCCGCATAGCCGATCCGCGCGAGTTCCTCGCCGATCGTCTTGCCTGCGCCGTCGGTGCGCGACAGCCCGTATTCCAGCGGATAGACGCCGGAAAACACGCCGGCCGAGATCATCGCCGGCGCAAAGCGCGAACCTTCCTCGTTGGTCCAGATCACGACGTCGATGGGACGCTCGGTCTCGATGCCCGCATCGTTCAGCGCGCGCACGACCTCGAGGCCGCCGAGTACGCCGTAGATGCCGTCGTAGCGGCCGCCGGTCGGCTGCGAATCGGCGTGCGAGCCCGTCATCACCGGCGCGGCGTCGGGATTGCGGCCCGCACGGCGCGCGAACACGTTGCCCATTCGGTCCACCCGCACCGTGCAGCCGGCATCGCGCGCCCACGCGACGAACAGGTCGCGCGACTCGCGGTCGAGGTCGGTCAGCGCGAGACGGCAGACGCCGCCCTTCGGTGTCGCGCCGATCTGCGCCATCCGTTCGAGCGACGCCCACAGCCGCGCGCCGTCGACGCGCGGTGCGCCCGCGAGGTCGTCACGCATTGCCGGCCTCCGGTGCGTCATCGCGCGGCGCCGCCTGCAGCGCATAACGGAAATCGCAGCGCTTGCCGCCCTGCATGATCGTGCTCGTGCGCGTCAGCGCGATGCGCGGGTCGTAACCCTCGATGAAGTAGCTGTCGCGCGCGCAGCTCAGCAGGTGGCCGATCTCACCGAGCCCCATCGCGTGATACATCTCCGCGTAGCTGCAGCGATGCACGTCGTAGTCGTAGTGCGCGTCGTCCGCGCGGTGCACCTCGACGTCGAGCGCATCGTCCTTCTCCCACAGCACCTGCAGCGCGATGAACGACTGCACGCTCGTGCCGTCGGGCTCCTGCGCGGCGAACGTGCGGCCCGCGTCGACGGCCGCGCCGCGCACGGCTTCCGCGATCACGGCCTGCGCGCGCCCGGTGCCGAATTCGCGCTTCATGATCTCGTAGATCGGCTTGATGATTTCCGCTTCGATGCGGCGCCGCGCGAGGATGCCGAGGCGCGTGTCCTCGGGTGCCGCCGCGGCGGCATGAGTCGTATCGGTCATGGGGTTCGTCTCCGTCGTCATTTCGTTGCGGGGTGCGCGCCGCCGAGCACGTCGACGACGGTCCACTTGCCGCCGCGCACCTGGTAGATCGTGAATGCCGGGTCCTTCCGGTTGCCTTCGCCGTCGAACGCGACCCGGCCGGTCACACCGGGCCGGTCGATCGCGCGCACGGCCGCGACCAGCTTCGCCGGCTGGGTCGTGCCGGCCTTCTGCGCGGCCGCGATCAGCGTGGCGGCCGCGTCGTACGCGAACGGCGCATGCAGTTCGATCGGCGCGTTGAAGCGTGCGCGGTACTGCGCGTCGAACGCCTTGCCGCCCGGCATCCGGTCGAGCGGCAGGCCCGGCTCGAGCGCCGTCACGCCGTCGCCGTCCTTGCCCGCGAGCGACAGGAAGGTCTGGCTCACGAAACCGCCGGCGCCGAGCAGCGGCGCATTCACGCCGAGCTGGCGCATCCGGCGCGCGATCGGCGCGGCCTGCGCGTCGAGCCCGCCGAAGAACACGAGATCCGCGCGCTTGCCCTTGATCGCGGTCAGCACGCCGCTGAAGTCGGTCGTCTTGTCGTTCACGTACTGGCGATCGACGATCGTGCCGCCGTTCGTCTGCACGCCCTTGACGAACTGGTCGGCGAGCCCCGCGCCGAACGACGTGCGATCGTCGATCACCGCGATGCGCTTCGCCTTCAGCGTCTTCACCGCATAGGCGCCGGTGAAATTGCCGCCCGCATCGTCGTGACCCATGATGCGGAACGCCGTCGCGTAGCCCTGCTGCGTGTACGGGTGGCCGGTGGACGCCGGCGCGATCTGCGGGATGCCCGCATCGCGGTAGACACGCGACGCCGGCACGCTGCAGCCGGTGTTCCAGTGCCCGACGACGCCGATCACGTGCCGGTCGACGAGCTGCTGCGCGACCGCGACGGCCGTGCGCGGGTCGGATTGATCGTCGGCCGCGACGAGCTTGTAGACGACCGGCTTGCCGCCGATGCTCGGATGCTTCGCGTTCGCGTCGTCGATCGCGAGTTGCGCGCCGTTCTGCAGGTCCTTGCCGATCCGCGCGGACGGGCCGGTGAGCGGTGCGGCCAGACCGATCAGGATCGTCTGCGGCGCGGACTGCGCGAAGGCGGGAACGGCGGCGATCAGTGTGGCCGCGGAGAATGCGAGGCTGGCGGGAAAGAATGCGATTTTCATGTGCAGGGATCAGTGATTCGGGAATCAAAACATGAAAAATATTAAATAATCTGCCGACACGCCCCAAATACCCAATTGTTGGATGCTTATTCCATTCCCGACCCAATAACGTAATTACCTGTAAATACAGAATATTTTATTGTTGTCGCTTACCCAGACTTTTCGATAAAATTCGATACATGAAAAATATCGAACAATTGCCGTCCGATCCACCCCTGCGCGCCGTCCGCGCGTTCGAGGCATTCGCGCGTCTCGGGTCGGTCACCGCGGCCGCGCACGAGCTCGACATCACGCCATCCGCGGTCAGCCATCAGCTGCAACTGCTCGAAGCGTTCATCCAGACGCCGCTGACCGTGCGCGAAGGCCGGTTGCTCGCGCTCACCGACGAGGGACGCGACTATTACCGCTCGATCAGCGCCGCGTTCTCGGTGCTGCGCAGCGCGACGCGCTTCGTGCGCGACCGGTCGTCGCTGCGGCAGATCACGATCAGCCTGATTCCGCTGCTCGGCATCGGCTGGTTCATTCCGCGGCTGCACGCCTTCCTCGCCGACAACACCGACGTCGACGTGACCGTGCTGTATGCACATCACCGCAACTATCGAAGCGACGCATCCGACCTGTCGATCCGCTTCGGCACCGGCGACTGGCCCGGCTACCGCTGCGAGCGGCTGCTGCCGGGCGCGATGGTGCCGATGTGCAGCCCGTCGTTCCTGACGCGCCACGGGCCGTTCCGGACGCCGGCCGATCTCGCGCGGGCGCCGCTCGTGCACGACGAGGATCGCAGCACCTGGGTCAACTGGCTACAGGGCGCCGGCGTGCGGCACGTGTCGCATGCGGTGGGGCCGATGTTCGAGGACGGGCAACTGACGCTGAGCGCGGCACGCGCGGATCTCGGCGCGGCGCTGCTGCGCGCGCCGCTGGTCGAGCGCGAACTGGCCAGCGGCGAACTCGTGAAGCTGTTCGACCACGCGCTCGACGACGGGCGCGACTACTACCTGTGCACGCGCGAGGACACCGACCTGCCGGACGGGGCGCGTCGGCTCGCCGACTGGCTGAGGAAAATCGCCGCGTGAGTGCCCGGTCCGCCACCTGCCGGCGGACCGTCAAGCTTGCCGGGCGAGTCGGCGCCTTGCGGATGACCTCACGTGTATATATGATATGCATATCATATATCGGAGGTTGCGATGAGCCGTATCCTGATCGATCTGTCGAATGGCCAGCTCGACGAACTGGCCGCCATCGTCGAGACTGAGCAACGCCCTCGCGCCGCGATCATTCGCGATGCGATCGACGCGTATATCGCGCAACACAAGCGAGCGCACGCCGATCACGTATTCGGCCTGTGGCAGGATCGCGCGGTCGACGGGCTCACCTATCAGGAGGCACTGCGTTCAGAATGGTAAAAGCACACATCGACACCCCCAGCGCGGCCAGGCATCCGGGCCGCGCGCTTCCGGCCGGCGCCTGCCTCGTGCCGCACCGGTCGCCGCATGCCGACTCCGTGTTCGGTCTCTGGAAAGCGCGTGCGCTCGACGGGCTCGCCTGGCAGGAGGCCCTGCGCGCGGAATGGTAAAGGCACTCTTCGACACCAACATCCTGATCGACTATCTCGGCGGCGTGGAATCCGCGCGCGCGGAGCTGGCCCGCTACGACTACCGGGCAATCAGCATGGTGACCTGGATGGAAGTCATGGTCGGCGCGACGGCCAGCGACGATGCGGCGATCCGCGCATGGCTCTCGTCATTCGACATCATCCCGCTCGACAGCATGGTGGCGAACCGCGCCGTCACGATTCGCAAGGAACGTCGCATTCGCCTGCCCGATGCGATCGTCTGGGCATCGGCGCAAGTGAACGGCCTGCTGCTCGTATCGCGCAACACGAAGGATTTTCCCGTCACCGAACCGGGCGTCCGGGCGCCGTATCAGATCTAGCGCGAGCGGCGTCCGTCATGCGTGGCGGCATCCGCACGGCCCGCCGTCGCCGCGCGTCACACCGCCCGCCGTCGCCGCGCGTCACACCGCCCGCCCCCATCCGCGCTCGGCCGCATAGGCGATCGTCGCGCGCGCCAGCTCCTGCGTGCTGTCGATCAACGCGAACGGCGCATCGCGCAACGCACCCGCGGCGATCGGGATTTCCGTGCAGCCCATCACCGCCACACCCACGTCCCGCCGCGCGAGCGTCGCGAGCGCGCGCGTCAGGCACCGCGCCGACGCATCGATCTTCCCCGCCTTGACGGCCGCGATGCACGCGACGATATCGCGCTGCGCGGCCACGCCCGGCATCACCGGCTCGAAACCGCGCGCACGCAGCGCCGCCTGGTAGAGGCCCGACACCAGCGTGCCGCCTGTCGCAAGCACCGCGACGCGCCGCACGCCGGCCGGCAACGCGGCCACCGACGCATCGACGATATGCAGGATCGGCACCGCGCTGCGCTCGCGCAGCGGCGCATACCAGTGATGCGCGGTATTGCACGGGATCGCGATCACGTCGACGCCGCAGCGGTTCAACAGCGCAACGCCGTCGAGCAGCGCCGGCAGCGGATCGGTCCCGCCGTCGACGATCGCGCGCACGCGATCGGGCGTCTGCGTCAGGTTCGCGACGATCATCGGCAGATGATCCTGATCGCAGCGCGCGCGCGTCAACCGGATCACGCGATGCATGAAGTCGACCGTGGCCAGCGGTCCCATTCCGCCCAATACACCGATGAGTGCCATGATGCCTCCTTCACGCGCGCGACGGCCGCGCACAGATCGCGGATACGACGGCCGAGTTGCCGATCACCAGCAACAACGTCCGCAAGATCTCGCAGAACGGATCGACTGCCACGAACAGCACGAACGCGGCCTCGAACGGCAGGTGCAGCGCCGCGCAGGCCATCCCCGCGAGCGACACGGTCACGACGCCCGACGTACCGGTCGATGCAAACCCGGCCAGCACCGACGCCACCAGCAGGACACACAGCTCGCCGGGGCCGAGCGGGCGCTCGTAGAGTTGCGCGACGAACAGCGTCGCGCTCGCGTAATAGACCATCGGCCCGACGCGCAGCAGCGACACGGCGAGCGGCACGACCAGTTCGACGCGCGCCCGCGCAAAGCCGAATCCGTCGGCCAGGCACTCGATCATGCTCGGCATGCAGGCCACGCTGCTGCGCGTGGCGAGCGCCATCGCGAACGGCGTGCGCAACCCGGCGAGCGTCTCGGGCAGCGTCGCGCCCGAGCGCTTCCAGATCACGACGATCGCCGCCGCGATCAGCACGAGCGCGACGACGACGAACGCCACGACGAAGCGGACCATCGCCTCGAGCGGCCCGAACCCGGACGTGCCGATCTGCGCGGCGCCGCCGCAGAACAGCACGATCGGCGTCGGATACGCGAGCCAGTGCATGATCTTCTGGCACGTGAAATAGACGGTTTCCAGCGTCTGGCTCAGCGCCGCCGAGATGCTCGCCGGCACACGCCCCGACGCGAAGCCGAAGAACAGCGAGAACACGAGCGCCTTCAGCGTGTCGCCGCTCGCGAGCGCCGCGAAGAAGTTGCCGGGCACCAGCGCGATCAGCATGTCGGCGAGGCCCGACGACTTCTCCGCGGGATCGGCGCCGTACAGCGTCATCACCGTGTCGCTCGCCGCGCCGTCGCTGCCGACCAGCGCGCCGAACGCCTTCAGCGTCTCGTTCGACAGATGCTCGCCCGGCCGCATCGAGACGAACACCACCGCGCCGGCCACCACGACCAAGACCGACACGCAGCCGAAGATCGCGATCACGCGCATCACGAGATTCGACGCGCTGCCGTCGCGCAACAGCCGCTGCAGGCTGAAGATCACGGCGGCCGTCATGAAAGGCAGCGCCGTCATCTTGAGCAGGCCGACGTACACCTGACCCACGTAGTCGAACTTCGGCGCGGCGGCCGGCCACAGCGCGCCCGCCACGATCCCGAGCGCGAGGCTGCCGAATACCGTCAACGGATGGATCGCCAGCGCATGCAGCCGCTCGATGCGTGGCGTGATCCTGATGTTCTCGTTCATGTTCATGTCAATGCCCCATCGCATCGAGCAGGGATTTCACGTCGAGCCGCTTGTTGCGCTCGGCCAGGAACTGGTTGACGAACGCGAGCAGCGTCTGCGCGGATACCGGCACGCCGACGGCGATCGCATCGGTCAGGTCGTCGAATGTCGCGACGCGCAGCCGGATCGGCGCGGTCGGGCTGTCCTGCATCATCAGCTTGATCGCGAGTTCGTCGCGATACACGGCCGATACCGCGCCGGCGTTCAGCGCATCGAGCGCCGCCGGCCAGTCCGGATAGATGCGTACCCGCGCGGCCGGGAAATCGTTGCGCACATAATCGGCGTAGGCCGAGCCCTCGGCGACGCCGATCGTGCCGCGGTAGTCGCGCACGACTTCCGGCAGCGGCCGCCCTTTCGCGAGTTCCGCAAAGCTGACGCGGTTGATCAGCAGCGCGCGCCGCAGGCTGATGTACGGCGTGCTGAAGCGGATCACCTGCGCCCGCGGCAACGTGCGAGACAGCTTGCTGATCGCGACGTCGGCCTGCCCGGTCGCGACCAGACGCACGACGTCGTCGAAAGTGCGCGCATCGCGGTCGAACTGCACGGACACGCCGAGCTTTTTCGCGAGCGCGTCGGCAAGATCGATGTCGACGCCCGCCAACGCGCCGTTGCGCGACATGAAGAACGGCGGCTGATCGACGCCGAGCACCGCGACGACGAGCGTGCCGCGCGTGACGATGCGGGCGAACTCGGGCGCGAGCAGCCGGCCGCCGGGCATCCGCACGAGCCCGGTCGCCGTGGTGGCGGGCGCCGCCGGCACGGCCGGTGCGGAGGCATCGAAGGCCAGCGCCGGCGCGGCGCACGACACGGCAATGAGTGCGCAGGCCGCGCCGCGCAAGTGCCGATGCCGGCATCGGCGCACGGGAAGGATGTCGCGGAACCACGCAGGCAGCGCGCGCACCGCGCGTCCGGAAAAGAGGTTCATGGCGCTCTGGGACGGAGAGTGTCGATCGACCGCGCTGCCGTTCGTGCCGAACGCGCGCCGGGCCCGTGCGCGGGGCGCCGCGCCGTCGCCCGGCACCGCGTCCTCCCGCACGCCCAATGTGTCAGAAGCGCCCTCCGGCCGAAATCCGCCGAAAGGCCCGGCCCGAATGCCACGGGCCGTCCGGACGGCCCGCCGCAACGGGGGCCGGAAGCAGATAGAAATTCCCGATGCCGCGGATTGAAACAAGCAATTTCCCAAACCAAGGGTGAACCCGGATACTGGGAACACTTCATCAACACCCACGCAAAGGAACTCGCAAGATGCCGATCATCAACACCCAAATCAAGCCGTTCAAGGCAACCGCTTACCACAACGGCGATTTCGTGCCCGTGTCCGAAGAGAACTTCAAGGGCAAGTGGTCCGTCGTCGTGTTCTACCCGGCCGACTTCACGTTCGTCTGCCCGACCGAGCTGGGCGACCTCGCCGACCGCTATGCGGAATTCCAGAAGCTGGGTGTCGAAATCTACGGCGTGTCGACCGATACGCACTTCACGCACAAGGCATGGCACGACACGTCGGACACGATCGGCAAGATCAAGTACCCGATGATCGGCGACCCGACGCTCACGCTGTCGCGCAACTTCGACGTGCTGATCGAGGAAGAAGGGATGGCGCTGCGCGGCACGTTCGTGATCAACCCGGAAGGCGAGATCAAGCTGTGCGAAATCCACGACAACGGCATCGGCCGCGACGCAGGCGAACTGCTGCGCAAGGTGCAGGCCGCGCAATACATCGCGGCGCACCCGGGTGAAGTGTGCCCGGCCAAGTGGACGCCGGGTGCGGAAACGCTGACCCCGTCGCTCGACCTGATCGGCAAGATCTGACGATCGCGCCGCGCGCCTCGCACGAGCCGCGCGCGTCACGCGAATGCGGGCCGCCTTGCGCGGCCCGCACCCTCCTCCGGCACGACGTGCCCGACCAGCATCATCAATACGGAATCCGAAACGCCATGCTCGACGCCAATCTCAAGAACCAACTGAAAGCGTACCTCGAAAAGATCACGCGCCCGATCGAACTCGTCGCGTCGCTCGACGACAGCGCGAAATCGCAGGAACTGCTTGCGCTGCTGAACGAGATTGCGTCGCTGACGTCGCGCGTGACCGTGACCGAACGCCGCGACGACGCCGAGCGCAAGCCGTCGTTCTCGATCGGCGAACCCGGCAAGCCGGCCGGCATCCGCTTCGCCGGCATCCCGATGGGCCATGAATTCACGTCGCTCGTGCTCGCGCTGCTGCAGACGGGCGGCCATCCGATCAAGCTCGACGACGACGTGATCGAACAGATCCGCGCGCTCGACGGCGACTACGCGTTCGAGACGTATTTCTCGCTGTCGTGCCAGAACTGCCCGGAGGTCGTGCAGGCGCTGAACGTGATGTCGCTGATCAACCCGCGCATCCGCCACGTCGCGATCGACGGCGCGCTGTTCCAGAACGAAGTCGAGGCGCGCCAGATCATGGCCGTGCCGACGATGTTCCTGAACGGTGAATCGTTCGGCCAGGGCCGCAACAGCGTGAAGGAAATCCTCGCGAAGCTCGACACGGGCGCCAGCGCCCGCGCCGCGAAGTCGCTCGAGAACAAGCCGGTGTTCGACACGCTGATCGTCGGCGGCGGCCCGGCCGGTGCGGCCGCCGCGATCTACTCGGCGCGCAAGGGCATCGCGACGGGCGTCGTCGCCGAGCGTTTCGGCGGCCAGGTGCTCGACACGATGGCGATCGAGAACTTCGTGTCGGTGCAGGAAACCGAAGGGCCGAAGTTCGCCGCCGCGCTCGAGCAGCACGTGAAGCAGTACGACGTCGACATCATGGACGTGCAGCGCGCCGACGCGCTGATTCCGGGCGACGTGCATCAGATCCGCCTCGCGAACGGCGCTGTGCTGAAGGCGAAGACGATCGTTCTCGCGACCGGCGCGCGCTGGCGCGAAATCAACGTGCCGGGCGAGCGCGAATACCGCAACCGCGGTGTTGCGTACTGCCCGCACTGCGACGGCCCGTTGTTCAAGGGCAAGCGCGTCGCGGTGGTCGGCGGCGGCAACTCGGGCGTCGAGGCCGCGATCGACCTGGCCGGCATCGTGAAGGCCGTCACGCTGATCGAATACGGTGCGCAACTGCGCGCGGACGAAGTGCTGCAGCGCAAGCTGCGCAGCCTGCCGAACGTGACGATCGTCACGCAGGCGCAGACGACCGAGCTGACCGGCGACGGCAGCAAGCTGAACGGGCTCGTCTACAAGGATCTGCGTTCGGGCGAAACGAAGCGCGTCGATCTCGAAGGCGTGTTCGTGCAGATCGGCCTCGTGCCGAACACCGAATGGCTGAAGGGCGCGATCGAACTGTCGAAGCACGGCGAGATCGTCGTCGATGCGCGCGGCGCGACGTCGGTGCCGGGCGTGTTCGCGGCCGGCGACGTGACGACGGTGCCGTTCAAGCAGATCGTGATCGCGGTCGGCGAAGGCGCGAAGGCATCGCTCGGCGCGTTCGATCACCTGATCCGGCAAGACGCGACGCCGGCGACGGCCGACGCGCCGCGGGCCGAAGAAGCGCTCGCCGCGTAACGCGCGACGCGCCACACAGGTTCGTCTCTCTTGGCCCCGCATGCCCTGGTCGGCGTGCGGGGTTCTTTTTCATCCGGTGTCGAGCGGCGCCGCGCGAGCGCGGCGGCTCCCTTCTCACTGGCTTACGCCGGGTCCGGCATTCGCCGGTGCGGGTGCCTTGAAGCTGCTCGACTGCCTGACGAGTTGGTCGGTCATCGCGGCAGCCGTCGCATTCGCGCCCGCCGACGTGTGCTGCCGAGCGGCGCTCGGCGTCGCCACGTATTGCGGCGGCGGCAGCGACGGATCGAGCTTTGCCGATTCCCGCACGAGCGCAGCGGTTTCAGGCGTTTCCGATTTCATGACGGGCGTGGCTGCCGCGTGCCGCTCGAGCCCGTCGCGCTTGCGCGCCGCGCGATGCGTCGGCTGATCCGCCTGCTGACTCGGCCGGGCCGCCTGTGCGGCCTGGACCGGTGGAGTCGATTGCGCCGGCTGAGCCGGTTGCGCCGCTTGTACCGGCGCTGCTTGCGCCGGCGCTTGCACCGGTTGCGGGGGCTTGGCCTTTGACGGGGTCGCATCCTCCGGCTCGACCGTCACGACGTGGACAGTCGGCGGCGGCGCAGTCGGTTTCGCCGGTGGTGCCGGTGCGGCGATGACCGGCGCGACTGCAGCGGATGCCGGCGCCGCGCTCGTATGCGCAGCGGCCGCAGGGGGTGGCGGTACGGCCGCGTGTTGCGGCACGGCCTCGTCCACATGCACGGACGGGACGGCAACGGGCGCTGGCGGCGCGATCGTGCCTTGCGCGGTGTGGCCGTCGTTCGCCGCGGTGACGGCGACGACAGGTGCTGCGGAATCGCCAATGCCGGCCTCCGCGATCGCGCGGTGGTCCGCACGCAGAAGCATCACGTAGCCGGTGCCTGCCGCGGCAACCAGCAGTCCGCCGGCGATCATCAATGTCTTACGGGTACTAGTCATGCTTGCTCACCGATCTTATCGACGTGAACAAGCCATCATACGCGTGCGTTCGCGCTTGATCCCGCACGAATACAATTGGTTGCATTGACGTCGACCCCAAGACCGACGAGGCCACCGCGGCCGTACTACACCGCGCCGCCCTATCGTCAGACAGTTCGACACTGCTCGCCCCACTCCTCAGATGCAGACGCACATGCGACGATTACTCCGGAAACGGTAGATCAGTCTGTCCGTCCGCGCGCATGCCGAACGTGTTGAGCGTCATCGCCACGAGCGCGTAATAGCCGAGCAGCGCGACGAGGTTCACGACGGTCTCGTGGCCGAAACGCGCCTGCGCGCGCGCGAACGTCGCATCGCTCACGCGCCGCGTGTCGTACAGCTCGGTCGCGAATGCATGGATCAACGCATCGTCGTCCGATTCGAACGCCGGCGTGACACCACGCCGGATCGCGTCGGCCGTCGCCGCCGGCACGCCGGCATCGAGCGCGATCGGATGGTGGATGTGCCACTCGGCCTGCGAACGCCAGCGCGCGGCCGTCACGAGAATCGCAAGTTCCGAGAGGCGCAGCGACAGGCCGGTGCGATAGCGGCAGAATGCGCCGAGCCGTTGCGCATGCTGCGCGAGCTCGGGGCTCGCGATCCAGCCGAGGAACGGCCCGTTCAGGTTGCCGCGCGGGCCGCTGAGAATCTCGGCGAGCACGGCCTTCTGCTCGTCGGTGGCCGATGCGGGATCGAAGGGAGGCAGTCTGTCTGTCATGGTGAGGATCCGGTGAAATCGTGGTTCACGCGCCGGCCGACGCGAGCGCCGCGTCGATCGCGCCGGACAGCCGCTCGACGATCGTGTCGATCTGCTGCGCGGTGCAGATGAACGGCGGTGCGACCAGGATGTGATCGCCGTGCACGCCGTCGATCGTGCCGCCCATCGGATACACCATCAGGCCGCGCTGCATCGCCTCGCGCTTGACCGCCGCATGCAGCTTCAGCGCGGGATCGAACGTCGCCTTGCTGTCGCGATCGCGCACGAGTTCGACGCCGACGAACAGCCCGCGGCCGCGCACGTCGCCGACGTGCGGATGCGCATCGTACTGCGCGCGCAGCGACGCACGCAGTTGTTCGCCGCGCGCCTTCACGTTGTCGAGCAGCTTCTCTTCGGCGATCACGCGCTGCACTTCGAGCGCGGCCGCGCACGCGGTTGCATGACCGAGATACGTGTGGCCGTGCTGGAAGAAGCCCGAGCCGTCGACGATCGTCCGGTAGATGCGATCGCTCACCAGCGTCGCGCCGATCGGCTGGTAACCCGCGCCGAGCCCTTTCGCGATCGTCAGCAGGTCGGGCGCGACTCCGTCTTCGTCGCACGCGAACAGGTAACCGGTGCGTCCCATCCCCGACATGATTTCATCGAGGATCAGCAGCACGCCGTACTTGTCGCACACCGCGCGAATCTTCTTCAGGTAGGTACGCACGGGCGGCACCGCGCCGGCCGTCGCGCCGACCACCGTCTCCGCGACGAACGCCGCGACGTTGTCCGCGCCGAGTTCGACGATCTTCTGCTCCAGCTCGTCAGCCAGGCGCTGCGCATACGCTTCGTCGGTTTCACCCGCCTGCTGGTCGCGATATGCATAGCACGGGCTCACGTGGTGCGCTTCGATCAGCAGCGGCAGGAACGGCTCGCGCCGCCATGCGTTGCCGCCGATCGCGAGCGCGCCGAGCGTGTTGCCGTGATAGCTCTGGCGGCGTGCGATGAAATGGCGGCGCTGCAATTCGCCCTTCTCGACGAAATACTGGCGCGCGAGCTTCAGCGCGGCTTCGATCGCCTCGGACCCGCCCGACACGAAGTACACGTGTTCGAGCCCGGCCGGCGCGGCCTCGACGAGCCGGTCGGCCAGTTCTTCGGCCACGTCGGTCGTGAAGAACGACGTATGCGCGTACGGCAGTTGCTGTGCCTGCCGCTTGATCGCGTCGATCACGCGCTGGTTGCTGTGCCCGAGGCACGACACGGCCGCGCCGCCGCACGCGTCGATATAGCGTTTGCCGGTCGAATCGATGATCTCGATGCCGTCGCCGGCGACGGCGACGGGCAAGGTGGCGCGCGGAGCGCGATGAAAAACGGTCGTCATGCGTTGCCTCATGGATCAGGACGCGCTGGGCGCGTGCGCGGACGGCACGATACGCGTCGCGAAACGCGGCGTGCCGTGCTGGTGAAGGGTGAAGTCGATCGCGGTGTCGCGAATCGCGAACACGGCGGTCGCCAGCGTGTTTTCGTCGTCGGGGTCGGCCGGATCGTCGCGATAGATCGGCAGTCCTTCCGGTGCGCGGTCGCCGAGCACGCGCAGCAGCGCGGCTTCGTCGAGCGCGTCGATGCCCGGCGTCAGTGCGTCGACGCGCCGCTGGCGATCGCCGGACGATTGCGTGACGATCTGCGCTTCGGCGTCGCAACCCGGATGCACGAGATGGTTCGCGTGGCCGGCGAGATGCGCAACATCGACGACCGAGCAGCGCGCGACGCTCGCCTCGATGCTCAGCAGCCGCGGATCGCCGGTCGCGCCGAGCGTGTGATGAAAGCCGCTCGCGCGCGCATGCGTGCGCAGCACGTCGGCCGCTGCGTCGAGCGACGTCGCGTCGAGCACCGCACGCGCGAGGATCATCCGCGGCACGCCGGCCGCGGGCGTGCGGATCCGCAGGTTGTTGATCGCCTGCCCGACGCCCGCGCGGTTCGCGGCGAACGTATGCCCGGGCAGCGAGCCCGGGTAATAGAAGCTGACGAAACCCGGCTTGCCCCGCGGCTGCACGTCGACCAGCAGGCAGCGCTCGCGCAGGTACGGATCGCCGTCCTCGTTGTGCGCGATCCAGCGCGTGCCGTGAGCGTCGCGCCCGGCGAGCGTCGTGCAGCCGTCCGGCGCGTTGTGGATCAGTTCGCCGCGGCAGTTCCACAGGAAGATGTCCGCCGCCGGCCAGCCGACGCCCGCCGCGATCCCGTCCAGCTCCGCGACGAGATCGGGGTACGCGGCCAGCGCGGCCTGCCGCAGCGCGGCGACGAACGGATGGCCGCGCCAGCGGCGCACGGCCTGCCATGCGCTGCTCTGCCGCATGTACGGCTCGAACACGGGGCGGGCAAGCTCGCCGAGGCGCACGCCGATGTCGAACGGCGTGCCGGCGATGACGGGGGTAAGGGAAAGCGGCATGTCGGGCGCTGAAGTCTGAATCCGATGGTGTGTCGCGCACCGGGACGATGCGCGACACACGATGAAGAATTAGACAACAAAACAACATATGTTGTCAACAATGACAGATATGACAACAATGGATGATGCGACGATCGTCGTTCTGTCACGCTGCCATCGCGGTCGCCTGATGCGAAACCAGCCGCGCATCCCTGCCCTGCCGCGCGATCAGCTCCGCATGCGTCCCCGCCTCGATGATCCTGCGTGCGCGATCACGATGAAATGGATAGGTATCCTGCACGACGAGCGATGTGCCGACGCAGATCGTGGAGCAGCTTCGCGCTGCTGCCGGTACGCGTTGCGCAAGCACACGGAACGCGCTCGGTTCCGGCGAGTCACTGGGTCGTTTCGGATCATCGCGTCACGGCGCCGCGAAGAACAGCGCGACGACGCAAGCCATTCCCGCGAACCACACGAGCGAGCGCAGCGACGCCCAGTTCAGCAGGTACATCAGCGCGTAGACGACACGAATCGCGACGAACCCCATCGCAAGCTGGTCGACATGGTGCGCGTTCGCGCCGTTGTGCCATGCAACCACCAATGCGGCCGTAAACAGTGCCAGCGCTTCCCACGCATTCTGGTGCGCGGCCTGCGCCCGCGCGCGCCAGCCCTCGAGCTTCGCGAGGTACTCGCGCGGCGTGTGGTTGTCGTACCCCTTGCGGGCCTTGGCCAGGAACGTCATCGGGAACGGCAACAGCGCCACGATGAACAGGCACAGCTGGGACGTCGTCGTCATCAAAGTCTCCTCTTTTATGATTACATTGGTCAATGACATGGTCGCGCAGAGCTTAGCATCGCGCCGCGCGGTTCGCGCACCGGTTTTCTAGACGGGAGACTCGGCAATGCAGGCTGGCGAAGGCCGTGGCGACATGGGTCCGGCACCAAACATTCCACCAAATCGCCGACAAATACGTTAATTAAAACTGGTCGAACACCAATAAGATAGCGCTCAACACTGGCTCGGTGCGTTGCCGCGCCAGCCTGCCCACCGGCGCCGCGCCGCCGCGCGCGCCGAACGATTTTCGAGTCGAGCCCGCCCATGCCCCGTCCCATCGTCGCCCATATCCGTCCCGACGCCATCCGCCACAACCTCGACTTCATCCGCCGCACCGCCGCGCAATCGCGCGTCTGGGCCGTGATCAAGGCCAACGCATACGGTCACGGAATCGAGCGGATCTATCCAGGGCTCGCGGCCGCCGACGGCATCGCGCTGCTCGATCTCGACGAAGCCGTGCGCGTGCGGGAACTCGGCTGGGACAAGCCGGTGCTGCTGCTCGAAGGGATCTTCGAGCCGGCCGACGTCGAACTGGCCGATCGTCACCGGCTGACGGTGGCCGTGCACTGCGACGAGCAGCTCGACCTGCTGATCGCCGCGAAGCCTCGGCAGCCGATCGACATCCAGCTGAAGATGAACTCCGGGATGAACCGGCTCGGCTACCGGCCGCACGCATTCCGCACCGCGTGGGAGCGCGCGGCGGCCGGGCCGTCGATCGGCAAGGTCACGCTGATGATGCATTTCGCGAACGCCGACGAAGGCGAAGTCGACTGGCAGCTCGAGCAGTTCGATGCGGCCACGGCCGGGATTCCGGGCGAGCGCTCGACGTCGAATTCGGCGGCCGTGCTGTGGCATCCGCGCGCGCATCGCGACTGGGTGCGGCCCGGTACGATCCTGTACGGTGCATCGCCGACGGGCGCGTCGCGGCACATCGCCGACACGCCGCTGATGGCCGCGATGACACTGACCAGCAAGATCATCGGCGTGCAGACGCTCGAGCCGGAAGAAACGGTCGGCTACGGCCGCCGCTTCACGGCCGACCAGCCGATGCGGATCGGCGTGGTCGCATGCGGCTACGCGGACGGCTATCCGCGCCACGCGCCGACCGGCACGCCGATCGCGGTGGACGGCGTGATGACGCGCGTCGTCGGCCGCGTGTCGATGGACATGCTGACCGTCGACCTGACGCCGTGCCCGAATGCGGGGATCGGCTCGAGCGTCGAGCTGTGGGGCGATCAGGTGAAGGTCGACGACGTCGCGGAAGCCAGCGGCACGATCGGCTACGAGCTGATGTGCGCGCTCGCGCGCCGCGTACCGGTCGTGGTCGTGCCGCCCGGCGCGTCGACGGTGCAGCCGGCGCTGCGCACGGGCAGCTACGGGCGATAACGCCCGACGTGCATGCGGCGGCACGCTCGCGTGCCGTTGCGCGTCCTGATCCGCCTGCGGGCCGCTTGACGTGCGGCCCGTTTGCTTTGGCGGCGCGCAAGGGTCATTGTCGTGGACGCAGGCGTCCGCCATGCGCACGCGCTACCGCCCCGCCGCTACGCTACGCTACGCGCTACGAACGCCACGTCGGCTTGCGTTTCTCCAGGAACGCATCGATCCCCTCGCCGGCGTCCTCTTCCATCATGTTGCGCGCCATCACGTCGCCCGCGAACGCGTATGCGTCGTCGAGCGGCAGTTCGCGCTGCCGGTAGAACATCTGCTTGCCGTAGCGCACCGCCGCCGGGCTCTTCGCGACGATCTCCGCGACCTTGCGCGCGACGGCCGCATCGAGCGCATCCTCGGGCACGGCCTCGTTGACGAGCCCCCACGCGGCAGCCGTCGCCGCATCGACGAAACGCCCGGTGACGAGCATGTCGAACGCGCGCTTCGCCGACACGTTGCGGCTCAACGCGACGGCAGGCGTCGAACAGAACAGCCCGACGTTGATGCCCGACACCGCGAAGCGCGCGGTGTCGGCCGCGACGGCGAGGTCGCACGCGGCGACGAGCTGGCAGCCGGCCGCTGTCGCGACGCCGTGCACGCGTGCGATCACCGGCACCGGCAACGCGCGCATCGCGAGCATCACGCGGCTGCATTGCGCGAACAGCGTGCGGTAATAATCGAGTTCGGGCTTGCCGCGCATCTGCCGCAGGTCGTGGCCCGCGCAGAACGCCTTGCCCTGCGCGGCAAGCACGACGCAGCGCACGTGCGGATCGGCGGCCAGCGAATCGAACGCGTCCTGCAGGCTCGCCAGCATCGCCTCCGACAACGCGTTGAACTGTTGCGGCCGGTTCAGCCGCAGCGTGACGATGCCGTCGCGCACGTCGCGCAACAGGATCGGTTCCTCTGAAGCCGGATTCGAGTCCATGACGTCCCCAATTCGAAAGTGATCGCGGTGCGAGTACGCATCAATATAGTCCAACGGGGAAGTCTGTGGATGCCGGTGCCGGCACCGGCCCGGCCGCGCGGTCAGCCCGCGAGCTTCTTCAGCGCGTCGAGCACCGCGTCGCCCTTGAACGGCTTCACGATCCAGCCTTTCACGCCGGCGGCCTTGCCGCGCTCCTTCATCGCCGGGCTGCTTTCGGTCGTCAGCATCACGACGTTGACCGACGCATTCGCCAGTTCGCCACGGATCTTCTCGACCATCGTCAGGCCGTCCATGTTCGGCATGTTCACGTCGCTGATCACGAGGCGCACGCCGGGCGTCGCCTTGAGCTTCGCGAGCCCGTCCTTGCCATCCACCGCCGTCGCGACGTCGAGCCCGTGATTGCGCAGGAAGCCCGCGACCTCGTCGCGCACCGTGCCCGAATCGTCGACCACCAGAATCTTTGCCATGCCGTATTCCCCTTTCGTTGTTGCTGACTTCAACATTCAAAACAGTTCGAGTTCGCCCGATTCGACCATCGGCCCCACGTCCTGGACGGATTCGCGGAAATCTTCCGGCGACCAGCTGAGGCTGAACACGAAACGCTGGTCGAGCCGCACCGATCGCCCCGATGCAGGATCGGTCATCCGGTACTTGAAACAGAGCTGCGGACAGTCGCCGCCGAACGAAATGAACTTCTGCTTGTGGTTGACGACGAGCGGTACCTGCACCGGATGGCGCGCGAGCGCCTCCGCGTCGCCGAGATAGCGGTTCTTGAACGCGCCCCACACGAGGTTGGTCAGCTCGCCGAGCACGCTGTTCACGTCGCGGAAATCGGGCGCGCGGCCGTCGTCGCGCGTGCCGCCGATCATGTCGAGCAGCGGCTGCTCGCTCGTCTGCAGCAGCATGTAGCCGCGGCACCATGCGCTTTCCAGCGCGATCAGGCTGAACACCTCGCCGAAGATGATCTGGTCGCGGACGATGCACGGCGTGTCGCGCTCGATCGCGAGGCCCGGGAACAGGCTGTCGAGCCGCGCCTCGGTGATCTCCGCGATGCCGCGCACCAGCGCGTTCGGGTAGTCGCGGCCGAACAGGTATTCGTCGATCGCGCGCTTGAGCGGCGTCAGGTCGTCGGCGACGTAGGCCGCGCACGCGACGCGCGCGAGCGCATCGGGCAGCCCGTCGCGCGACGCGTCCGATGCGTTCGACGTGCGGCGCAGGATGATCGGCAGCTCGGGCCGCAGCGCATCGATCTGCGTCGCGATGATCGCGCTTTCGTCCGGCGAGCCGCCGTAGTCCTCGGCGAGCAGGATCGCGCCGAGATCGATGTTCGAGCGCAGCACCTTCAGCAGCCGGTTGCGCCGCACGGTCAGGCCGACCAGGTTGTGCTCGTCGCAGAAGCGCTTGATCGCGGCCGCATGCGCGCGGCTGTCGTCGAGCACGAGCACCTTGCTGACGGGTTGGTCTACGGTCATCTCGGGAAGTCCTCGGAATCGGTCAAAACAGTTCGAGCTCGCCGCCCGTGTCCACGCTCGCCGCTTCCGGCACGTGGAAATCGACCGGCGCGTTCGCGCACACGCACAGCGTCGCGCCGATCCGCACGTCGCCGTCGAGCGTCACGTCATACGCGGCCACGTGGTCGGGGTTCAGCGCAGGGAGATAATCGACGCTCGCGCCGCTCAGCAGGTACGGCGTCGACATCCCGAGATCGGGGAACGGCACGGTCAGCGCCTGGTTGATCGCGCCGCAGCACAGGTTCGCGACCTCCATGAACGCTTCGGGCAGCGGCCGCTGCGCGCTCGCGCCGGGTGACGCCGCCGCGAAATGACGGCGCGTCGGATCGTCGTCGCGAAAGCGCAGCGCGAGCAGCAGCCGGAAATGCAATGCCGAGATCGTCAGCACCGCGACGTGCTCGGGCACCTTCGGCGTCGCGCGCGACTTGATGCGTGACGGGTCGTGCAACGCGCCGTGCGCATCATGTGCGTCGTCGGCAGCCGCCCGGATCTCGCACGCGCCGCCGGACGCGAGCCGCGTGCGCGCCGCATCGAAGAAGATCCGCTCGAACCCGGCCCGGGCCTGCGCACTGATCACGCCGCCGCTCCTTCGAGCCGCGCATGCAGCTGCGCGGCGAGCGTCTCGACCGTCGCGAGCGCGGCCGTGATCATCTTGCCGCCGGCCTGGATGTCCTGGAACGTCGCGGCCGTCACGAGATCGTTGCGGTTCAGGCTGTCGCGATAGCTGTTCGACAGTTGCTGCGAGCGCGCGGCGAGCCCGCGCACCTCGCTCGCGACGATCGAGAAGCCGCGCCCCGCGGAGCCCGCGCGCGCGGCCTCGATCGACGCATTCAGCGACACGATCGACACGTGCGCGACGATCGCCGACAGCTCCTGGTTCTTCGTGCGCATGTCCTGGTTCTGCGTGGTCAGCGAGATCATCTGCTCGTGCCAGCGCTCGAACGTGCCGGCCAGCCCGCGCAACCGCGCGGCCTCGTCGGCGAGCTTCGTCGCCTGCTGCGACAGTGCGGCGCGCTCGGCCGCGAGCGCCTGCAGCGCGTCGCGCTGCTTGCCGGTGCCGGCCGTCTCGCGCGCCAGCGTTTCCTCGAGCTCCGTTGCGCGGCGCGCCCACGCCTGTGCGGCTTCCGCATGCGCCGCCGCGGCTTCCTCGGCTCGCGCATCGGCCGCGCCGAGCGCATCGCGCAACGCATCCGCTTCGCGCGTCAGCGCGGCAACGAGCCGCGCGCGCGTGACGCGATACACGATCGCGGCGAGCGCCGCGACCACCAGGCCGCCCGCCAGCGCGGCCCCGATCGGGATCATCCACGCTTGCACGATCACTCCGCCACGTCGACGTTCGCGATGCCGACGCGCGCCTGCTGCCCGGCGTCGTGGGCCGCACCGTCCGCCGCGAAACGCGCCGGCAGCGACACGATCGTCTCGAACGCGCGATACGACGCGCCGACGCGATCGTCGGTGAAGCGCAGCGCGATGTCGCCGCCGTCGCGCTTCAGGAAGTTGCGCACCGCGTCCATCCCGACGCCGCGCCCCGACACTTCCGTCACCGCGCGCGCGGTCGAGAAGCCCGGGCGGAAGATCAGTTCGGCCACCGCTTCGTCGGTCAGCGCGGCGTCGTTGCCGGCGTCGATCCAGCCGCGCTCGCGCGCGATCCCGCGAATCCGGTCGAGCGCGAGGCCGCGGCCGTCGTCGCCCAGCACGAAGCGCAGTGCATCGTCCTCGACGTCGACCGCGATGTCGATCTTGCCTGCAGGCGCCTTGCCGGCCGCGCGACGTTCGTCGGACGTTTCGATCCCGTGGTCGATCGCGTTGCGCAGCAGGTGCATGAACACGTTCTTCAGCGTCGCGCCGATCTCGCTGCGCACGCGATGGCCGTTGCTGTCGATATGCACGACAGGCGCGGGCTTGCCGAGTTCGGCCGCGAGCGACGGCAGCGACTCGATCACGCCGCCCAGCGCATCGCCGATGCCCTGCGTGCCGAACTGGCTCAGCAGGCGGCGCACCGAATCACGCGCCGCGTGCCAGTCGCCCGCGTTCGCCGGATCGGCGCCGTCGAGCATGCGCAGGCTCTCGCTGATGTGCGCGCGCTCGACCATCAGGTAGTCGGCGCCGCCGTGCTGTGCCGCTTCGCCATGGCGGCCGAGCGTGACCGCGTTGATCGTCGCGTAATGGTCGACCGCCTCGCGCACGCGGATCAGGTCGTCCATCAGCGCATCGCGGTTCCACTCGGGGCCGCCGTCCGTGCGGCGCAGCGATTCGTACGCCTGCTCCGCTTCGTGCACGATGTTGGTCAGGTGCTGCAGGCTGTACGTGCGCGCATTGCCCTTGATCGTATGCATGTTGCGGAACAGCGCCGCGACGATCGAGTGATCCGCCCGTTCGTGCTGGCGGATCATCCGCTCGTTCTCGCTGAGGAAACCCTTCGCGCTGTGCACGAAGTCGTGGAACTTGTCCTGGCTGATCGACAGGATCTCGCCGATCATCTCGAGGCGGCGCTGCTGCTCGCCGGCCTGCGCGGTCAGCTCGCGGATCTCGGTCACGTCGCGCACGCACAGCATCAGCCGCACGACCGTGTCGGTCTCGTCGGTGATCGCCGACCAGCTCAGGTCGAGCCATTTCTCGCGGCCGTCCGGCATCCGCTTCGCGACTTCGTTGACAAGCAGGTGCTCGTTGAACGCGAAGTTCATGCTGTCCTCGCCAAGGCACGCATGCACGGCCGCGTCGACCTGCGAACGCGCGTCGGAACCGATGCTCGAATCGTCGAACACGAGCGCCATCAGGTCGCGGCCGGCGATATCGCTCGTCTCGAAGATGGTCTCGAGGTAAGCCGAATACTCCGCATGCACGACACCGCCTTCGACGACCGTCAGGATCCCTTGCTGCATGTTCTGCAGCATCGCCTGGATGTCGGCCGTCTTCTGCTTCAGTTGCGCGGCGTTCTCCTGGATCTTCTCGATCATCCCGTTGAACGCGACGATCGAATGGCCGATCTCGTCCATCCGGCCCACCGGCACGCGGCGCGTGAAGTCCTGGCTGGTCGCGATCTCGCTCATCGCCGTCTGCATCCCGATCAGCGGGCGCGTGATCTGGCGGTACAGCACGAAGCCGAGCGCGGTCAGCAGCACGACGACCGTGCCCGCCACCCCCGCGATCGCGGTGGCCGTCGTCGCGAGCATGCCGTTCAGCGCGCGGATCGCGTCGTCCTTCTGGCGGTTCTTCTCGACGCGCAGCGTGTCGACGATGCTCTCGAGTTCGTCGCGATACTGCGCGACGTTCGCGAACAGGTTCGCCTGCGCCATCTCGGGCTTGCCGTCGGCCTTCATCTTCACGGTGTCGTCGATCGCGGCGAAGTAGTTCGCGGCGCTGTCCTTCGCCTGCGCGACGAGGCCTTGCTGCGCCTGCCCGACCGCCGATCCGGCCTGCGCGTCGAGCGCGGCGCGCAGTGCGACCTGTTTCGCCTTCAACTCGTCGCGCGCCTGCGCGGCGGTGTTCGCGTCGGGCGCGTACACCAGCGTCATCGTCGCGATCTGGATGTTCTTCACGTCGGCGACGAGATCCGCCGACGCGAGCGCGCTCGGCACGATTCCCTGGGTAACCTGACGCACCTCGGACGCGCTCTTGCGCGTCTGGTACACGGCGTACACGCCGATCGCGGACAGCGCGAAAAACGTCAGGACGACTAGCAGCGTAATGCGATGACGGATGGTCATGAGTACAGCTCCCCGCAGCGATCCGGCTTCGATCGCCCCTTGGCCTATTGAAAGAATGTGAGCGGCGAATTATCGGGGATGGTGTATGACGGTCCGATGACTGAAAGTCAATCGGGCGTTGAGAAAATCGCAATGGTTAATTCAACGAGAAAACCCTAAAGTTTTTCTCGAACCGGCCGTTAACATCCGGCCTGGGCGGCCCGCCGGGGTTGCCCGGCAGCCTGCGATAACCGAATCCGGAGATTCATTCTTTTAATCATGATCCGGCCATTCAATTCGGTCGAATATCGGTAAAACGTTTGCGCATTATCTGCGAATTGACCCGGTTATGCAGCCTTTTGCATGAGAGCAGCCGAATCGATGTGAGGGCGAGATGGATGGCACGATGAAGCAGGTGACAGAGCAGCCTGCGCGGCAACGCCGAGCGATCCGGAGCGGAAAATGTCTCGCCAGTTGGCCAATTCATTCCCACTAGGAAACAATCAATCGCCATCCGGCGATTCACCTCCCCGCCCGCGCGCTCTAGACTGTCGGATCATTCCCCCACCGGACCCTTGCAATGACCGACGTCCTGCCGCTGACCACCGACTCCGAATCCGGCCTCCAGTACCGGCTGCGCCCGGCCGCCGGCCGCCCCTTGGGCCGCCTGTTGCTGCTGCACGGCGTCGGCGGCAACGAAACCAACCTGCTGAACCTGGCCGGCACGATCGATCCGCGCATCGAAATCGCGTTCGTGCGCGGCCCGCTGACGTTCGGCCCCGGCCAGCACGCATGGTTTCCGGTGCGCTTCGGCCCGAACGGCCCTGAAATCGATGCGGCCCGCGCGGATGCGAGCCGCGTGCAGCTGATTGCGCTGCTGCGTGCGTTGCGCGCCCGGGATGATGCAAACGAAAGCCCCACCGTGATCGCCGGTTTCAGCCAGGGCGGCATCATGAGCGCGAGCGTCGGCCTCACCTCACCGGCCGACGTCGCCGCATTTGCGGTGCTGTGCGGGCGCATCCTGCCGGAGATCGATCCGCTGATCGCGTCGCGCGATGCATTGCGCCCGCTGCACGCGCTGGTGATGCACGGCCGCTTCGACGACAAGCTGCCGGTCGCATGGGCGAACACGGCCGACGCGAAGCTGACGGCGCTCGGCGTCGCGCACGACACGCGGCTCTACGACGCCGGCCACGAACTCACGGCGGAGATGGCCGGCGACTTCAGCCGCTGGGTCGGTGCACGCGCCGGGTTGAACTGAGCGCGCCGGGCGGTCGACCCGCCCGTGCGTGTCGTCAGACGTTGCTCGCCGGATCGGCGACCATCGGCGCGGCGGCCGTAGCAGCCGCCTCTCGCGCGGCACCGCGCTTCGCGAGCTTCCAGCCGACCACCAGCGCGAGCACGACGAACGGAATCATCGCGACGGTCCACGTGCCGCCCGGGTAATCGAACGCCATCAGCACCAGCACGCTGACGAGGAACCCGAGCGTGAGCCACGACGTGAACGGCGCGCCGGGCATCCGGAACGACACGGGGCTCAGCTCGCCGCGATTGACCGCGCGGCGGAACAGGATCTGGCACATCACGATGAAGCCCCAGGTCGAGATGATCCCGAGCGATGCCATGTTCAGCACGATCTCGAACGCCTGGGACGGCACGATGTAGTTCAGCGGCACGCCGATCGCATTGATCGCGACCGTGACGAGGATCCCGCCGTACGGCACGCCGCGCGCATTCATCCGCGACACGAAGCGCGGCGCCGAGCCGCCCATCGCGAGCGAGCGCAGCACGCGCCCGGTCGAATAGAGGCCGGAATTCAGGCTCGACAGCGCGGCGGTCAGCACCACGATGTTCATCACCGTGCCGACGTACGGCACGCCGAGCTTGCTGAAGAACGTCACGAACGGGCTTTCGTGCGCGCTGTACGCGGTCCACGGCAGCAGCATGGTCAGCAGCACGACCGAGCCGACGTAGAACAGCGCGATGCGCCACATCACGCTGTTGATCGCCTTCGGCAGCACCTTGCGCGCATCGGCGGTCTCGCCCGCCGCGACGCCGACGAGCTCGATGCTCGCATACGCGAACACGACGCCCTGCACGATCAGCACCGCCGGCAGGATGCCGTGCGGGAAGATCCCGCCGTGATCCGCGATCAGGTGCAGCCCCGTCATCTGCCCGGCGACCGGATGGCCGCTCGCGAGAAACACGGCGCCGACCGCGAGGAACAGTGCGAGCGTCCCCACCTTGACGATCGAGAACCAGAACTCCATCTCGCCGAACACCTTCACGCCGATCATGTTCATCACCGACACGATCCCGAGCGCGCCGAGCGCGAACACCCATTGCGGCACGTCGGTGAACACGGCCCAGTACTTCATGTAGATCGCGACCGCGGTGATGTCGACGATGCCGGTGGTCGCCCAGTTCAGGTAGTACATCCAGCCCGCGACGAACGACGCGCGCTCGCCCATGAACTCGCGTGCGTACGACACGAACGAGCCGCTGGTCGGCCGGTGCATCACGAGCTCGCCGAGCGCGCGCATGATGAGGAACGCGAATACGCCGCACACGAGATACACGACCGCCAGCGCGGGCCCCGCGCTCTGCAGGCGGCCGCCCGCGCCGAGAAAGAGGCCGGTGCCGATCGCACCGCCCATCGCGATCATCTGCACGTGTCGCGGCTTCAACTTTTTCTCATAGCCGGATTCGTGCGACGCGAACATCGCATCTCGGTCGGCATGACGGGGATTCGCGCCGCCGGCCGTCTCGGCCGGGCGCTCGCTGGCGTGCTTCATGGTATGTCTCCGTTTCTTGATGTGTGGCGCCCGTCGACGGGGCGCTGCGGGAACGGTCGCGCACGGGCCGCCGGCGGCATGCGCCGGCGCCGTGCGGCCGGAATCAGTACGCGCGCGGACTGATCAGCGCTTCGGGCCGCAACGCTTCATCCAGTTGCGCGTCGGTCATCAGCTGGTGATCCAGCACGACCTCGCGGATCGACTTGCCGCTCTCGTGTGCCTCGGCGGCCACGGCGGTCGCGCGCTTGTAGCCGATGTACGGGTTCAGCGCGGTTGCCAGCGCGACCGACCGCTCCATCGTTTCGCGCAACCGCTCGGGGTTCGCGGTGATTCCGCTCACGCAGCGGTCCGCGAGCGTCGTGCAGGCGGCCGTCAGGTGGCTGAAGCTGCGGAACAGCGCGCTCGCGATCACCGGCTCGAACGCGTTGAGCTGAAGCTGGCCGGCCTCGGCGGCGAAGGTCACCGTCAGGTCGTTGCCGAACACTTCGAACGCGACCTGGTTCACGACTTCCGGAATCACCGGGTTCACCTTGCCCGGCATGATCGACGAGCCGGCCTGCACCGGTGGCAGGTTGATCTCGCCGAAGCCCGCGCGCGGGCCGCTCGACAGCAGCCGCAGGTCGTTGCAGATCTTCGACAGCTTGACCGCGATCCGCTTCAGCACGCCGGAGATCTGCACGAACGCGCCGCAGTCCTGCGTCGCTTCGATCAGGTTCGGTGCGGTGCTCAGGTCCAGGCCGGTGATGCCCCGCAGCGCGGCCAGCGCCTTCTCCGCGTACTGCGGATGCGCGGTGATGCCGGTGCCGATCGCGGTCGCGCCGAGATTGATCTCGCGCATCAGCAAGCCGGCTTCCTGCAGGCGCGCGATGTCTTCCGTCACCATCACCGCGTAGGTCGAGAACTCCTGGCCGAGCGTCATCGGCACGGCGTCCTGCAGCTGCGTGCGGCCGAGCTTCAGCAGGCCCGAGAACGCGTCGGCCTTCTCCGCGAACGCATCGCGCAAGCGTGCCATCGCCTCGAGCAGATGCTCGACCGCGAAGCAGGTCGCGATCCGGATCGCGGTCGGATAGACGTCGTTCGTGCTCTGCGCGAGATTGACGTGCTCGTTGGGATGCAGGTATTCATACTGCCCGCGTGCATGCCCCATGATTTCGAGCGCGCGGTTGCAGATCACCTCGTTGGCGTTCATGTTGGTCGACGTGCCGGCCCCGCCCTGGATGATGTCGACCACGAACTGGTCGTGCAGGCGGCCTTCGCGGATCTCGACGCACGCGGCAGCGATCGCGTCGCGATACGCGGCCGGCAGCAGCCCGAGCTCGCAGTTCGCATCGGCCGCGGCTTCCTTCACGGCCGCGAGCGCCATGACGAGGTAAGGCAGCGACGCGATCGTGCGCCCCGAAATGTCGAAGTTCTCCTTCGCGCGCAGCGTATGGACGCCGTAGTACGCCGATTCCGGAATGCTTCGTTTCCCTAAGAGATCCGCTTCGACGCGGAAGCCGTTTTCCGTCATGGTGCCCCTCCTGAAATGTCTCGCGCCGCTGCGGGAAACCGGCTGCGTTCACCGCTTCCCGATACGACGGGATCGCATTCTATGCCTTTGCATAAAGAAGCTCGCTTCTGTATTATCGAAAGCGGTTTTGCGTGGAATGCAACAGCGAGAGACGAATGAAAACAACGGCGAGAGACACCGGCATCGATCACCTCGGCGCGATGCGCGCGTTCGTGCGGGTCGTCGAAATGGGGAGCTTTTCCGCGGTCGCGAAGGAGATGCACGTGTCGACGTCCACCGTCGCG
Source organism: Burkholderia sp. Bp8998 (assembly GCF_003854235.1). Classification (NCBI taxonomy): domain Bacteria; kingdom Pseudomonadati; phylum Pseudomonadota; class Betaproteobacteria; order Burkholderiales; family Burkholderiaceae; genus Burkholderia; species Burkholderia sp. Bp8998. Next base: position 42,458 of record NZ_QTQF01000013.1, read on the forward strand.
CGCAAGGTCACGGCGATCGAGGACGCGCTCGGCGTCGCGCTGCTGCATCGCTCGACGCATAGCGTGACGCTGACCGAGGCCGGCCACATCTACCTGGAACGCGCGGTCACGCTGATCGCCGATCTCGACGACACGCTGCGCGTCGTCGCCGAGCTCAATTCGCAGCCGAGCGGCCCGCTGAAGCTCACCGCGCCGGTCGCGTTCGGCCGCCGTCACCTCGCGCCGCTGATCGCACCGTTTCTCGCGCGCTACCCGACGATCCAGCTCGACGTGCGGCTCACCGACAACCACAACGACCTCGTCGCTGGCGGCTTCGACCTCGACATTCACGAGGGCGAGAACTATCTGGACAACCTCGTCGTCCACCGGCTGTCGCGCAACGACAGCATCCTGTGCGCGACACCCGGCTATCTCGACCGCTGCGGGCGCCCCGCGACGCCGGACGACCTTCTGCATCACAACTGCCTGCGCTACGTGCACCCCGAAGGCGATCCGCGTTGGGAACTCGTCCGCGGCGACGCGCGGCACAGCGTGCTGCCGGCCGGCAACCTGGTCACCGATCATTCGGAGCTGCTGCTCGACGCGACCTGCGCGGGGCTCGGCATCGCCGAATTCGAGATCTGGCTGGTGCGCGACCTGCTCGCGAGCGGCCGGCTCGAAGCCGTGCTGCCTCGCTATCGGCTGCAGAACAAGCTCACGGGCGACTACATCTACATCGCGTATCTGGCGAACCGGCGCAGCTCGGCGAAGCTGCGCGTGCTGAAAGACTTCCTCGCGGAACATCTCGCGCACATCGGCGAGTTGTCGGAAGTCGAGCTGGCGAAGCTGCGCGACGCGGGCGCGTAGCGACTGCGGCCGCGCGGGTCGCCTGGCCAGCGCCGATGCCGCACGCCGCACGCCGCACGCACCTTCAGCACGCGGCATCGACGCGCTGACGCCCTTCAGGCCCGCTGCAATTCGAACGGGAACGTCGCGTGCCCGATCTCGATACCCTGCGTGTTCAGCATCTTCGGCCGGTGGAACGCGGCGAGCCGCGCGCGCTGCGCGTCCGTGCCGATCTGCAGCCGTTCGAGCAGTTCGCTGACCATCATGTACAGCACGTCGATGTTGCCGTCCTCGATCTTCACCGAGATGCCGAGCGCGCCGTCGGCGCCGAGTGCGCGCGTGCGCGCCGATGCGCGGACGCCGATGCCGTAGCACGCATCCGCGCCGAGCTTGCCGACGACCTGCCCTTCGAACGCGTCCATCAGCACCGTGCAGTAGCGCCCTTCTCCGGCGACCAGTTCCGGATGGGCCGTCATCGCATGATGAATGCGCGCTAACGCGCGCACGCGATCGGTCGTCGCGGCGCCGGCTTCCACCGTATCCGCGCCGTCGGCCACCGATGCGTAAAGACGCGCGAGGCGGTCGAGCGGAAACGCCGGCGTCGGCAGGTTGCAGCCGTCGATCGCCCAGTCGACCTCGTCGTCGCGCAGGCCGCATGCATCGGCGACCACATGCTTGACGCGCACCTGCATCGGATGCTCGGGCAGATGATAGTCGGCGATCGCGGCGCCGATCGATCGCGCGCCGGCCAGCATCCCGACATGCTTGCCCGAACAGTTGCTGCAGACACCGGTCGGCGTGTAGTCGCGCTTGATCCACGACCGGTACACCGCGTCCGACAGCGGCGCATGGCCGCCGCAACGCAAATCCGACTCCTGCGCATCGACCTTCGCCAGCATCGCCCGCGTGCGCGCGATGTGCCGCTCCTCGCTGCTGTGCGACGCGCACATCAGCGCGATGTCCGCGTCGTCGAAACCGAACCGCTCGGGCGCGCCCGTCTCGATCACGGACAGCGCCTGGGCCGGCTTCGCCGCCGAGCGCGCGAGCGTCATCCGGAACGGATCGCCGAGCCGGAACAGCAGCTTGCCGCCGGCATCCACCACCGCCACGTCGGCGACGTGCGTGTTCTCGATCGCCTTGCCGCGGTACGTGACGACCGCTGCGCGTTGGGTGTCCATCTGTCCTGTCTCCTTCGTCGGGGCCTGATCGCCGGGGCCCGTGCAACCGGTACGGCAGTGTATCGAGTCGCCGTCGGGCCGCGCCGGTCGGCCGGTGGAAAGCGGTATTGCGTCGGATGCAAAGCCGTCGCATTGGACACGAAAACGCGACCGGTTTCGTACAACAACCCTGCGATCGTTTACTTATCTCGTAATAATTCGTAGAATTGCGACCGCTAACGCGAATCATACGCATTTACATTGACGTTTACCGATGCCATGGGCCTGCCCGCCGGCATCGTGACGACGCATCCGTTTCACCGATACTTCCGCCGCCTCTCGCCATGCCCGCCCAGTTCAAGACGAGGCCCCGTGCCCTCGTGTCGGCGCTGACCTGCTCCGTTTTCCTGACGCCGCTGCTCGCCTCCGCCGAAACCGCTCCTGCTTCCGCCCCCGCTGCCGGGCAGCCGGCCGCCGCCGAACCGTCGGCGACGCTGCCGACGATCGCGGTCCAGTCGTCCGCGCTGTCGGACATGCAGGTGAAGCGCTCGCCGTCGTACAAGTTCACCGCGCCGCTGCTCGACACGCCGCGCTCGGTCACGGTGCTCCCCGCGCAACTGATCAAGGAGAAGAACGTCACGTCGTTCGCGGACGCGCTGCGCTCGGTGCCGGGCATCACGTTCCTCGGCGGCGACGCGGCCGCGAACCCGTCGGCCGACCGCCCGGTGATCCGCGGCTTCGAATCGCGCAACGCGATCTTCGTCGACGGGATGCGCGACTCCGGGCTGCAGAACCGCGAGACGTTCGCGGTCGAGCAGATCAGCGTGATCAAGGGCCCCGACTCCGTGTACGCGGGCCGCGGCTCGGTGGGCGGCAGCATCGACATCGTCACGAAGACGCCGCAGAACGACGACTTCATCAACAGCAGCATCGGCTTCGGCACCGACGGCTACAAGCGCGCGACGGTCGACGCGAACCGCAGGATCAACGACACCACAGCCGTGCGGCTGAACGTGATGGGTCACGACGCGAACCAGGCCGGCCGCAACGACGTCTACAACAAGCGCTGGGGCGTCGCGCCGTCGATCGTGTTCGGGCTGAACACGCCGACCACGGTCACGGTCAGCTACTACCATATGAACGCGTATGACATGCCGGACTTCAGCGTGCCGTTCCGCGCGTCCGGCGGCACGCCGGTGCCGACCGATCGCGGGCAGTTCTTCGGGCTGAACACCCGCGACTATCGCTACGGGCAGACCGACACCGGCGAAGTGCGCATCGAGCACACGATCAACGATGCGTGGAAGCTGAAGAACACGACGATGTTCGGGCGCTCGACGCTCGACTACGTCGCGACCAATCCGCAGATCCTCGCGTCGAACCCGAACATGCTCGGGCTGCAGGCGAAGAGCGGCAAGTACGCGCTCAACGGCTTCTCGAACCAGACCGAAGTGACCGGCAGCGCGAGCCTGTTCGGGATGAAGCACACGATGACGGCCGGCGTCGAGTTCAGCCACGAGCAATCGCGCTACGAGGGCTATCTCGTGTCGGATGCCGCCGGCAACAACATCCGCTCGAACAGCCCGTGCGCGGTGGCCGGCAACTGCACACCGCTTGCCGGCGGCTGGAACCCGAACATGCCGTGGACCGGCAACATCGTGCTGAACGGCGATAAAAGCTTCCCCGGCCCGACGACGAACACGCGCACCGACACGGTGTCCGCATACCTCTTCGACACGGTCAGGCTGTCCGAGCGCTGGCAGTTCAACACCGGGCTGCGCTTCGACCGCTACGACACGACCGGCAAGCAGGCCGGCGTCGCCGACCTGTCGAACACGTCGAACCTGTTCAGCTACCAGTTCGGCCTCGTCTTCAAGCCGGTGACGAACGTGAGCCTGTACGCGTCGTACGGCACGTCGTCGAACCCGCCGGGCTCGAACGCGGGCCTGGGCGGCGGCACCGACCAGATCACCGCGACGAACCAGGACCTCGCGCCCGAGCGCTCGCGCAACATCGAGATCGGCGCGAAATGGGACGTGCTGCAGGATCAGCTGTCGCTGACCTCGGCGCTGTTCCAGACCGAAAAGACCAATGCGCGTGTCAGCGACGGGCTCGGTCACACCGTCAACGCGGGCAAGCAGCGCGTGCGCGGCGTCGAGCTCGGCTTCGCGGGCAACCTGACGCGGAAGTGGCACGTGTTCGGCGGCTACTCGTACCTGAACGCGATCACGACCGACGCGGGCCCCGGCAGCCCGGGCGCATCGGGCCTGCCGATGGTGATGGTGCCGAAGCACAACTTCACGCTGTGGACGAGCTACGACGTGATTCCGACGCTCACGCTCGGCGCGGGCGCGACGGTCATGAGCCAGACCTATGCATCGGTGTCGGCGACGACGAAGAAATGGACGCCCGGCTACGCACGCTTCGACGCGGCCGCGACGTGGCGCGTGAACAAGACGATGGACGTTCAGCTGAACGTGCAGAACCTGTTCGACAAGCAGTATTACGCGAGCGCGTATCCGATCTACGCGACGTGGGCGCCGGGCCGCTCGGCGATGGTCACGCTCAACTTCTATCAGTAAGCCCGCGGCAGTGCGGCGGGCACGCGTGCGGCACATCGCGTGACGCCCGCCACACCCGCCTCTCCCGCCTCTCCCGCCTCTCCCGCCTCTCCCGCCTCTCCCGCCTCTCCCGCCTCTCCCGCCGATCGCCGACGAAGCGACTACGCGTCCAGCGCCAGCAGCGCGAACGTCGCGAGCCAGTGCTCGCCCATGTAGTCGCCGGCCACGTGCGCGAGTGCGCTGTCGAGATGCCGGCCGGCCGCATCTACCAGCTTCGCGCGCCGCGCGTCGCCTTCGGGCAGCGCGCCGGCGAGCGAGCGCTGGCACCATGCGCGGCTCAAATTCAGTCCATCCAGATGCGCGATCTTGCCGTCGCTGCGGTCGCTGACCGTCGCCGGCACGAACAGCGTCGCCGGCTCGCCGCGCGCGAGATCCGGCAGGAAGCGCGCGAACCAGCCGTCGAATTCGGCGGCCGGCAGCACGCGCCGCATCAGTTCCGCCTCCATCAGCGCGGGCGACAGGAACTCGTCGCCCGACGGCTCCCACGCCTGGCACGCGACATCGTTCAGGTGCCAGCGTTTCGCCGTATCGACGATCAGCGCCGCGAGCCCGTCGCGCTGCGTCGCGCGCGCGAAGTCGAGCGTGAGCGCCAGCGCGAACGCGGTGTTGAAGTGCGTGCCGACCCGCAGCGGATAGGTCGCCTTCGGCAGGAAGGTCTCGAAGCGCGCGACGAACAGCTCGGTGAGCGGCGCCATCGTCTTCGCCCAGCGGGCGGCCTGCGGCACCACGCCCTTCAGCGCGAGCCGCTCCAGCTGCGCGGACAGCGCCAGCAGCCACGCCCATCCGTAAGGCCGCTCGAAGCCGCTGTTGTGCGGCAACGCGAGATACGCGCGTTCGCCGGCGACGTTCGCGTCGGTGAAATGCGCGTCGACGACGGCGATGATCCGCTCGGCCTCCGGCAGCGCGGGATAGCGTTCGAGCACGCGCAGCACGAGCCAGTAGCCGTGCACGCACGAATGCCAGTCGTAGCTGCCGTAGAAGATCGGATGCAGCGCGCGCGGCCCCTGCACGTCGTGCGGGCCTTCGAGCCCATGCGTGAGCTTGTTCGGATATTCGCGGGTCAGGTGCGCGAGCGCGAGCGACGCGAATTTCGACGCGAGCTCGGGAGTCAGTCGGTCGGTCATGAGCACCTCGTCAGTCGTCAGAAGCGGAATACGAACGCGTACATCAGCAGCGTGTTCACGGCCAGCAGCAGCACGGCGGTCGGCCACTGCGCCTTGATCACGCCGTTCTTGTCCTTCAGTTCGAGCAGCGCGGCCGGCACGATGTTGAAGTTCGCGGCCATCGGCGTCATCAGCGTACCGCAGAAGCCGCTCAGCATCCCGATCGCGCCGAGGATCGCCGGGTTGCCGTGGAACTGATGGACGATCAGCGGCAGGCCGATGCCGGCCGTCATCACCGGGAACGCGGCGAACCCGTTGCCCATGATCATCGTGAACAGCGCCATGCCGACCGTATAGGCAACGACAACCGCGAACGGCGAATCGATCGGCACCCAGTCCTTCACGAGCCCCGACACCACGCCGCCGACGCCCGCGACCGCGAACAGCGCACCGAGCGCCGCGAGCATCTGCGGCAGGATCGCGGCCCAGCCGACCGCGTCCATCGTGTGACGCGCCTCCTTCAGCGCGTGCACGGGCGAATCGCGCAGCATCGCGAGCGCGACGGCGAACGCGACGAGCGTGCCGAGCACGAGCGAGATCAGCGTCACGCTCTTCGGATCGACGAACGGCACGAGTTTCAGCCCGAACGTGCCGATCAGCGTGACGACGGGAATCAACAGCGCCGGCAGGAACAGCCTGTTGCGGAAGCGCAGCGCCTTCGCGTCGCGCCGCGCGGCCGCCGCCTCGCCGGCTTCGTCCGACTTGCCGCGCCCGAGCTTGCCCGAGCCCGCGATCAACGCGAGCGCGATCGCGAGGCAGCCCGTCACGAAGTGCGGCAGCAGCGCGCCGAACAGGAACGTGAGCGCATAGATCGCCCAGAACGCGAAATTGACGACGCGGCGCGGGTTCGTGCGGTCGGTCAGGTTGAAGCACGCGAACGCGGCGAACATCAGCCCGGCGAGCGTATACAGCGGTTCGAGGCCGATCATCGCGCACCCTCCCGCCCGAACGCGCCGAAGCCGCGCGACAGCCGATGGTCGAGCAGCGCGAGCCGTGTGCAGTGAATCAGCAGCGCGGCGACCGCGGTCGGGATCGCCCAGACCGACAGGTGCAGCGGCTCGATCGCGATGCCGTTCTGTTCGAGAAAGCCCTTGATCAGCAGGATCGACTGGATCGCGATGAAGATGTCCTCGCCGAAGAACACGGCGACGTTGTCGGCGGCCGACGCGTGCGCGCGAATCTGCTGGCGCACCGCTTCCGGCAGGTCGCCGTGCCGGCCGACGGCCGCGGCCTCCGCCATCGGCGCGATCAGCGGCCGCACCATCTGCGCGTGTCCGCCGAGCGACGTGAGGCCGAGCGCGGCCGTCACCTGGCGCAGCACGAAATACAGCATCAGCACGCGGCCGGTGGTCGCCGCGTGCACGCGCGAGATCATCCGCTTCGCCTGTTCCTTGAGCCCGTTGCGCTCGAGCAGCGCGATCACCGGCAGCGTCAGCCAGATCAGCCCCATGTAGCGGTTGTCGGCGAACGCCTTGCCGAATGCACTGACGATGTCGACCAGATTCATCCCGCCCGCGAGCCCCGTCGCGAGGCCCGCGATCGTGACCACCAGCAGCGCGTTGAAGCGCAGCGCGAAACCGATCACGACGATCGGCACCCCAATCAGCACCAGCATTGTCCCTCCTTGTGTCGGATACGCGGCACCGTGAACACGCGCCGCCCGCCCGGTTTCGACCGGGTTCAGGCCGCAAAATCTAACACGAGACTTTATCGATAAAAAGTCGACAATTTGATGCTTCGGGTAAACGTTGAAACCGGTACGACGGTGCGCCGGCCGTGTGTCCGCAGTGTTGCAGCGGTGTTTCGTCCGGACGGTCGGCGGCGGGCGGCAACGGCGGCGCGCGCGTGGTGCGCACGCTTGCGGCGGGCGAACCGCGGGCGGCCCGTGCGCCCGCCGCGCATGGCGGAGCGCCGGTGCGCCGACTAAACTGGAAGGCATCGGCAACGTTCGGGAGAGCCGCCATGATTGACGTATTCCAGACCATCGGCAGCCGCGCCTTCTCCGCTCATCTGGCGAAGGACGGGATGGTGACGCTGATGGAACAACGCCAGGAAGTCGACCGCGTGACGCTCGCGACCGCCTATGCCGCGCTCGTCGAGGAATCGGAGCAGGAAGCCGACCTGCTCGACGCAACCGTCGAAGGGATGATGCGCGCGCTGATCCAGGGGTACGCGCGCAGCCATTGAACGACTGAACGGGCACCGGGCGCGGTGCGCCGGCCTGCACGGCCGGCTCGCCGATGCCTGCGCGTGCGCCCGTGCCGGGCGCCCCCTTTCCCGTCGAAATGAACGCGCCGGCGACGGGTTTCCGCACTACCGCGTCATCTCGGGCCTGGCCGTCCGGCTCCCCGGACGGCAAAAAATGCGGCCCGGCCATAGAGGAAAGGGTCGGAACGACGCAATGCGCAAATTTTTCGATTGCCGCCGCTCGCGCCGCATGACAGCATGCGGGCGTCGCCAATCGAAAAGAATTCCGTGCCGTCCGCCCGCCGATGCCGTTCGGCGGCGCCGAACCAGGCACTGCCTTCCATGAACCCGGCCCACCTCCAACACTACGAACCGACCGGAGTAACCCGCTTGTGAACATCGGCATCGTCAACGACCTCCCGCTTGCCGTCGAGGCGATGCGCCGTGCGCTCGCGCGCCGGCCCGAGCATCGTGTGCTGTGGGTCGCGACCGACGGCGCGCAGGCCGTCGAACTGTGTGCCGCGCAACCGCCCGACGTCGTGCTGATGGACCTGATCATGCCGAAGTTCGACGGGATCGAGGCGACGCGGCGGATCATGCGTTCCAGCCGACCGTGCGCGATCCTGATCGTGACGAGCTGCATCGGCGCGAACGCGTGGCGCGTGTTCGAGGCGATGGGCGCCGGTGCGCTCGACGCGGTCGACACGCCGCGCCTCGGCGAAGGCGCGGCCGGCGATACCGCCCGGCTGCTGCTCGCCAAGATCGACCAGATCGGCCGCCTGCTCGACGCGCCCTGCGGCGTCCGCGCGGCCGGCATGGCCTCACGCGCGGGCGGCGGCCCGCTGATCGCGATCGGCGCGTCCGCCGGCGGCCCCGGCGCGCTCGCGTCGATCCTCGGCGGCCTGCCGGCCGACTTCAGCGCGCCGATCGTGATCGTCCAGCACGTCGATCGCGCGTTCGCCGAAGGGATGGCGCAGTGGCTCGACGGCCAGACGCCGCTGACCGTGCGGGTCGCGCACGAGGGCGACCGCCCGCAACCGGGCGTCGCGCTCCTCGCGGCGACCGACGATCACCTGCGCATCACGCGCACCGGCACGCTCGAGTACACGCGCGAACCGGCCGCCACGCCGTACCGGCCGTCGGTCGACGTATTCTTCAACAGCCTGACCGAGCACTGGCCGGGCCGCGTGATCGGCGTGCTGCTGACCGGCATGGGACGCGACGGCGCGATCGGCCTGAAGGCATTGCGGATGAAGGGCTATCACACGATCGCGCAGGACGAGGCGACCAGCGCCGTCTACGGCATGCCGAAGGCGGCCGCGACGCTCGGCGCCGCGCGCGCGATCCTGCCGCTCGAGCGCATCGCGGGCGAGCTGGCGGCGCTCGCGCGGATTTGAACCGTTGACGTCCTCCTCCGCGCCTAAAGGCGGAGGATTCCCACACCTGGCGATGCACGTCCGCATCGGAGAATGTTCAGAGCAGCGTTGATATCACGATCATGTGCGACACCACATTCACTGCAAACCCATTCTCTTACTCGCAGTCCCGCGATACCTTTCGGCCGCGTCGTGCTGTCTTTCGACCCGCACGCCGAACAGGACTGGGTGGAACCGCTTTCGTCGACTTCCTCGAACGTGACTCCGTGCGCGATCGCTTTGTAACGGAGCTTGTTACGGAAGGACGACCAGGATGCGTCGTAAACGCTCTTCGCCATCCTGGTTCTGGCCAGCTTGGCGGGCGACACGTTGCCGACCGCGATGTAATCGAAGCGCCGCACCAGATCGAGCGCGAGCTTGTGTTGGAAATCGGCACGGGCATTCGCGACCTTGGCGTGCAGCTTCGCGATATGTCGCTTGTGCTTTCGCGCCCGTTGCGCTTTCGCGAGCTTCTCGGCCGCGCGTCGGCCGAATTGATCATTAGGCAGCTTCTCGCCGGTCGAAAGTGTGGCGAAGTCTTTCAGGCCCAGATCGATACCGACACCCGAACGGATCGGGCGAGCCTGAACATCGGGCATCTCGATCACGATGTTGAGAAACCAGTTGCCCCTTGTGTCTTGCGCAAAGCTGGTTCCGTCCTTGATCTTTCCGTCGGGAAGCGGTCGGCTATTGAATACGCGAAAGGTGTTGCCGGCAAAGCGAAACGCATCACCCTCGCGCTTCAGGTCTCGGCCCTTCAGCGGCACCCAGCCCAGCGATTTCCTGCCACGATAGCGCAGGTAGGGCCGACGGTTCCGACTGCGCGACTTCGCGTATTGCTCGCACGTCGCGTTGATCGTGCCGGAGTGGATACCGAGTTCCTTACTGCTGCCGGTCGTCAGCACGTTCAAGTCGAAACCCGTCGGCCACTTCTTGCTCCACTTGAGCGCGTGCTTCTGCGTATCGTGGCAGAAGTTCCAGACGTAGTTCACCGCGCGGCTCTGCTTGTTAAGCAGTCCGTTGAGCGACTTCACCCGGTAGCGATAGACAAGGATCATGCTGGTGATCCTAACCCGTGGAAGAAGCTGCCTGTCAACAGCACTCCTTTCCTTCCCGCCATTCGCCCCGAAGGAAGTCCCCTTGGGGGAAATGGCGGAGTTTCTCGGGGCAAATTCGGATGAAACCCCGTTACACCCTTCGCAGCCATGGCGCAACCTGGCATCAATCATGACTAGCGATCTCACCCGCCCGCCCGGCGGCGTGCATGCGGCGTTCGACGTCGCGCACGTCCGGCCCACGCCGCACGCCGACGCCCCTGCGATGGTCCTGCTGGTCGACGACCAGACGATCGTCGCGGAAGCCATCCGGCGCGCGCTCGTCGACGAGGACGGCATCGACTTCCACTACTGCCCGCGCTCGGACGATGCGCTGGCGACCGCGATCGAGACGCGGCCGACGGTGATCCTGCAGGATCTCGTGATGCCCGGCACCGACGGGCTGAGCCTCGTGAAGGCGTACCGCGCGAATCCGGCAACGCGCGACGTGCCGATCATCGTGCTGTCGACGCAGGAAGAACCGGTGATCAAGAGCACCGCGTTCGCGACCGGCGCGAACGACTACCTCGTGAAACTGCCCGACCGCATCGAGCTGGTCGCGCGGATCCGCTACCACTCGCGCTCGTACATGAACCTGCTGCAGCGCGACGAGGCCTATCGCGCGCTGCGGCAATCGCAGCAGCAACTGCTCGAGGCCAATCTCGAACTGCGGCGCCTCACGCATTCGGACGGCCTGACCGGGCTGTCGAACCGCCGCTATCTCGACGAATACCTGGCCGCCGAATGGCGGCGCGGCACGCGCGAGCGCAGTGAGCTGTCGCTGCTGATGATCGACGTCGACAACTTCAAGCTGTACAACGACACGTACGGCCACGTGTCGGGCGACAGCGTGCTCAAGCAGGTCGCGGCGACCATCGAGCGCTGCCTCGGGCAGTCCGGCGATCTCGCCGCGCGTTTCGGCGGCGAGGAATTCGCGGTCGTGATGCCGGCCACGTCGCCGGGCGCCACGCGGCTGCTCGGCGAGAAAATCCGCCTCGCGGTCGAGGCGCTGCGGCTCGAGCACGCGCACTCGTCGACGGGCCGCTACGTGACGATCAGCATCGGCGGCGCGAGCATCGTACCGGCCCCCGGCCTGCCGACGACGTCGCTGATCGAGGCGGCCGACCGCGCGCTGTATCGCGCGAAGCACGACGGCAAGAATCGCGTCGAGATCGATGCGCCGCCGGCGCCTGCTGTTCCGCCGGCCGGCGACGGTTTCGCTTGAATGCCTACACGGTGACGAGGCGGCGCGCGTAGTCGGTCGGATCGAGCGGCCGGCCGAACAGGTAACCCTGCTGCATGTCGCAGCCGATCTGCTGCAGGAACCACGACTGCGCCTGGGTCTCGACGCCTTCCGCGGTGACCTTCATCCCGAGCGAATGCGCCATCGCGACCACGGCCTGCGTGATCGCGACCGAGTCGCGATGATCGGGCACGCCCGACACGAACGAACGGTCGACCTTCAGGTTGTGCAGCGGAAAACGCTTCAGGTACGCGAGCGACGAGTAGCCGGTGCCGAAATCGTCGACCGAGATCCGCACGTTCATGTCCGTGAGCGCTTCCAGCATCGGCAGCACGGTGTCCGTGTCGTTCATCAGCAGTCCTTCGGTAATCTCCAGTTCGAGCGCGCCCGGATCGAGCCGCGTCTGCGCGAGGCAGTGGTAGACCGACTCGACGAGCCCTTCGTGGAACTGCCGCGGCGACAGGTTGACCGCGAGCATCAGGTCGGGCGCGATCGTGCGGCGCCATTCGGCGGCCTGCCGGCAGGCCGTTTCGAGCACCCACTGGCCGATCGCGACGATGAGCCCGGTATCTTCCGCGACCGGAATGAACTCCGCCGGCGACATCGGCCCGAGCTCGGGGCTCGTCCAGCGCAGCAGCGCTTCAGCGCCGACCGTGCGACCGCTGCGCGCGTCGACGACCGGCTGGTAGGCGAGCCGCAGCGCATCCGACGCAATCGCGCGGCGCAACGACTGCTCGATCGCGAAGCGGCGCTGCAGGCGCAGGTTCAGCTGCGCGGTGAAGAACGTGAAGTGGTTGCGGCCGCGCTGCTTCGCGTCGTACATCGCCGAATCGGCGTTGCGCATCAGCGTGACCGCATCGTCGCCGTCGCGCGGCGCGACGCTGATCCCGATCGACACGCCGAGCCAGTACTCGTTGTTCGCGATCTCGAACGGCTTCGCGATCGTGTCGATCACCTCGCGCGCGAGCACGGCCAGCGCGTCGGGATCGTCGCAGTGGTCGACGAGGATCACGAACTCGTCGCCGCCGACGCGCGTGAGCGCGTGGCGCCCGCCCGCGCAGGCCGCGAGGCGCGCCGCGACGCTGCGCAGCAGCGCGTCGCCGGCGTCATGGCCGGCCGTGTCGTTGACCTTCTTGAAGCCGACGAGATCGATGAACAGGATCGCGACTCGCGCGGGCCCGGCCGCCGCCTCGCGCGTGCCGAACAGTTCGCGCATCCGGTCGGAGAGCCAGCGCCGGTTGTAGAGGCCCGTCAGCGCGTCGCGCGTCGCCATATAGCGCAGTTGCTGCTGCGCTTCGCGCACGGGGCCGATGTCGTGAAACGACACGAGCACCGATTCGGGCTGCGTCTCGCCCGGTTTCACGATCGGCACCGCGTTGCCGCGCACCCAGATGATGTCGCCGTCGGCGAGCCCGAAGCCGACCGAGTAGTCGAGCTGCGGCATCGCCGTCTCGATCGCGCGCCGGCTCGGCCAGTCGTCGGGCGCGATCGGCGTGCCGTCCTCGTGCAGCTTGTACAGGATCACCGTCGACAGCCGGCGGCCGACGAGGTCCGCCCGCATCATCCGGTTCGCGCTCGGATTGCTCGCGACCACCACGCCGTCGCGCGACACGACGAGAATCCCTTCGTTCAGGCTGTTGACGACCAGGCGGTGATGTTCCTCGCTGCGCGCGAGCTGTCGTGCGATCCAGTCCTGGTGCACCGCGAGGCCGACGCTGTTGCCGATGTCGCGCAGCAGGTCGGTTTCCGCGTCGGTGGGCCGCCGCGGCGTGCGGTAATAGACGGCGAACGCGCCGAGCACGGTGCCCGCCTCGTCCAGGAACGGCACCGACCAGCACGCGCGCAGGCCGAGCGGCAACGCGAACGAACGATAGTCGGCCCACAGCGGATCGGTTTCGATGTCGTCGACGGCGACCATCCGGCGCTCGTACATCGCCGTGCCGCACGAGCCCGCGGCGGGCCCGATCGATGCACCGTCGATCGCCGCGCTGTACTGCGCGGGCAGCGACGGCGCGGCGCCGACGCGCACGTGCACGCCGTCCGCGTCGAGCAGCAGGATCGTGCACGACGCACCGTCGCCGAGCAGCGCCTCGGCGCGCCGGCAGACCTCGACGAGCAGTTCCGGCAGCGGTGTGTTGCGCGTGATCAGCCTCAGCACGCTTTGCTCGGACGCGAGGACTTCCGCTGCAAGGCCGAGGCTGTAGCGAGAACTTTGCGGTTCGGTATTCAAGACGAATCCTGCCGTCCGTTCGACCGGGTCTGACGCGCCCGATTCGTTTGCGATTCTTCGTGCCGTTTACCGCTCCGGGTTTACGCGACCCCCGGTGCGTCCCCATTCGTGCGCGTCGCGACGCGCACCAGAACACATTTAACACCAATCCGCGCAGCCCCGCTGCATCCGCGCGCATCAGGGCTTACGCGCGGTCGCGGCCGCCACGCGTACCGATTCCATTCATCGGACGATTCGGCGCGCCGTCCCGGCCGCCGTGCGCTTCGATCGCGACGACGCGGCCAGCCGCGGCCGCGGATACGTGCTTCAATGAGGTTCGAACCGGCGTCGCGCGCTGCCGCCTCGCAGCGCATCGCCCCCGTCCACCGACCTTCACGGAATCCCATGACGACCCCTCCCGATATCAAGGCGCTCGTTTTCGACGTGTTCGGAACGATCGTCGACTGGAGAACCGGCGTCGCGCGCGAAGCCGCCACGTTCCTGGCGCGCCATGCGCCGGATCGCGATCCGTTCGAATTCGCCGATAGGTGGCGCCGCGAATATTCGCCGTCGATGGAGGAGATCCGCAGCGGGCGCAGGCGCTACGTGCGGCTCGACGTGCTGCATCGCGAGAACCTCGTGCGCACGCTCGACCGCTACGGGATCGACGGCGTGCCCGACGCGGAGATCGACGCGCTCAACCTCGCGTGGCACCGGCTCGATCCGTGGCCCGATGCCGTCGCGGCGCTGCAGCGGCTGAAACGGCGCTACGTGATCGCGCCGCTGTCGAACGGCAATATCCGGCTGATGGTCGACGTCGCGAAGCACGGCGGCCTGCCATGGGACGCGATCCTCGGCGCGGAAGTCGCGCACGCGTACAAGCCGTCGCCGAAGGTCTACACGGAAGCGGTCGAGATTCTCGGCGTCGAGGCGGCCGAGCTGTGCCTGGTCGCCGCGCACAACGGCGACCTCGCCGCCGCGCGGCAACTCGGGCTCGCCACCGCGTTCGTGCTGCGGCCGACCGAACACGGCCCGAACCAGACGACGGACCTGAAAGCCGACGATACATGGGACTTCGACGTCAAGGACCTGAACGAACTCGCGGACCGGCTCGGTTGCGCGGGTTGAGCACCGGTTGAGCGCCGGTTGCACCTCCGGCTGCACCTCCGACATCCGCCGATCCGCTATTCCGGATCCCCGACGAACCGAAGCCGCTCCGATTCCCCCATCAGCAATTCCCGGTTCGCCTCCGCCGCCGCGCGCAGGTAATCCCACAGCGCGGTCACGCGCCGCAACTTGCGCAGGTCCTCGCGACAGGTCAGCCAGAAGCACCGCGTGACCACCACGTCGTCCGGCAACACCGGCACCAGCGCCGGTTGCGTGGCCGCCATGAAGCACGGCAGGATCGCGAGCGCGCCGCCCTGCAGCGCCGCGAACACCTGCGCGATCACGCTCGTCGTGCGCAGCCCGGCCGTCGCGCCGGGCACCGCGCGCTCCAGGTACAGCAGCTCGCTGCTGAACGCGAGATCGTCGACGTAGCTGATGAACGCATGCCGCGCGAGATCGTCGGTGCAGGTGATGGGCGGATGATTCGCCAGATAGTCGCGCGTCGCATAGAGCCGCAACTGGTAGTCGCACAGCTTCGTGACCACGTAAGGCCCGCGTTCGGGCCGTTCGAGCGTGATCGCCAGGTCGGCCTCGCGCTTCGGCAGGTTGACGAAATGCGGGACCGGCAGCAGGTCGACCGTCACGTGCGGATGCGCGACGCGAAACCGCGCGAGCTGCGGCGCGAGGAAGAAACAGCCGAACCCTTCGGTCGACCCGATCCGCACGTGGCCGGACAGTGCCTCGCCGGTATTCGCGACCTGGTCGCACGCGGACTGCACGGTCGTCTCCATCGCGTCCGCATACGCGACGAGGCGCTGCCCCTCGGCCGTCAGCGTGAAGCCGCCGGAGCGCGACTTGTCGAACAGCAGCGTGCCCATCGCGGATTCGAGTGCGCGAATGCGCCGCGCGACGGTGGTGTAGTCGACCCCGAGCCGCTTCGCCGCCCCGCTCGCGCGCTGCGTGCGGGCGACTTCGAGGAAGAAGCGCAGGTCGTCCCAGTTCAGGTTGCCGGAAACCGGCTCGGTGGCGTGTCGCATCGGCGGAAAAAAGGGCAGGCGTCTCGGGGCCGATCGTCGATATGCATAAATGCATATCCAACCGGTTTTCTTGTCGGTACATCGTGGATCCGCGCATAACTATACTCGACCGTGACCTGCGGACCATGAACCGCGGGCAATAAAACCGGAGACACCATGCAGACGCGATCCACCCTCGATGAGCATGCAACCATCGCAGCGCCGGCGCCCGCCCGCACCGCGAAGCACTACCTGCTGGCCGGCTGGGCCAGCATGGCCGGCACCACGATCGAGTGGTACGACTTCTTCCTCTACGGCACCGCCGCCGCGCTCGTGTTCAACCGCATCTTCTTCCCGTCGCTGGACCCGGTCGTCGGCACGCTCGCCGCGTTCGGCACGTTCGCGGTCGGCTTCATCGGCCGGCCGATGGGCGGCATCGTGTTCGGCCACTTCGGCGACCGCATCGGCCGCAAGTCGATGCTGATGATCACGCTGCTGCTGATGGGCGTGCCGAGCATGATCATCGGGTTGATCCCGTCGTACGACCGCATCGGCTACTGGGCCGCCGCGCTCTTGATCGCGATGCGCTTCCTGCAGGGGATGGCGGTCGGCGGCGAATGGGGCGGCGCGGTGCTGATGGCCGTCGAGCATGCGCCGAAGGGCCGCAAGGGGCTGTTCGGCAGCCTGCCGCAGACGGGCGTCGGGCTCGGGCTGATCCTGTCGTCGGTCGCGATGGCCGCCGTGGCCGCGCTGCCGGACGCCGACATGCTGTCGTGGGGCTGGCGCGTGCCGTTCCTCGCGAGCATCGCGCTGGTCGGCCTCGGCTGGTTCATCCGCGCGAAGGTGCCGGAGTCGCCGGACTTCGAGAAGATGCAGCGCCAGGGCAGGGCCGAGAAGTCGCCGGTGACGGCCGCGCTGCGCCGCCATCCGCGCGAGGTGCTGACGATCGTCGGCGCGCGCGCCGCCGAGAACACGTGGTTCTACATGGTCGTCACGTTCGCGCTCGCGTATGCGACGCAGCAGCTGCATCTGCCGAAGGCCGAGATGCTGCACGCGATCACGGCCGGCGCGGCGCTGTCGCTCGTCACGATGCCGCTGTGCGGGCACCTCAGCGATCGCATCGGCCAGCGCCGGATGTTCGCGATCGGCCTCGTGCTGATGTGCGCGTTCGCGGCGCCGTTCTTCATGATGCTCGGCACGCAGCAGACGTCGTATGCATGGTGGGCGATCGTGCTCGGCCTCGGCGTCGTGTTCCCGATTCTCTATGCACCGGAGTCGCTGCTGTTCGCGCAGCAGTTCCCGGCGGAAATCCGCTACAGCGGCATCTCGCTGTCGGTGCAGCTCGCCGGCGTGATCGGCGGCGGTTTCGCGCCGATGATCGCGACGTCGCTGCTCAAGGCCGGCGGCGGCCAGCCGCATTACGTGATCGCGTACCTCGTCGGTTTCGGCGTGTTCGCGCTCATGTGTACCGCACTGATGCGTCCGGCACGCACCTGAGCACACCGGCCGCATTCGATCGATTTCAGTTCTGCCTGCTGCCCGCCGTGCATGCACGCGCGGCGGAAGCAGACACCCTTTTTCATCGTCACACTGCTTCCCGGAGACATCCATGAACGCCGCAGTTCCCCAGACCACCCTCGCCCTGCCCACCGCCAAGCTGCTGATCGACGGCGCGTTCGTCGAATCGCAAAGTGCCGAATGGGGCGACATCGTCAACCCCGCGACGCAGGAAGTGATCGGTCGCGTGCCGTACGCGACGCTCGACGAGGTCGATGCCGCGATCGCGTCCGCGCAGCGCGCGTTCCAGACCTGGAAGACGACGCCGATCGGCGCGCGGCTGCGCATCATGCTGAAGTTCCAGGACCTGGTGCGCCGCAATCTCGAACGGATCGCGCACACGCTGACGGCCGAGCAGGGCAAGACGCTGCCCGACGCGCAGGGCGACATCTTCCGCGGCCTCGAAGTGGTCGAGCACGCGTGCTCGATCGGCACGCTGCAGCAAGGCGAGTTCGCGGAGAACGTCGCGGGCGGCGTCGACACCTACACGCTGCGCCAGCCGATCGGCGTGTGCGCGGGCATCACGCCATTCAACTTCCCCGGGATGATCCCGCTGTGGATGTTCCCGATGGCGATCGTGTGCGGCAACACGTTCGTGCTGAAGCCGTCCGAACAGGATCCGCTGTCGACGATGCAGCTCGTCGAACTCGCGATCGAGGCCGGCGTGCCGCAAGGCGTGCTGAACGTCGTGCACGGCGGCAAGACGGTGGTCGATCGTCTCTGCACGCATCCGGACATCAAGGCGATCTCGTTCGTCGGCTCGACGCGCGTCGGCACGCACGTGTACAACCTCGGCAGCCAGCACGGCAAGCGCGTGCAGTCGATGATGGGCGCGAAGAACCACGCGGTCGTGCTGCCCGATGCGCACCGCGAGCAGTCGATCAACGCGCTGGTGGGCGCGGGCTTCGGCGCGGCGGGCCAGCGCTGCATGGCGACCTCGGTCGTCGTGCTGGTCGGCAAGGCGCGCGACTGGCTGCCCGATCTGGTCGAGAAGGCCAAGGCGCTGAAGGTCAACGCGGGCGCCGAAGCCGGCACGGACGTCGGCCCGGTCGTCTCGAAGGCCGCGAAGGCGCGCATCCTGTCGCTGATCGACGCGGGCGTGAAGGAAGGCGCGACGCTGCTGCTCGACGGCCGCGACGTGACGGTGCCCGGCTACGAGCAGGGCAACTTCGTCGGCCCGACGATCTTCTCGGGCGTGACGACCGACATGTCGATCTATACGGAAGAAATCTTCGGGCCGGTGGTGGTCGTGATGGAAGCCGACACGCTCGACGACGCGATCGCGCTGGTCAACCGCAACCCGATGGGCAACGGCGTCGGCCTCTTCACGCAGAGCGGCGCGGCCGCGCGCAAGTTCCAGAGCGAGATCGACGTCGGCCAGGTCGGCATCAACATCCCGATCCCGGTGCCGGTCCCCTACTTCAGCTTCACCGGCTCGCGCGGCTCGAAGCTCGGCGATCTCGGCCCGTACGGCAAGCAGGTCGTGCAGTTCTACACGCAGACGAAGACGGTCACCGCACGCTGGTTCGACGACGACGCGACGGCCGGCGGCGTGAACACGACGATCGCGCTGCGCTGAGCGGGAGCCTGTACATGGAAATCGCATTCATCGGACTCGGCAACATGGGCGGCCCGATGGCCGCCAACCTGCTCAAGGCCGGCCACGCGCTGACGGTGTTCGACCTCGACGCGCATGCGGTCGACACCGCGGTGCGCGCGGGCGCGACGACGGCCGCGTCGCCGCGTGACGCGGCCGCCCGCGCGTCGCTGGTCATCACGATGCTGCCGGCCGCGCAGCACGTGCGCGCGGTCTACCTCGGCGACGACGGCGTGCTGGCCGGCGCGCGCGCCGGCGCGACCTTCGTCGACTGCAGCACGATCGATCCGGGCACCGTGCGCGCGGTGGCCGACGCCGCCGCGCAGCGCGACTTCCCGCTCGCCGACGCGCCGGTGTCGGGCGGCACCGGCGGCGCGCAGGCCGGCACGCTGACCTTCATGGTCGGCGCGGAAACCGCGCTGTTCGAGCGCATCCGCCCGGTGCTGCTCGACATGGGGAAGAACGTCGTGCACTGCGGCGGCACGGGCACCGGGCAGATCGCGAAGATCTGCAACAACCTGCTGCTCGGGATCTCGATGATGGGCGTGTCGGAGGCGATGGCGCTCGGCGCCGCGCTCGGCATCGATCCGGCCGTGCTGGCCGGCATCATCAACACGTCGACCGGCCGCTGCTGGAGCTCGGACACGTACAACCCGTACCCGGGCGTGAACGACACGGCGCCCGCCGCGCGCGGCTATGCGGGCGGCTTCGCCGCGAACCTGATGCTGAAGGATCTCGGGCTCGCGACCGAAGCCGCGCGCAGCGCACGGCAGCCGGTGTGGATGGGCGCGCTCGCGCAGCAGCTCTATCAATCGATGAGCCAGCAGGGGCTCGGCGCACTCGACTTCTCCGCGTGCGTGAAGCTGTACGAAGCGCAGCCGGCGTAACGCAGCCGACGGACGTGCGCGTGCGCGCGCCCGCGATGCCCGTCAACGGCATCGCGGGTCGGTTCACTTTCGGAGCAGCGCGGGCGCGACGGTCGCCACCGCGCGGGCGGCGCGGCGCTTATCCGCGCGGATTCGACGCGGTCTCGAAGGTCGGATGGCACTCGAACGCGAGTTCCGAGCGCGCGTCGACGCGGCGGCCGCCGGTCACCGACTCCTGCTTCAGGCTCGCGCGCATGCCGCGCTGCGTGCAGTAGCTGGTCGCTTCGTCGACGGCCTTTTCATGGGCGTCGGCCCACGTCGTCGACACGCCGAGCGTGCGCGTCGTCACGGTGAAGACGTTCGGGTTCGACGTCGTGGTCACGTCGGAGGCGGTCGAACACGCGGCGAGCAAGCATGCAACAGCCGCGATGGTCAACCCTCGCAGGGATCGAAAAGGTACAGGGATGGACATGGGGGGCAAGCGCACGTCGATTCGACGGCATTGAGCAACATAGGCGACAGTATGCCTGCCCGATCGCCGGAGATCATGCCCTTTTCCGTGAACACATTGTTTCGAATGGTTAAACGATGAACCGAAGCCGGCAAGATTTACGGCCCGCGGATCGCCCGTCGTTGCCCCGTGTGTCGCTTTTCCCTGCTGGCGCACGGTTTCTGCCCCTCCACCGGCATCGCTCGATACGCCGCTCAGTGCGGGCGCGCCCGCCGGATTCTCGCCGATGCCTCCTCCAGGCTCCGCCATGCCGGCTGGCCGGGCGCATGGCGCGCCTCCGCATATCGATGCGTACGCAACGATATGCGCGAAAGTCATTCCACCTTCCCGCACCAACCACAACGCATACCGATTGCCGCTTTGAACGCCTTCCCGGCACGCGTTGCGCGCCCTCGTCGCCCCGCCTTTTTACAAACACGTCACCCGACTCGCGCGATCCCGCTCGGCATGCAACTGCCCCCGTGCACCGCAACCGCCGCCACACGGTCACCCGCACCGATCGCGCCGCGTGGGCACATCGATTGCGACATCCACGCGCCCGCCACCCGGGCGGACGGCAATCCTTCCCCTGACCGGCGCTGCGCACGCACGACTCCTCGCGAGGTGATCCGCATCGCAAGCAGGCTCCCTGAATGAGAGGACGACAATGAAATCCATTCGAACGATAGCGGCCCTGTGCTCGGTCATTTCCGTGCTCGCGGCATGCGGCGGAGACGGTAACGATGTCGGCACCGAACTCGGCATCTCGAAACCGCAGGCACGCTTCATCAATGCGGTGCCGGCCGGCCCGAATCTCGACTACTACCTGAATGCGAAGCTGGACGCGGCGGGCGTCGCGTACAAGGGCGTGACCCGCTATCACGACATCGACTCGGGCACGGAGACCGCCAGCTACGACATATCCGGTACGACCGCGACCGTCGCGACGCAGACGTTCGGCGCGGCGAACGGCCACCACTACACGACGGTCGCGTTGCCGAGCAAATCATCGGCGATTTCGGTGATCGACGATCCGTTCGCCAAGCAGCTGCTGTCCGACAAGGCGCGCGTGCGCAGCTTCAACGCGTCGCCGAACACGCAGAACGTCGACGTGTATGTCGTGCCTCCGGGCACCGACATCAACACGCAAAGCCCGACGCTGGCGGGTGCCGCGTACCAGAACGCCGTGCCGGCCTCGGGGCAGGATTCCATCTACCTGAGCGGCGGCAACTACCAGGTGATCGTCACGACGGCCGGCAGCAAGTCGCCGATCCTGAAGACCGCGCCGGTCGCGATCAACAACAACGCCGACTGGCTGCTGGTGACGATTCCGGCAGGCGGCATCGGCGACGTGACGCCGAACGACATCCACGTGCTCGTCGCGCAGGGCAACGATGCGGACACGTCCGCGCAGGAACTCGGCCCGCAATAACCGCCATCGTAACGGCCGTCGACGGACCGGCGGCCGGCGGTTCGCCCGACCACCATCGATCCGTCGTCAGTCGGTCCGCTCGAGACGGATCACGTGCTCGACCCGCGTGCCGTCGCCATGCTCGACATCGACATCGCCGATATAGTGGACGCGCCAGCCCGGCCGCGTCGCAATCTGCGGAACGTTGCCGCCCGGCCGGCTTTCGATGCCGCCGAGCCCTTCGTCGGGCGTCTCGACCGCGTCGTCGAGCGACGCATTCGAGTAGATCACGTTGTCGTGCCACTCGGTCGCGCCGCTGCGCGCCTCCAGGCCCTTGCCGTCGACGTCGACCGTGTTGTCGGTCATCGCCATGTTCGCGTTGTCGAGCGTCACGATCCGACCCGCCGCACGACGCACCGGGTCGCCGCTGTCGACCGCGTGCGCGCCGACGTCGATCGGCGGCAGGCCGGTCGGCATTTTCGCCGCGACCGCCTCCGGTGTCAGCGGCCGCTTCGCGACCTCGGCGGCCTGGGTCGCCGCATCGGGCATGTCGCCGGCCGCCGGCGTCTTCACCGGGCTTTTCGCGATCTGTTCGCGCTGCTGTTTCGGGGTTGGGTTCGATTCGGCATTCTGCATCGCACCTCCTGTTCCGGACGGCGTGCGCCGGCGTGATGCAGCCGGCCCCGGTCCGGGAATCGCTACAACGGTCCTTGCAAATCTTTCACGCGCAGGGTGTCGCCCGCGCGTGCCCTGCGACACGCGCGCCGCGCCGGTAACCGTCCCGGCCGCGCGCGGGCGACGGCCCACGCACGCCGCCCGCGCCGCCGGTCAGCCGCCGCTTGCGCCCGCGGGCGCGGAAGCCGCGCCCGGCATGCTCGCCGCACCGCCGGCCGCGCCGCTGCCCGGCATGCCCGACGGCGCGGTGGAGGGCGCCGGCGCCATGCCGCTCGTGGCGCTCGAACTCGTACCGGTGCCGGTGTCGCTGTCGCTCTTCTTCTGACAACCCGCACCCGCCGCCAGGCCGGCGATCAGGATGCCGGCGAAGACGGCTCGCGATAGTTGACGAATGGAATATCGCTGCATGACACCTCCGCTGATGTCGATGTGAATGGAAACTCCTGACCAGCAATTCGCGTGCCGCCCGCTATCGCCTCCCGCAGATCCCGCTCCATTCATTTTTCAAATGACATCCAGCCGAATATTTAATTTCCCATCGCCGCGACGGCCACCCATACTCGCGAACAAATCCGAGACATAACGCCCACGGCGGCCGGGCCCCTCACCGGCTACATGGGCCGGAAGACCGGTGTGCCGTTCCCGGTGATCAGCCGGATGAGCTTCGGCATCCACGGCGCGCTGTTGCCCGCGATGATTCGCGCGGTGATCGCGATCGCGTGGTTCGGAATCCAGACCTATCTCGCGTCGGTCGTGCTGCGCGTGCTGGTCGCCGCGATCTGGCCGGGGTACTGGCTGATGGCCGATCGCAAACGGCAATACGAGGCGCGCTCGGGCGAACCTGTCGCGGTCGCCTGCGCCCGACACTGAACGCAGCATACGGAGCGCACCGATGAGAATCCTGGTAGTCAACGTCAACACGACCGAGTCGATCACCGACGCCATCGCCGCGCAGGCGCGGGCCGCCGCGTCGCCGGGCACGAAAATCGTCGGGCTGACGCCGCGCTTCGGCGCGGAATCGGTCGAAGGCAACTTCGAGAGCTACCTCGCGGCGATCGCCGTGATGGACCGCGTGCTGAGCTACGACGAACCGTACGACGCGGTGATCCAGGCCGGCTACGGCGAACACGGCCGCGAAGGGCTGCAGGAACTGCTGACGGTGCCCGTCGTCGACATCACCGAAGCGGCCGCGAGCGTCGCGATGCTGCTCGGCCACCGGTACTCGGTCGTCACGACGCTCGACCGCACGGTGCCGCTGATCGAGGATCGCTTGAAGCTCGCCGGGCTCGATGCGCGCTGCGCGTCGGTGCGCGCGAGCGGTCTCGCGGTGCTCGAGCTCGAGGAGAACCCGGCCCGCGCGATCGAGGCGATCGTCGGCCAGGCCGAGCGCGCGGTGAAGGACGATCACGCGGAAGTGATCTGCCTCGGCTGCGGCGGGATGGCCGGTCTCGACCGGCAGATCGAGGAATGCACGGGCGTGCCCGTCGTCGACGGCGTGTCGGCCGCGGTCGCGCTCGCCGAATCGCTGGTGCGCCTGAAGCTGAAGACGTCGAAGGTGCGCACCTATGCGCCGCCGCGTCCGAAGCGGATCGTCGGCTGGCCGGGCACCTTCGTCAAATGACGGGCCGCGGGAACGCGTAGCGACATGCGGGACGCACCGGCGCCGAACGGCCTTTCCCTCGACGCGTCCGATGCAACGGGCGCGCTCGACGTACTGGACGCGCGGTTGATGCGTATCCTGCTCGTGCTGCTCACCGAGCGCACCGTGTCGCGCGCGGCCGTGCGGCTCAACATGTCGCAGCCGGCGACGAGCGCCGCGCTCAAGCGCCTGCGCACGCTGCTCGGTGATCCGCTGCTGGTGCGCAGCCGCTACGGGATGGTGCCGACCGAGTTCGGCGCGCGGCTGATCGAGCCGCTGCGCAATGCGCTGCGCGTGATCGACTTCATCCGCATCCAGCAGCCGACCTTCGACGCGCGCACGTCGGTTCGCACCTACCGGATCGGCTGCCCCGACTACCTGAACGTGCTGTTCGTGCCGAAGCTCGTCGCGCTGTTCCGGGAACGCGCGCCGAACGCGCAGCTCGTGTTCCATCCGCTCGGCGACGGCTACGACGACGAACGCGCGCTCGCCGACGGCGAACTCGACGTCGTGATCGACAATCGCCCTGCCCGTTCGTCGCGGTTCCGGCAGGACGACCTGTTCGACGATCGCATCGTGTGCCTGATGCGCGCGACGCATCCGCTCGCGCGGCGCGGCGCGGTGACGGCCGCCGAATTCACGCAGGCGGCCCAACTGTGCCCGACGCCGTCGTGGCTCGAAGCGTCCGGCGCGATCGACCGGCAGCTCGAACGCGTCGGCCTGCAGCGGCGGATCGTCGTCACGCTGCCGCACTTCGAACTCGCCGCGCATGCGCTGGTGCGCTCCGACCTGATCCTCACCACCACGTACCGGCTCGCGCGCCACTACGCGAAGCTGTTGCCGCTCGGCGCGGTGGCACTGCCGGCCGAGCCGCCCGACATCGTGTACCGGATGACGTGGAACGAATCGGGGGCGTGCGTCGACGGCGTGCGCTGGCTGCGCGGGCTGATCGCCGATGCGACGCGCAGCTGGCTCGATGCGGAGGCCGCACAGCCGGCCGTTTCGGCGGTTGCCGCGAATACGGATGCGCGCACGAATGCGCCGATCGCCGACGCCCCACCCGAACCGACGCGGCGCACAGGCCGTCGGCAGGCGACGCCTTGCGGCGGCACATCGCAACGGCCGCGCGTCGCGCGCGCGGCGCGCATCCATCGCATCGCGACGAAGTCGCATTGATTCGTACTGGATCGCGCCGTGCCGCGCGATCGCGAGCACCGGCGGCATCGCGAACACGCGCACGGACCGCCGCCCGCATCACGCGTCGCGCATCGGTTGTGCAAGCAACTGGTATGCAACGACGGCGGCAGCGAGTGCGAGCACGCCGCTCACCGTCAGCGCGGCGGCGAATCCGCTCGCGAAGGCCACGGGCGCCGCGTCGGCAAGCGTGCGGGCGGCCGACGGCGGCACGTGCGCGAGCGCCTGCGCGAGATCGCCGGCCAGCAGGCTCGACATGAACGGCGCATCGACGAATGTCCGCCCCCCCGGTGCGGCGGACAGCAGCCGGTCGAGGTGCGCATGCGTGCTGGCGGCCAGCACCGCGCCGAGCACGCCGACGGCCGTCACGATCGCCGAGAAGCGGGTGGTCGTGCTGATGCCCGATGCCATCCCGGTCCGGTCCGGCGGCACGCACGCCATGATCGCCTTCTGCGTGTCGCCGTTCATGATGCCGGCGCCGCAGCCCGTCACGAACATGCCGAGCGCGACGAGCCGGTAGTCGCCGCCGGCCGTCAGCGCCGCGGTCGCGAGATTGCCCGCGCCGATCAGCGCGAGGCCGCCCGCCAGCACGCCGCCGGACGACACGCGCGCCGCGAGCATGCCGCCGAGCGACGGCCCGGCGATCATCGCGAACGCGAACGGCAGCATCCCGAGCCCCGCGTCGATCGCGGACATCCCGAACGCGTTCTGCAGATAGAGCGGCAGGAACGTCATCATCACCTGCGCGCACGCCGCATAGCCGAACATCGCGAGCACCGCGCCGACGAAGCGCGGCTGGCGGAATAGCGCGAGATCGATCATCGGCCGCGCCTGCCAGCGCTCCGCGCCGACGAACGCGGCCAGCAGCGCGGCGGCGAGCGCGAACCGGCCGAGCGTCGCGGCCGACAGCCAGCCGTGCGACGGCGCGCCGATCAGCGCCGCGATCGCGCAGGCGAGCGCCGCGCCGAACAGCAGGCTGCCGGCGGTATCCACCCGTTTCGCGTGCGGATCGCGCGACTCGTCGATCGCGACGCGCGCGCCAGCCGCGAGCAGCGCACACACCGGCAGGTTCAGCAGGAACACCCAGCGCCAGCCGATCCACTGCGTGATCGCGCCGCCGACCAGCGGCGCGACGGCCGTCGCGAGCCCCATGCACATCCCCCAGATCGCCCATGCACGGGCCCGTTCGCGGCCGTCCGGAAAGCGGTTCGCGATCACCGCGAGCGCGGCCGTCAGCAACAGCGCGGCCCCGCCACCCTTCAGCGCGCGCGCGGCGATCAGCCAGCCGGCCGACGGTGCGAGCCCGCATCCGAGCGACGCGAGCGAAAAGAGCGCGAGCCCGGCGCCGAGCATGCGCTTGCGCCCGAAGCGGTCCGCCAGCCCGCCGGCCGGCAGCAGGCAGGCGGCGAACGCGGTCATGTAGGCGCTCACGACCCACTCGATGTCGGCGAAACTCGCATGGAAGCTGCGCGCGATGCTCGGCAGCGACACGGCGACGACGTTCGTGTCGAGCACGATCAGCGAGCATGTGGCCGATGCGACCGCGAGCGTCGCCGCGGCCGGCACGCGGGTGCCCGCGCGCACGGCGGCAGCCTCGCCTGCGCGCGGGGCGGGGGAAGACCAGGACATCGACGGCTCCGAAACAAGAGGAACGAGCCGTATGCTAGGCTGGGGCCGTATTGCCTGTCATTGATACGTTCATGCAGTTTTATTGACGAAAAATGCAATCATGAATCCGCTCGAATTCCGTCATGTGCGTGCGTTCCTGAGCGTCGCGCAGCACCTGCATTTCGCGCGCGCGGCGGACGCGCTCGACATGGCGCCGCCCGCACTCACGCGGCAGATCCAGGAAGCCGAGCGGCTGCTCGGCGTGCGGCTGTTCCAGCGGTCGCGCCGCGCGGTCACGCTGACGGCGGCCGGCGACGCGTTTCTCGCCGAGGCGAGCGCGGCGCTCGAGCATCTGCGGCGCGGCCGCGAACTCGCGACGCTTGCCGAGCGCGGCGAACTCGGCCGGATCGAGATCGGCTACGTGTCGTCGGCCGTCTATTCGGGCACGCTGCAGCGCACGGTCGGCGCGTTCCGCGCCACGCATCCGCGCATCGAGCTGAACCTGCGCGAGGTGCCGATGGACGACGTCGCGAAGCAGCTCGACGCGGGCCGGCTCGACCTCGCGTACGTGCGCCCGCCGTTGCCGCTGCCGGGCGGGCTGCGGATCGTCACGCTGCAGCGCGACGTCTTCGTCGCGGCGGTGCCGGCCGATTCGCGTTACGCATCGATGACTGCCGTGCGTGCCGCCGATCTCGCCGACGCACGCTTCGCGGTGCCCGAACAGGAACGCGGCACGCTCGAAGTCGCGCGCCGCGGCCGCTTCGCACCGGTGATCGCCGCGCGGCCGGGCGGCTTGCTCGCGGTGCTCGCATGCGTGTCGGTGAACGGCTGGGTCGCCGTGATCCCGGACGCGCTCGCCGGCTGCGTGTCGTTGCCGGGCGTCGTGTACCGGCCGATCGCCGGCAAGCCGATCATGTCCGAACTCGCGCTCGCGCACCGGCGCTTCGAGAAGGCGCCCGCGGTGCGCGCGTTCCTGCGCACCGTCCCTGCCGCAGGCTAGGGTCTGTTCGCGCTGGTAACGGGCTAGCGCAGGCCCCGGGCATTCAGGTGCGCCGCTGTCGCATGCGCGCCGAGGCAGCCGCGGCCTTTGCTTCCCCGTCCGCCATTCACCACTTCCGCGTGAAGCAGCGAATAAGCATTTCGCGATTCGATGTTTGCCGGCGCGAAACCGATTCCGTAATCTGCCCGGCAGCCGCGCCACCCGCGCGCGGATCACCGAGGACCCGCCGCCGATGACTTCGCCCCCCGCCCTGGCCCGCCGCCGCGCACTGCTGCGCGTGGCCGCCCTGGCCGCCGCACCGCTTGCGGGCGCCGCCGCACGGCCCGCCCGCGCGGCCGGCCCCGACCTGTCGAACGTGACACTGGTGCTCGGCGACCAGGCCGGCGGCCTGCGCGCGCTGGCCGAAGCCGCGCGCGCGCTCGACGGCGTGCCGTACCGGTTCCGCTGGGCCAATTTCCAGGGCGCCGCGCCGCTGTTCGAAGCGCAGCGCGCAGGCGCGATCGATCTCGCACCGGCCGGCGACCTGCCCGTTCTGACGGCCGCGCTCGGCGATCCGGCGCTGCGGATCGTGGCGACGCGGGTCGGCTCGCCGGCGTCGCTCGGCATCGTGGTACAGCCCGATTCGCCGGTACGGACCGTCGCCGACCTGAAGGGGCGCACCGTCGTCGTGTCGTCGGCGCGCGGCAGCATCTCGCAATACCAGCTGTACGGCGCGCTGCGCGAACACGGCCTCGCACCGGGCGACGTCGACGTGCGCTTCGTGCTGCCGGTCGACGCGTTCGCCGCGTTCGAGGCGAAACGGATCGGCATCTGGGCGACCTTCGACCCGTATTACGGGAACGTGGTGCGGCGCGGCGCGCGCATCGTGCGCGACGGCAGCGGGATCAATTCGGGGCTCGCGTTCCTCACGTCGCCGGTCGACACGCTCGACGATCGATCGAAGCGCGCGGCATTGTCGGACGTGCTCGCGCGGCTCACCCGCGCCGGCCAGTGGGCGCTCGCCCACCCGGCCGATTATGCGACCGTCTACGCGTCGCTCACGCGCCTGCCGCGCGATGCGGCCGCCGACATCGCGCGCCGGGCGGCGCTCGCGCAGCGCGGCGTCACCGGCGCGGACATCGACGTGCTGCAGCGCGTCGCCGATCGCGCGGCCGCGGACGCGATCCTGCCGAAGCGCGTCGACGTCGCCGCGATCGCGGTGCGCAACCTGTCGGCCGCGTAACCGGCTCCGCACGCGCTCAGCGCGGCGTCGACATGTCGAGATCCGGCACGTCGTCGCCGAACGTCGACGCGACCAGCGTGCGCATCGCCGCGACCAGCAGCGTCGGCCCCGACTGGTTGAATGTGCAACGCTCACCCGCCGCCGGCACCGCCCGATGCAGCACCGCGCGCCATGCGCCGTGCCCGCCGTCGCGCTCGAACGCGCCGAACGGCAAGCGCTCGACGAGCGGGCCGCCGTCCGCCCACGACGACGACGGCGCGTAGGGCACAGGTGTGCCGCCCGGTTCGCGAATGATCGTGCAACCCGCGGCGTCGACGCGCGGCGCGCCGAGGTCTTCCGCCATCGCCACCCAGAAATCGAGCGGCGCGCCGGCCAGGTCATGAACTTGCATCGCGCCCTCCAGCGGTCTTGAAAACGTCATCCTAGCGACGCCGCCCGTGGCCCGCCGACCACCGCCCGACCGGTGTTTTCCCCGGTGAGCCGTCCGCCCTGCAAATCCACCGATATGTGTTACGAATCGGCGATTCCTGCCTACAATGAACGCAACACCTGTCGTCCGGTCCGCGGTGGACTCGCTGGCCGGAACCGAATTCGCACCGAACCGGGCCGGGCCCGTTCGGCAGACGACAACCGGAACCATACGGTGCAGCGCAGGCCGGATCTCTCGGGGAGCCGCAGCATGTTCACGCACGCCAGGAAGCCGCTGATCTCGCTCGTTGTGCCGTTTCATGACGAAGAAGAAACGATCGACGCGTTCTTTGCCGAAACGCTGCCCGTTCTCGAGTCGGTCGACGGCGTCCGCTTCGAGATCGTCTGCATCAACGATGGCAGTCGCGACCGCACGCTCGATCGGCTGCTCGCGGTCGCCGCCGCCGACACGCGCGTGCACGTCGTCGATCTCACGCGCCGCTTCGGCAAGGAAGCGGCGCTCACCGCGGGCCTCGACGAGGCGGCCGGTGCCGCGGTAATCCTGATCGACGCCGACCTGCAGGACCCGCCCGCGCTGATTCCCGCGATGATCGAACACTGGCGCGCCGGTGCCGAGGTCGTCGCCGCGAAACGCACTGACCGGATGTGCGATCCGTACCTGCAGCGCGCGGCGGCGGCGCTCTACTACCGCGTGCACAATGCGCTGTCCGAAGTGGAAATGCCGGAAAACGTCGGCGATTTCCGCCTGATGGATCGCGAGGTCGTCGACGCGCTGCGTGCGCTGCCGGAGCGGCGGCGGTTCATGAAGGGGCTGTTCGCGTGGGTCGGCTTCCGCACCGCGATCGTCGAATACACGCGTGCGCCGCGCAGCGGCGGCCGCTCGAAGTTCTCCGGATGGCGGCGCTGGAACTTCGCGCTCGAGGGCATCACGAGCTTCAGCACGGTGCCGCTGCGCGTGTGGACCTACGTCGGCCTCACGTTCGCGATGCTGTCGCTCGTGTACGGCGCCTTCATCGTGGTGCGCACGCTGCTGTTCGGCAATCCGGTGCACGGCTACCCGTCGCTGATTTCCGTCGTGCTGTTCGTCGGCGGCATCCAGCTGATCGGCATCGGCGTGATCGGCGAATACCTCGGCCGGATCTATCACGAGTCCAAGCAGCGCCCCGTCTATCTCGTCAGGCGGCGCTACCGGGGCGAGCGGGATGCCGCCGCGCAGCCGGCGTCGAAGCTGCTGCAGTTCCCGCTGAAGCGTGCGCCCGCGGCCCGCCGCCGGACGGCGATGTCGGTAGCCGCCGGCGTCGCCGCCCGCAGAGCGTCGTTCAAGTAGAACCGGGCGGCGGCAATTGGACATTACGCAGCAATCGATGCGCCCGGCGAAGCGGCCGGTCGTCGCGTGGCTGACACCGCGACGCCTCGCCCTGTACAGCACGCTGATGCTCGTGTTCTACGCGCTGTTCATCGCGATCTGGACGACCGTCATTCGCCATGCGCACGGAACCCTGCTGTCGCGCGCCGGCGCCGACTTCTCGATATTCTGGACGGCATCGCACGTGATGCTGCACGGCTCGCCATCGCAGGCGTACGATTTCTCCGCATTCTCGCGGCTGTCGGCCGAGCTGTTCGCGAACCTTCGCCGCGACGCCTTCGCCCCGTGGCTGTACCCGCCCACCTATCTGCTGCTCGTGACGCCGCTGGCGCTATTGCCCTTCGCGCTCGGCTATCCGCTGTTCGTCGCGTTCGGCGTCGTCGTGCTCGGCGTCGCCGCGTGGCGCGTATCCCACCTCGGCACGATTCCCGGCGCACGGCGCGCCGGCTCACTCGCGCTCGTCGCCGCACCGTGCGTGTTCGTCACCGCGACGCTCGGGCAAAACGCATTCCTGACCGCGTCATGCGCGGCGCTGGCCGTCCATTGGGCCGATCGGCGGCCGATGTGGGCGGGCCTCTGCATCGGCCTGCTGTCGGTCAAGCCGCAGATGGCGTTGCTGTTCCCGTTCGTGCTGGTTGCGGCACGCGCATGGCGCACGATCGCGTGGGCCGCGCTCGCCACCGGCACGTTCGTCGCACTGAGCGTCCTGGTCTGCGGCCTCGATTCGCTTCGCCTGTTCGTCGCCAGCGCGGGACTCGCGCGCTCGATCGTCCTCGAACACGGCGTCGTGTTCTGGCTCGCGTCGCCGACGCCGTTCGCGGCGTTCCGCCTTGCGGGCGTGCCGCTCGGCGCCGCGTATGCCGCGCATGCGTGTATCGCGGCGATCGCGATCGCGGCTGCCTGCATCGTGTGGGCGCAGTCGCGCGATACCCGCATACGCGCGGCCGTGCTGACGGTCGCGACGCTCACGGCCAACCCGTACGTGTGGCACTACGAACTCGCGTGGCTCGCCATCGCGATCGCCTGCATGCTGTCGATCGGCTGGCGCGACGGCTGGCGGCGCGGCGAACAGGCCGCGATCGCGCTGATGTGGGCGCTGCCGATCGCCGAGTACCTGAACCCTTGGTTGCAGCTGCCGCAGATCGGCCCGGCCGTGACGCTCTTCGCACTGTTCGTGCTGCTGCGCCGCGCGCGGCACGACGCTCACAACGCGAGCCGCGGCGGCACGTACACGCCGTAGTACGGCCCGACGCCCGTCGCGACGCC
Organism: Burkholderia sp. Bp8998; assembly: GCF_003854235.1. Classification (NCBI taxonomy): domain Bacteria; kingdom Pseudomonadati; phylum Pseudomonadota; class Betaproteobacteria; order Burkholderiales; family Burkholderiaceae; genus Burkholderia; species Burkholderia sp. Bp8998. Next base: position 74,815 of record NZ_QTQF01000013.1, read on the forward strand.
GGTCATCTTCACGCCGGCGACGAAGTGCCCCTGGATGTACTTGTAGCTGCTGCCAAGCGACGCGTCGATGCGGAACGCCGCGAACGCGACGATCGGCACGTAGGTGCTGCTCGCCGTCTGCGTGACGACCGGCAGCACGACCGTCGTGCCGACCGGCACCGACGTGTAGAGCGTCGCCTTGATGCCGGTCGCGAGATAGATGCTGTCGCCGATATTGAGCGTCGTCGGGTTGCCGGTCACCATCAGGCCGCCCATCGTCGTCGTGTCGGACGCGGTCGACAGGAACGACGTCCACTGGCCGCCCATGCACAGCGTGCCGTAGGTCTGGCCGTTGGTGATCGAGAACTCGTACGGCAGGTTGGTCAGCGGATTGATCAGCGGCTGGTTGGTCTGCGCATTCCAGTACTGGTTGTACACGCACTGGTCGATCGCGACCGGAAAGAGCCCGCCTGCCGCGACCCCGCCCGGCGCGGCGAGCACCGCGATCGCGGTCGCGCTGCCGGACGCGCCGGGGATGCCGAGCAGCCCGCCGAGCAGCAGCGGAATCGAGCCGCCGTTCACGCCCGGCGCACGCGACACCGTGACCTGCACCGCCGGCACATCGTATTGGCCGGGCGTGATGGTGGTCGGCTGCATCGATGCGGGGCTGCGCGTCACGTTCCAGTACCCGGTCGTCACCGTGCCGGTCGCCAGCGGCGCGCCGGCCGCCGAATTCTGCGCGATCACGCCGTTCGCTGCCGGCGCGGCCTGCGACCAGTTCAGCGCGCCGCCCGTCGGCGACATCATCGCGTCGGCCGCCGCGAGCGCGGCCGCGTCGGCGGCGTTCTGCAGCTGGTTGCGCACCGTGGCCACCCACGCGATGTCGATCGCCAGCGCGCCGAACGACAGCAGCGGAATCAGGAACAGCAGGAAGAACAGCGCGACGGAGCCGCGCTCGCGCACGGCGCCGATGCAGCGCGAGTCGGCTGCGTCATTCATAGAGCATCACCGAGCTGGCCGAGATCGTCACCGGGCCGGTCAGCGCGCTGAATGCCGAACCCAGCACCAGCCCGGAATACGTGTAGGTCACCGTGACCGTCAGCGCGGTGCCCGCCGTCGTGCCGTTCGCCTGCGTCACGGTCACGGTCGGCGTCGTGGCGGTGCCGCCGGTGATCAGGCTGTTCTGCGTGTAGGCCGACGCGACGTTGGCGATCTGGGTCGTGGTCAGCATCGGCACGCGCAGCACGACGCCCGCACGCGCGGCTTCGCGGCTCGCGTTCGTGATGACGGCCTTGTCGCACAGAAGCAGGCTCGTGTCGATGATGCCGATCAGCACCATCAGCAGGAACGGCAGCATCAGCACGAACTCGAGGGATACGACGCCACGCGCGTGGCGGGCGCCCATCGCCCCGCGAGTCATTTTGCGGCCCCCGCGGCGGGTGGCACGGCGCGTGGCTCGAGCGCGGCACCCGTCGACGGTCGCGCGGCGGCGGGCGCCGGGCGCGACGCCAGCTGCGCGCGCACGGCCTGGTAGACGCGCAGATTGTCGGCCACCGCCGATGCGGGCAACTCCGCCGACAGCAGCTTCTTCGCCGAATCGGTGTTGCCGAGCACGCCATACGCGAACGCGAGGTTCTGGCGCGCCTGCCACGGCGCATCGGGCAACCCGGCCACGTCGAGCAGCACGTTCACGCCCTCGCGCGGCCGGTTGCTCAGCACCAGCGACAGCCCGAGGTCGACGCGCAGCCCCTGCGCATCCGGATGCGCGCGCAGCGCGTCCCGGTACACGGCCTGCGCGTCCGCATGGCGGCCCTGCAGGTCGAGCACCGTGCCGAGCCCTTGCGCGGCGAGCGGCAGGTTCGGCTGCGCGGCCAGCAGGTCGCGATAGCGCTGGGCGGCCTCATCGAGCCGACGCTGCCGCAGCGCGACGCGCGCGAGCCCGACCTGCGGCCCGAGTTCCGCGGGTGCCTGCTGCCGTGCCTGCTCATAGAGCATTCGCGCACGCTCCAGATCGCCGGCGCGGTAGCTGACGTCGCCGAGCCCCAGGCGCGCCGGCAGCGAATCGGGATGTCGGGCAAGCACCTTCTCGTACAGCGTCGACGCAAGATCGATGTTGCCGCCGGCGAGCGCGCTGTCCGCAATGCGCAGCTCGGCCTGCGGGTCGTCGCTCTTGTGCGACAGTGCCGGCCTCGTCTGGATGCCCGGCGCGCAACCGCCGGTCAGCACGGGCAGCATGGCCGCGAACGCGAGCGCACGGATGACGGATCGTGTCACTTGAACACCTCGAGCAGACGAATTGCCGCCGGGCCCGCCGCGATCAGGCCGACCGTCGGCAGGATGAACAACATCATCGGCAGCGTGATCTTCGGCGCGAGCTTCGCGGCCTGCTCCTCGAGCGCGACGATCTGCTCGGTGCGCTCGCTGCGCGACAGGGTTCGCAGCGCCTGCGTGATCGGCGTGCCGAATCGCTGCGATTGCGTGAGCGTCGTCGCAAGCGAGCGTGCCGACGCAAAGTCGACACGCATCGCGAAATGCGTGAGCGCTTCGGATACGTTGCCGCTCAGCGTCAGCTCGTCCGCGCATACCGTGAGCTCGTCGGCGAGCGGCGGGCAAATGCGCTCGAGTTCGCGCGCGACGCGCCGCACGCCCGATACGAGGCTGTTGCCGGCCATCGTGCAGATCACGAGCAGGTCGAGCGCGTCCGGAAAGCACGCGGCGATGGTCCGCCGGCGTCGCCGGATCATCGCGCCGAGCACGTATTCGGGCACGATCACACCGATCACGAATGCGGCGACCATCGCCACCGCGCGGATCACGAAGTATTCGCCGAAGCGTGGAATGGTCGGGCTGAACACGATCGCGATGCCCGCGAACACCACGCCGCAACTCAGCTTGATGCCGATCATCGACGACACCGCACGCCGCTCGCGAAACCCCGCGCGCGTCAGCTGCAGCCCGAGCTTCGCCCGCTGCATCGGGTCGAGCACGGGCAACCGCTCGCCGAGCTGCGCGAGCCGCCGCGTCAGGTCCTGACGCACCTCGCCCGGCTGCAGCCGCCCCGGCACCATCGACAGCGTGCGCTGTCCGGCCGCCTGCTGCACGCGCACGGCGATCCGCCGGCGCGTGCCGCCGCCGGGCGTCCCGAGCGCCACCGCGACACACGCGAGCAGCAGCAACAGTTCGAGGCCGCGGGCGGCCAGCATCGACATCGTCATCGTGCGGTATCCAGTTTCGAGATCTTGTGAATCGACAGCAGTCCGATCGTCAGCAACACCGCGGCGATCGTCAGCATCACGCGTCCGGCATGCGTGTCGAACAGCAGCATCACGTACGCGCGGTTCACGAGGAACAGCGCGCCGATCATCACGAACGGCACCGCCGAAATGATCTTCGTCGTGATCCGCCCCTCGGCGGTCAACGCGCGCGTCTTCAGGCGGATGTCGCGGCGCGTGCGGATGATGCTCGACAACTCGTCGAGCGTTTCGCCGAGGCTGCCGCCGGTTTCGCGCTGCAGCAGCAGGTACACGGTAAAGAACGAGAAATCGGCGATCATCAGCCGGTCTGCCGCGTGCGTCAGCACGTCCTTCAGATCCGCGCCGACACGCAGGCTGTCGCCCATCGTGCGGAAGGTCGAGCGCACCGGCTCCGCCGCGCTGTCGCCCACCGTGCTGATCGCCTGCGTGACCGGAATGCCCGCGCGCACCGCACGCACGATCAGGTCGATCGCGTCCGGGAACGCTTCGAGAAAACGCAGCCGGAACCGCTCGACCAGCGCGCGATAGCTGGCGCGCATCGCCACCAGCGGCAGCCCGACGTAGATCAGCGGATGGAGGCTGCGTGGCAACGCAACGAGCTCCACTACCACGATCGCGGCAATCGCGCCGGCGATCGTGCCGGCGACGACGATCCGCATCCCGCGTTCGCCGCCAACCGCCCGCACGCGCGTCACGTAACGCTGCAGCCACGCACGCGCGCGGCTTTGCCGCCGCGGCAGGTTGAACAGCGCGACGCCGGGCGCGGCGGCCGCACCGGCCTCCCGCCCCGCCAGCGATGGGGCAAGGTGCTGCATCCGCGCGCGAATGCGCTGCTCCGGCGTGTGGCGCGCACGATCGAGCAACGCGGACAGCGCGAGGCCCGCCGCGAGGATCACGACGAATGCGCCGAGCGCGAGCAGGTCCGCGGTCCTCATTGCCGGAATACCTCGGAGAGCGCGTCCTCGACGCCGTAGTACGCGGCGCGCGGCGCGAACGCGGGCCGCAGCGACGACGCCTCGAACACGCCCTTCACCACCTCCCGCGTCGTGTCGCCGTCCTGCCGGAACGCGAACAGGTCCTGCGTGATCACCACCTCGCCCTCCATCCCGACGATCTCGGTGATCCGGGTCACGCGCCGCACGCCGTCGCGCATCCGCTCGACCTGCACGAACAGGTGCACGGCGCTCGCGATCTGGCGCCGGATCGACAGCAGCTGCAGGTTCGCGTTCGCCATCATGACCATGCTTTCGAGCCGGCTGATCGCGTCGCGCGGCGAGTTCGCATGGATCGTCGTCATCGAACCGTCGTGCCCCGTATTCATCGCCTGCAGCACGTCGAACGCTTCCGCACCGCGGATTTCGCCGAGGATGATGCGGTCGGGCCGCATCCGCAGCGCGTTGCGCACGAGGTCGCGCTGCGAGATACCGCCGAGCCCTTCCGTATTCTCCGGCCGCGTCTCGAGACTGACGACGTGCGGCTGCAGCAGCTGCAGCTCGGCCGCATCCTCGATCGTCACGATCCGCTCGTGCTCCTCGATGTGTTGCGACAGCGCGTTGAGCAGCGTCGTCTTGCCCGAACCGGTACCGCCCGAGATCACGATGTTCAGCCGGCACGCGCACGCGATCTTCAGCACCTGCAGCATCCCGTGTGAAATATTGCCCTGATGCGCCATCCGCGCGAGCGTGATGTCGCGCTTCGCGAACTTGCGGATCGAGATCGACGCGCCGCGCATCGCGATCGGCGGCAGGACCACGTTCACGCGGCTGCCGTCGGCAAGACGCGCGTCGACCATCGGGCTGCTCTCGTCGACGCGGCGCCCGACCGCCGCCGCGATCCGCTGCGCGACGCTCGTCACGTGAGCGTTGTCGCGAAACTTCAGCGGCGTGAGTTCGAGCCGGCCCGCGCGCTCGACGTACACCTGGTCGGGGCCGTTCACGAGAATGTCGGAGACGGTGTCGTCGGCGAGCAGCGGCTCGATCGGCCCGACGCCGAACATGTCGTTCAGGATCGCGTCGACGATCAGCACCTGCTCGCCCGCCGTGATCTTCAGGCGCTCGCGCTCGACCGTGTGCGCGGCCACCTGCTCGATGCCCGCGCGCACTTCGTCGCGCGTCTTCATCAGCGCCGCCGACATGTTCATCGACGAAAACACCGCGGTGCGAATCGCGTCGAACTTGCCGGAGCGAATGAGCGCCTCCTGGGTATCGGCCGCCGCGAGCCCGCGCGCGGATGCGGGAGCCTGGCTCGCGGTCGGGCCCGGCGCCGGTGCGCCGTCGCGCGGCGCGGCGGGGGAAGCCGCCGGCGCGGGCTCCGGCGTCGGCCGTTTGCGGGTACCGAACGTCACGATCCTTTCCTCCATTTGACGAAGCGCGCGTACCACGGCTCGGAAACGGCCATCGATTCGCCGGTGATGCCGTTCGCGAGCAACCGGATCTCGTCCAGGAAGCCATGGCGTTTCGTGCCCTCGATCGGCTCGCCGAGGTTCTCGGCGACCGCGAGCGTCTGCGGCTCGTGCGGCAGCTCGCGCAGCCTCACGCCGCCGAATGCGTCCTCGAAGTCGGTCTGCGCGACGCGTCCCTTGACCGGCTCGAGCGGGTTGTTCAGCACCATCGACAGCAGCCGCTCGCCGGGCAGCTCCCTCACGAAGCGCGCAAGCCGTGCGGCTTCGTACGCGGCGTGCACCGAGCGATCGGCGACGATATAGACGAGATCGGACACCGCCAGCGCGTCCTCGAACAGTTTGCCGGCGCGGTTGCCCACGTCGAACAGCACGTAATGGAAGCGGTCCTTCAGCATGTCGACGAGCATCGCGATCGCATCGTCGCGCAGCGGCGCGTCTTCGCCGTACGCGAGTTCGGCCGACAGCACATGCAGGCGGTCGCCCTTCGTGACGAACATGCGGTCGAACAACGCGTCGTCGGGGCGTTGCTCCATGTTCAGCAATTCGATCAGCCCGTTGTTGCTCGACAGCCCGAGCCTCGAGTTCGCGCCGCCTCCATGCAGGTTCAGGTCGACATAGGCCACGCGGCGGCGCTTCTCGCCCGCCAGGCAGCGCGCCAGGCTCACCGCGACCGTCGTCGTGCCGACGCCGCCGCGCGCGCCGACGAAGCTGACGATCTTGCCGGTGCGCACCTGCACGACCGATTCGGTCGCGGTCAGCGCGCGCCGCATCAACTCGACGGTCAGCGGCTTCACGATGTAGTCCTGCACGCCGATGCCGAGCAGGTTGCGGAACAGCCCGACGTCGTTCTGCGTACCGATCGCGACCACCCTCACCGACGGATCGCACACGTCGGCGAGCCGCATCAGGTCCGAGACCGGCAGCACCGAATCCGACACGTCGACGATCAGCTGGCGCGGCGAGCGCTCGTGCTGCTGCAGCAGCCGGATCGCGTCGTCGCAGTTGCCCGGCTGCACGTTGGCGCGCGTGATCGACAGATCCTGGGCGACGCGGCGGATCACGTCTTCGCTGCCGGCATCGGACACGACCGCGATGAGATCCGCCGCTCCGGCGGAAGCGGCACGCTTGGCATTCTGGCGGTCGAGGACGTTCATGGGCGGCATCGGGAACGGGTCAGTGGCCGGGCGAGCCGGTCGTCGTCGTCAACGACTTGTCCGATGCCGGCTGCTTCACGCGATCCTCGACGTAGCGGCGCACCGCGTCGGCGGCAACTTGCGCATCGGCACCGCCGTACGGCACCGGCGCGACCAGATCTTCGGGCCGCGCGAGCATCGTCGCGAGATTCGTGTAGGTCGCGCAGCCGAACGGCACGCCGGCACGCCCGAACCCGGCATCGACGAGATGTGACGGCTGCATCAGCTTCGCGCAGTCGGGCGGCACCGCGTGCACGCCGTCGAACCCGATCGCGCGCGCATCGGGCAGGTTGATCGGCGGCGGCGCCGACAGGCAGCCTGCCAGCGCCAGCGGCAACAGGGCGGAGACGACGGTTCGAACTCGCATGCGCGCTCCTCCGGTCAGTACACGAAGCCCGCGGCGCCGACGAGACGCGGCGTGTCGCCCGACAGCAGGTCGATCCCGAGATTGCGCTGGATCGCGAACTCGAGATCGCTGCTCGGCCGCGCGACGGTGTCGAGCGCCTGCTCGAGCTGGCCGGGGCCGGTCGGCTGCACGATGTACGGCGTCACGATCACGACGACTTCGGTCTTGTTGTCCTGGAAGTTCTTCGACGAAAACAGCCGGCCGATGATCGGCAGCCGGCCGAGCCCCGGGATCTGCGACACGGTATCCGCCGTCTGGCTCTGCAGCAGCCCGCCGATCGCGAAGCTCTGCCCGCTCGACAGCTCGACCGTCGTGTCGACGCGCCGCACGGTGAGCGCCGGCACCTTGATGCTGCCCGTCGTCACGCTGTTGCTCGCATCGACCTCGCTGACTTCCGGCCGCACCTTCAGGCTGATGCGGTTGTCGGCGAGCACGGTCGGCGTGAAGTCGAGCGACACGCCGAACGGCTTGTAATCGACCGTGATCACCCCGGTGTTGCCGGCCTGCGCAACGGGAACCGGAATCTCGCCGCCCGCGAGGAAGCTCGCGGTCTGGCCGGACATCGCGGTGAGGTTCGGTTCGGCGAGCATCGTGATCAGGCCTTCCTGGTCGAGCGCATCGAGCACGACGTCGATCGACCAGCGCCCCGCGTGGAACCCGCCGAGCACTGAAAATGCGCCCGTCGGCGACAGGTTGAACAGACCGTTCGTCGGATCGAACAGCGTGCGCCCGTTGAACAGCCCGCCGACGAAGTTGCCGGCGCCGCCCAGCGAGCTCCAGTTGATGCCGAGCTGCTGCGTGACGTTGCGGCTCACCTCGGTCACCCGCACGCGCAGGTTCACCTGGATCGGGCGCGACAGCGTGAGCCGGTTGACGATCTTTTCCTTGTCGTTCAGGTACGGCGCGAGCGACTGCATCACGGCATCCGCGTCGGCCGCGCTCGGCACCTTGCCCGACACCATCAGCGAGCCCGGCGCACCGGACACCGACAGCTTCAATTGCGGAAAACGGCTGTCGAGCACCGCCTGCAGCGACGCGGTGTCGACCTGCACGATCACCGTCCGGCGCAGGATCGGCCGATGGTTCGCGCCGAGCGCGATCAGCGTGGTGGTGCCGGCCTTCTTCCCGAACACGAACACGGTGCGCGGCGACGGCACCTGGATGTCCGCGATGCTCGGGTCCGCGACGAACATCGCAGCCGCGGGTTCGGGCAGCGTCAGCATCTCGCCCTTGCCGGTCGCGATCGACAAGGCCGCGCCGGCGTCCGCCGCCTGCGCGCGCTGCGCGAACGCGACGCCCGGCGCGACGATGCAGGCCAGGCACCCGAAAGCGATCCAACGAACGATGCGCACCATGCGTGTTCCCGTCAAATGCCGACCGCCGGGCGGCCAGCCCGAATCGTCACTGCGTCATTGCGGCGCCGCCATCCGTGGCGCCTGCGCTGTCGCGTCCGCGGCGACATTGCCGCCTGCGGGCGCAGCCGGCGCAACCGGCGTGCCCGGCCAACCGGATGGCAGCGGCGGCACGCCCGGCGTGCCGGTGCCGCTGCCGTGCGATCCATCGTCGACCGACGAGCCGCGATAGATCACGACCGTGTTGCCCGGCGACGCCGGCCGCGTGCCGGCGTCCGTTCTCGCAGCCGGCGCCCGCGCCGCGCCGCGGGCCGCGCGCGACACGTCGCCGGCCCATACCGGCGGCGTATCGGGTTCCGCTTCGTCGCCGCCCGTCGCCTGACGGCGATCGCGCGTCGCGAAGCTGCGCAACGCCAGCGACAGCGAGCCGAGGCGCGTCGCGACCAGCACGACCTGCGCGGTGCGCGGCGCAACCTCGAGCGTGACCGTGCGCGCGCGGGCCGGCACGTCCGCAGCACTCGCAGGCGTCTTCGCACGCTGGAATTCCGAACCGACCGCGAGCACGCGCGCGCGCCGCACGACCGTCTCCGCTTCGAACGTGCCGGGCGTCGTCGCGGAACCGCCGATCTCCTGCGTGAGCACCACGTCGACGAAGTCGCCCGGCTGGATCAGCCCCGCGTTGCCCGACACGTCGTCGACCGGCACCGAGATCGCGCGCATGCCGGGCTGCAGCGCGGCCGCGAGGAAATCCGGCGCGCCGGCCGGAATCACGTTATCCGCGCGGATCGGCGCACCGGCGTCGACGCGGTTGCGCAGCAGCGCGCCTTTCAGGTCCGCGTCCGGTTGCGACTCGACGAACGCACCGGCCGGCACCTGCGTGCGCGGCATGCGCTTCCACGCGAGATCGTTGTCGCGCAGCAGCAGGCCTTCGGGCAGGTCCGCCGCCGCGACGCGCACGCGCACCTCGGCCGCTTCGCCGGGCGCCGTCGGCGTCGACGCGGCGACATACAGCTGGCGCAGGATGACCGCGCCGATCGCGGCAGCGACGATGAGCACGGCCATTCTCACGGGTTTGGGCATGGCGGCGTGCGTCCCCCGGTCTAGGTAAGCGAAACCGCGTGAGGAAGCGGCGCCCAGACGGCCAGCGCACCGCCGAGCGCGAGCGCGACGCCGTATGGCACGCCGCGCGTCGCGATCGTACCGGCCGGTGCGGTGCGACGCTGCCGCGCCATGGCCACCAGTTCAGCGACGCCGCACGCGGCGCCGCTCGCACCGATGAGCGTCAACACCGGGAGCGCCAGCGTCGGGCCTGCCCACAGGAATACGGCCGCCGCCAGCTTCACGTCACCGCCGCCGATCCAGCCCGCGTGTCGCAGGCCGCCGAACAGCAGCAGCATCGCCGCGGCGATCGCAACATGGCCAGCGAGTGACGCGAGCCCTTCGCGCGCCAGCGCCGCCGCGACGAAATACAGCAGCGCGAACGCCAGCACCGCGCGATTGGACAGGCGCCGCGCGCGCACATCTTGCGTGGCGAGCGACACCAGCACGAGCGTCGCCGCCGACTGTACGAGAAAGAGCATCGGAGAGCCGTCCGTCGGCGCGCCCCGGCGGGATACGTCGTACCGCTGCGGATCCGTGTGTTCGTCGGCGGCGCGCGGGTCCAGGAGATCAGATCAGCGCCGTGACCTTGTTGATCAGCGAGGTGAACACGGCCGGCAAGCCGCCGGACGTGCTGCTGAGAATCACCCCGACCGCCGCCAGTGCGACCACGACGATGCCGGCGAGCACCGCATATTCGAGCGAGCTGACGCCGCGCTCATCGCGCAGCAAGGTCTTGACGTATTGCAGCATGACAACCTCCGTGTGACGGGGTCGGTGATCGACCGTTGAATGTAAAGACGCGGCGTTGCTTCGGTGGCGCGCACTGCGTTCGCCCATTCATGACTCATGCGGCGGCCCGGGCATCGGGCCGTGCGCATCCCCCGGAATCCATTCGATCGCTGCCACGCGCGGCGTGCGGCCATGGCATCTGCCGCTACGTTCGCGCGTTTGTTGCATAGCCGCATTGGCTCGATGCGGATCACGCTGATTCGTCTAGGGTATAGACAATTTTTTTGGCAAATTCAAATTATTTGGCGTCGGAGTGCAATTATGGCCAACGGTCTTCAACGATGAAATACACGCGGATCATTTACCGCTTTTTCATCGCGATTCAGAAGGCCTGTCGCGGCTTGAAGTAAGAATGTTAAATCTGAGCGCATCATTTCTGCCGCCACGCCATTCGATGATTTTTATTCAGTTTTTCGATACGCCGCATGATTCGCATTTGCAAATTTAAAACGATCTCGCGCATGCGTTGGTCGGCAATTTTTTTCGCTCGCGCCGGCATGATCCGGGAAATCTTGCGCACGTCGATTGCATTGCCTGATCAATGACGCCGTCGATCGGCATGCGGGACCCGCACGCCGCGCTCGCGTGCGTCGCGATGTCCAATCGGCGACACGCGTGATTTGCCAACCCGAAACGCGGCGATAAGCATAGTTCAAATCGTTGCTTGTCCCGCGCCCGACGCGTCCTCCAGAATGGTTCGACACCCTCCGGCCCGATTTCCACCCCTCGCCATCCGACGCGCCATGATCGACCGATTCCCGTCTCCACTGCACCTGCTGCGATCGCTGCTGATCGCGTCCCTCGTTGCATTGCCCGCTGCCGCCGCGCACGCCGACCAGCCCGCCACGATCCGCATCGGCGTCGCCCAGCAGGGTGCCGGCGATCCGCCGAGCTTCGGCGGGTCGAGCGCGGCCACCGTGCAGCTCCAGCAGCTCGTCGAAAAGGAATTCGCGGCGGACGGCGTCAAGGTGCAGTGGCTGTTCTTCAAGGGCGCGGGCCCGGCCGTCAACGAGGCGATCGCCGACAAGGCGCTCGACTTCGCGTACCAGGGCGACCTGCCGGCCGTGCTCGCGCGCGCGAACGGGATCAAGACGCATCTGCTGCTCGCCGCCAGCGTGCGCTCGGGCGTCAAGATCGCGGTGCCGCCCGGCTCCGACGTCCGCTCGATCACGGACCTGAAGGGCCGCCGCGTGTCGATCTTCCGCGGCACCAACCTGCAGCTCGTCGCCGACAACGCACTTGCGAAGAACAGCCTGAGCGAACGCGACCTGCGCGTGATCAATCTCGACGCCGCGAGTTCGCTCGCCGCGCTCGCGTCGAAGGGCATCGACGCATCGATCGGCGACTATCAGTTGTACAAACTGCGCGACGCGGGCCTCGCGAAGATCATCTACGAATCGCAGAACGACGGCCCGCAGTTCACGCGCCAGACCCACCTGCTCGTGCTCGACGACTTCGAGCGCGCGCATCCGGACATCGTGCAGCGCGTCGTCAACGCGTTCGTGAAGGGAGCGCAATGGTCGTCCGACGAGGCGAACCGCGATGCGCTGTTCAGGCTGTGGGCGAAAAGCGGCGTGCCCTATGCGTCGTGGCAGGCCGACTATGCGAACCAGCGCCTGAAGGACCGCCTGTCGCCGCTGATCGATCCGTTCGTGATCGCACGCTACAAGGCCGTCGCGCAGGATGCACTGAAGCTGAAACTGATCCGCCAGCCGGTCGACGTCGACGGCTGGTTCGAGCCGAAGTATCTCGACAACGCATTGCGCACGCAGAAGCTCGAGCACTACTGGCCGCGCTACGACGCGGCAGGCAAGCCCCTCTCCTGACCCGGACCCGCCCCGATGAGCGACACCGCGATCCCGATTCCGTCGTCCGACCCGCACGCGCTCGCCACGCCGTCCCGCGCGGCGGCCGTGAAGCGCGTGGCGTGGCGGCTCGCGCCGTGGGCGCTGCCCGCGTTGCTGTTCGCGTTGTGGACCGTCGGCAGCACACGCGGCTGGATCGCGCCGCAGATCCTGCCGCCGCCCGCACAAGTCGCCGACTCGCTCGCCGAACTCGCGGCCAGCGGCGATCTCGCGCGCCACACGCTGATCAGCCTGCAGCGCGTGCTGGTCGGCTTCGCGGCCGGGACGCTGCTCGGTTTCGCGACCGGTGCGGCGCTCGGCCTGTCGCGCACGCTTGAAGCCTGCGTGCTGCCCAGCTTCAACGCGCTCGTGCAGATTCCCGTGCTCGGCTGGCTGCCGTTCCTGCTGCTGCTCGTCGGCGTCGGCGAGCCGCTGAAATACCTGCTGATCGCGCACGCGGCACTCGTTCCCGTGACGATGAGCACGCTGCAGGGGTTCCGCCAGACGCCGCCCGCCCTCGATGAAGTCGCGCGCGTGTTCGGCTACACGCGCCGCCAGCGCATCGTCCACGTCGTGCTGCCGGCCGCGATCCCGACGCTCGCGACGGGCGTGCGGCTCGCGTTCACGAAATCGTGGCTCGCGCTCGTCGTCGTCGAACTCGTCGCATCGTCGGAAGGGCTCGGCTACCTGATCGTGTACGGCCGTCAGCTGTTCCAGCTCGATCTCGTGATGGCGGCGGTGATCGTCGTCGGCGCGGTCGGCCTCGTGATCAACCGGCTGCTCGACGCGCTCGAGGCACGGCTGCGCCGCGGCGTGCCGTCCGCGTTCCGCGGCTGAACCCGCTTCAAGGATCTCTCCCATGCCGCTTGCCGACATGTCGCCGCCCGACGCCGCCTCCCCCGCCACCTCCTCCGCCGTCGCGCTCGCCCGTCGCGTTCCCGTGCCCGACTGGCGCGGCTTCGTCCTGCCGCTCGCCGCGCTCGCGCTCTGGTGGGCCGTCTCGTCCGCGCACCTCGTCAAAAGCGGCCTGCTGGTCGGCCCGGCCGACGTGCTGCACACGGCGTGGACCCAGACGACCAGCGGCGCGCTGGCGCGCGCGCTGTCGGCATCGCTCGCACGCGAAGCGTGCGGCTTCGCGATCGGCGCGACCGGCGGCCTGCTGCTCGGCACCGCGCTCGGGCTGTCGCGCATCGCCGCGCGCGTGGTCGGCCCAAGCTTCGACACGTTCAAGCAGATCTCTCTGTTCGCGTGGATTCCGCTGATCTCCGTCTGGTTCGGCCTTGACGACGTCGCCAAGGTCGTATTCCTGTCGCTCGCCGCGCTGCTGCCCGTCGCCGCGCATACGTGCGACGGCATCCATGCGGTGCCGCGCGCGTATGTCGAGGTGGCCCGCGCGCTGCGTTATTCGCGGCTCCAGCTGGTGCGCTACGTGATCCTGCCCGCCGCGCTGCCGTCGATCTTCACCGGGCTGTATCTCGGCCTCATCTACTCGTGGCTCGCGACGCTCGGCGCCGAGTACCTGCTCGTCGCGGGCAGCGGAATCGGCAACACGCTGATCGACGGCAGCGAGCAGTTCCGGATGGACCTCGTGCTGTTCGGGATCGTTGTCGTCGGCGTGACCGGCTGGGCGCTGAACGCGATCGCGCGTGCAATCGAACGCAAGGTGCTGGCCCGGCGCGGCGACTTGCGCCGCTGATCGCCCTCTTCCTTCCAGTCGCTTACCTTTCCGCCATGACGACCCTCGCCTCCGATTCGCTCGATATCCTCCACGTGAGCAAACGCTATGCGCAACGCGGCGCATCGCTCGCCGTGCTCGACGACGTGTCGCTGCACGTGCGTGCCGGCGAGTTCGTCACGATCGTCGGCGCGAGCGGCTGCGGCAAGTCGACGTTGCTGCGGCTGATCGCCGGGCTCGATACCGACTACGCGGGCGAGATCCGCGCCGGAGATGCATTGGTGCGCGACACGTCGCTGCAGCGCGGGATCGTGTTCCAGGATCACCGGCTGTTCCCGTGGCTGACGGTCGAGCAGAACGTCGAGGCCGCGCTGCGCAACGCGCCGCTCGACGCGCCGGCCAAGCGCCGCGCGGTCGACGAGCACATCGCGCTCGTCGGGTTGAACGGCTTCGAGCACGCATACCCGAACCAGTTGTCGGGCGGGATGGCGCAGCGCGTCGCGATCGCGCGCGGCCTCGTGAATCGCCCGCGCGTGCTGCTGCTCGACGAACCGTTCGGCGCACTCGATGCACAGACGCGCGCGCGGATGCAGAACGAACTGCTGCGCATCTGGGAACAGGAACGCATCACGATGGTGCTCGTCACGCACGATGTCGACGAAGCCGTCTATCTCGGCGATCGCGTCGTCACGATGGCACCGCGCCCGGGGCGCATCGAGCGCATCGTCGACGTCGCGTTGCAGCGGCCGCGCCGGCGCGACTCGCCGGCATTCGCGCGGCTGCGCGATACCGTGCTCGCCGATTTCGACGATCGGGATCCGCCGGGCGACGGCGGCAGCGGCAACGGTGCAACACGCATCACGGCGTCCGATACGCACCGCATCGGCGCATGGCGGCTCGCGTGGTAATGCGGCAACGCGGCCGGCCTGACGCCACGTACGCACGCATCGCTCAGCATGACGATACATATCGATCATCAGGGCGCGCGCTAAGGTTGTGACGATTGATCGGTTCCGGTTCCGCGCGGACCCTGCTTGAATGGAGACTCGACCGACCCGACCCAGGAGACTCCCGATGTCCGAAGTCCAGCACGCCGCTCACCCGTCATCGCATGCTTCGCACGCCGCCGTGCCGCGCACGGCCGCCGTCCCGCTTCAGCTTCGCCAGGTCGCCGGCCGGATCGGCGCCGAGATCGCCGGCGTCCGGCTGTCGGGCACGCTCGACGACGCGACGTTCGACGCCATCCAGGCCGCGCTGCTGCGCCACAAGGTACTGTTCTTCCGCAACCAGGGCCATCTCGACGACACCGCGCAGGAAGCGTTCGCGCGCCGCTTCGGCGAGACTGTCGCCCACCCGACCGTGCCGTCCGTCGACGGCAGCGCGCACCTGCTCGAACTTGATTCCGCGCACGGCGCGCGCGCCAATTCGTGGCACACCGACGTGACGTTCGTCGACGCGTACCCGAAGGTGTCGATCCTGCGCGCGGTCGTGATTCCGCCGTTCGGCGGCGACACCGTGTGGGCCAATACGGCCGCCGCGTATACGCACCTGCCGGAATCGCTGCGCGCGCTCGCCGACACGCTGTGGGCAGTGCACACGAATGCGTACGACTACGCGTCGACGCACGTGCATGCCGACGACACGCAACTGAAGCGCTACCGCGAAGTGTTCACGTCGACCGTCTACGAAACCGAGCACCCGGTCGTGCGCGTGCATCCGGAGACCGGCGAACGCACGCTCGTGCTCGGGCACTTCGTGCAGAAGATCAAGGGGCTGTCGTCGCAGGATTCCGCGCATCTGCTGCAGGTGCTGCACGAACACGTGACGCGCCTCGAGAACACCGTGCGCTGGAACTGGCAGCAAGGCGACGTCGCGATCTGGGACAACCGCGCGACACAACACTATGCGATCAACGACTACGGCGATGCGCGCCGCGTCGTGCGTCGCGCGACCGTTCACGGCGACGTGCCGGTCGGCATCGACGGCCGCCGCAGCGTCGTGCTGAAGGGACCGGGCGCCACGCTGCAGTGACGTTCGCCGCACGGTGGCGGCTCGAGCCGCCGCCGTGCCGGCGCCATTCCCGCATTCCTGCATTCCCCGACCGGAGGAACCGACCATGACCTTCCCGCCACCGCGCCGACACGTGCGAGTGCCACGATGTCGCCGGCTGTCCGCCCCGTCCACTTCCGCCAGGAGCGTCGCATGAGTGCCCTGCTCGAACCCGCCGCCCAGCCGGTCGACGTGATCCCGCTGTCCGCCCACATCGGCGCGGAGATCCGCGGCATCGACCTTACCCAGCCGTTGACCACGCCGCAGATCGCCGCGATTCGCGCCGCGCTGCTGACATGGCGCGTGATCTTCTTCCGCGAGCAGTTCCTCACGCACGAGCAGCACGTCGCGTTCTCCGCGCAGTTCGGCGAGCCGACCGTCGGCCACCCGGTGTTCGGCCACGTCGACGGTCATCCGGCCGTCTATTCGATCGCGAAGCATCGCAAGGCGACGCGTTTCGAAGGCGAGCCGGTGCGCCGGCCGTGGACGGGCTGGCACACCGACGTGACGGCCGCCGTCAATCCGCCGTGGGCGTCGATCCTGCGCGGCGTGACGATCCCGCCGTATGGCGGCGACACGCACTGGACCAACCTCGTGCGTGCGTACGAGACGCTGTCGGCGCCGCTGCGCGGTTTCGTCGACGGCTTGCGCGGCGTCCATCGCTTCACGCCGCCGGCCGGCGCGCGCGCCACCGGCGCGTTCGACGAAGCCGTCGAGCGCCGCCCGCTCGTGACCGAGCATCCGCTGGTGCGCGTGCATCCGGAGACCGGCGAACGCGCGCTGTACGTAAGCCCGAGTTTCCTGAAGTCGATCGTCGGGCTGGCGCCGCGCGAGAGCCAGGCCCTGCTCGAATTGCTCTGGGAACACGTGACGCGGCCGGAATTCACGATCCGCTTCAAGTGGGAGCCGCGCAGCATCGCGTTCTGGGACAACCGCGCGACCGCGCATCTCGCGCCGCTCGACATCTTCGACCTCGACTTCGATCGCCAGCTCTACCGCACGACGCTTGTCGGCGACGTGCCGGTCGGCCCCGACGGCCGGGCATCCGTCGCGCTCGAAGGCTCGCCGGTCGAGGCAGCGGCCGCGGTCGCCCTGAACTGACCACCACCTCGATAGCCGGCGCACGCGCGCCGGCTTCCCTGCCTCAATCCAGCCACACGCCGTCGAACCGGTGCCCGCCGAGCGGCGAGAACGTCAGCCCGTGCACGCGCTTCGAGATCGGCAGCGACACGATCGACGTCGCGATCGGCGTGAACGGTACCTGATCCTTGAACACGACCTGTGCCTGCTCGTAGAGCGACGTGCGTTTCGCGACGTCCGCGTTCGTGCGCGCCGCACCGACGAGCCGCTCGAAATCCGCGTTGCACCACTTCGCGAGGTTGCTGCCGTGCACCGCGTCGCAGCCGAGCAGCGTGCCGAGCCAGTTGTCGGGGTCGCCGTTGTCGCCCGACCAGCCGTACAGGATCGCGTCGTGCTGCCCGTCGCGTTTCGCGCGGCGGTTGTATTCGCCCCACTCGTAGCTGACGATCTTCGCGCGCACGCCGATCTTCGCCCAGTCCTGCTGGATCAGCTGCGCCATCAGCTGCGCGTTCGGGTTGTACGGGCGCTGCACCGGCATCGCCCACAGCGTCAGGTCGAAGCCGTTCGGGAATCCCGCCTGCGCGAGCAGCGCCTTCGCGGCGGCCGGATCGCGCGGCGCGTCCTTCAGGCGCGGGTTGTACGACCATTGCGCGGGCGGCATCGGGTTCGTCGCGATCGTCGCGTCGCCGTTGAACACGGTCCTGATGATCGCCGTCTTGTCGATCGCGATGTCGAGCGCGCGCCGCACGTCGACGCGATCGAGCGGCGGATGCTGCGTGTTGTAGGCGACGAAGCCCACATTGAAGCCCGTCCCCGAAAACAGCGCCAGTTTCGGATCGCGCCGCACCGTCTCGAGATCGGCCGGCCGCGGGAATGCCGACACCTGGCACTCGCCGGCCACGAGCTTTTGCAGGCGCGCGGCCGGATCGGGCGTGATCGCGAACACGAGATGCGCGAGCTTCACGTCGTCCGGCTTCCAGTAGTCGGGATTCGCGTCGTAGCGGATCACCGCGTCCTTCTGGTACGCACGCAACTGGAACGGTCCCGTGCCGACCGGGAACTGGTTGATGTCGGCCTCGCGATGGCGTGCCGTCAACTGCGACGCATATTCGGCCGACAGGATCGACGCGAACGCCATCGCCAGATTGCGCACGAACACGACGTCGGGCTGCTTCAACACGAAACGCACCGTGTCGTCGTCGACCTTTTCGATGCGCTCGATGTTGCGGTCGAACCCGAGATCGCTGAAGTACGGGAAGCTGACCGGATAGGCCTTGCGGAACGGATCGTCGGGATCGAGCATCCGGCGGAACGTGAACACGACGTCGTCCGCCTGGAACGGACGCGTCGGCTTGAACCACGCGGTCGTCTGGAATTTCACGCCGCGCCGCAGGTGGAACGTGTAGACGCGCTGGTCGGACGACACGTCCCAGTGCGTCGCGAGCGACGGCTCGAGATCGAGCGTGCCGCGCTTGAACTGCACGAGCCCGTTGTAGACCGGGTAGGTGCTCGCATCGAAATCGGTGCTGGTCGTGTGCTGGCCCGGATCGAAGCCCGCCGGGCTGCCTTCGGCGCAGTACACGAGCGTCTTGCCGGCTGGCGCCGCGAATGCGTGCGTGACCGCGCCGGCGAGCAGCAGCGACGCAGCCATGCTGTGAAGCGCGGCAACGGCAACGGATGTGCGCCGCGCACGATGCGCGGCCGATGAAACGAATGGAATCTTCATGGTGGCGGTCAGCGAAGGACTGTCATGCGAATGACGACCGCCGATCTTCGCGCGCCGCCCGCCGATCGCTTACCAATTAATTCCGCGTTGCTTATCGCCGCGGATGCATCCCGCTGCCGCTGCATCAAAATGTCCGCGCCAACGCCGGGGACATGCACGCGAACACCGCTGCGGCGGCCCGCCCCGCGTCGTGCATCGACGCCGTTCGCGGCACCGCCTTCCGGCCCCCTGCAGGTTCTCCGGAATAGGCGCATCGTATCGGTTGGTCAACGCCGGCACCGGTGCGCGGGGATTCACCCGGCGTGCACGTTCCGGCACGGCGTGCCTGCCGGCGCGCCGCCTCTTCCTGGAGGACCCACGATGTCGATCAGTCCCGATACGCCCGCTCGTCCCGTGAAATCACCGGGCCCCGATCATCCGATCACGGTCGAACCGCATCCGTCGCGCGTCGTGGTGAAGGTGGCCGGCAAGGTCGTCGCCGATACGCGCCGCGCGCTGGCGCTGCGCGAGGCCAGCTATCCGGCCGTGCTGTACGTTCCGCGCGAGGACGCCGACATGGCGCTGCTGCAACGCACCGACCATGCGACGTACTGCCCGTACAAGGGCGACTGCGCGTACTACTCGATTCCCGCCGGCGGCGAACGCGCGACCAATGCGGTGTGGACGTACGAGCATCCGTACCCGGCCGTCGCATCGATTCGCGCGCACCTCGCGTTCTATCCGGATCGCGTCGATGCGATCGAGGAAAGTCCGCTCGGCACCGATTGAGCACGGCGGTGCCCTGCCGCCCCGTCGTTCCCGTATCGCCCGGCCGCTGATTTGCATATGCGGATTCGTTGGTTGGCCGCCGGCCCGCGCGGCCGTATCGTCGTGCATCCGGCGCGGGCCGGCCGGTCGCACGCGTCGCTCGCGTCGCCCGCATCCGGCTGCACCCTGTGCCGATCGCGCCGCCAGCCCGCGCGACCCGTGAACCCGCCAGCAGGACACCTCGATGAACGACACACCGCACGCAGACCTTGAAACGACCCCGGCCAACCCGCGCCGCCGCCAATGGCTGCACGGCGCGGCCGCCGGACTGGCCGGGCTCGCGCTCGGCCCGCTCGCGGGCGTGCCCGCACTGGCCCAGGGCAGCGACAAGCGGCTGCGCATCGGTTTCCAGAAGTACGGCAACTTCGTCGTGCTCAAGGCGCGCGGCACGCTCGAGAAGCGGCTCGCGAGCCAGGGCGTGACGGTCCAGTGGCTCGAATTCCCGGCCGGCCCGCAACTGCTCGAGGGGCTGAACGCCGGCGCGATCGACGTCGGCACGGTCGGCGAAACGCCGCCGATCTTCGCGCAGGCCGCCGGCGTCGATTTCGTCTATATCGGCAACGAACCGCCCGCGCCGCACGGCGAGGCGATCGTCGTGCTGCCCGATTCGCCGATCCGCACCGTCTCGCAGCTGCGCGGCAAGAAGGTCGCGCTCAACAAGGGTTCGAACGTTCACTACCTGCTCGTGAAGGCGCTGGAGCATGCAGGCCTCGCGTATGCCGACATCCAGCCGATCTACCTGACGCCCGCCGACGCGCGCGCCGCGTTCGTGCAGCGCAGCGTCGACGCGTGGGTGATCTGGGATCCGTACCTGGCGGCGGCGGAACGGCAGCTCGGCGCACGCGTGGTCGCGAACGGCGACGGGCTCGTGCGCAACACGCAGTACTACCTCGCCGCGCGCAAGTATGCGACCGCGCAGCCGCAGGTGCTGCGCACGCTGCTCGAGGAAGTCGACGCGGTCGATCGCTGGGGACGCGACCATGTTCCGGAAGTTGCCGCGCAACTGTCGCCGCTCGTCGGCCTCGACGCGCCGACGCTCGAAGTCGCGCTCAAGCGCACCGGCTACGGCGTGCAGCCCATCACCGATGCGACGCTCGCGTATCAGCAGAACGTCGCCGACGCGTTCAGCACGCTGAAGCTGATTCCCGGCAAGGTGACGGTCGCCGACGCGCGCTGACGCACCGCCGACGCGACGCGTTACGGCGAACGCGTCGCGCCGGTCCGCCGCCACTCATCGTAATCGGTGACGAGGCCTGCATCGTCGACCGCGATATCGGCCGCATACGTGCCGCTCTCGTAGCGGTACACGTGCGCCGCCGTGCGCGTGTACCGCTGCTCGCCGCGCACGATCTCGAACGCCGGAAAACGCAGCCATGCGGTGTGGATCACGGCCGACGCGCCGACTTCAAGCCCGAGACGCCGGATCGGCAGCGTATTGGTCGACGGACTGAAGCCGAGATCGATGTCGGTCGCACCCGCGAGGGCCGGCGCTCTAACGCCGTCGACCGTCCAGCGCCCGGCGTCGCATTCGATCGCGAGTTGCCGGGGCGGCGCAGCGCCGAGCCAATATCACCACGCCTGCCGATAGATCGCCAGCGCGTCGGCTTCCGTCACCTCGCGCGGATTGTTGACGAGCAGGCGCGTCTGCAGCATCGCATCCGCCGCCATCCTCGGCAGGTCGCCCTCGCCGATGCCGACTTCGCGCAGCGTGCGCGGAATGCCCGTCGCGACGATCAGGCGATCGATCTCGTCGATCAGTGCCTGCGTCCGCGCTTCGTCGCTCCCCGTCGCCGACGGCGCGACGATCGCCGCGAGTTCCGCATACAGCGGCGCGGCAGCCGGTGCGTTGAAGCGCAGCACGTGCGGCAGCACGAGCGCGTTCGACAGCCCGTGCGGCACGTGGAAAATGCCGCCGACC
Source organism: Burkholderia sp. Bp8998 (assembly GCF_003854235.1). Classification (NCBI taxonomy): domain Bacteria; kingdom Pseudomonadati; phylum Pseudomonadota; class Betaproteobacteria; order Burkholderiales; family Burkholderiaceae; genus Burkholderia; species Burkholderia sp. Bp8998. The sequence continues at coordinate 96,389 of NZ_QTQF01000013.1, forward strand.
GGATAGGCCAGCGCGTGCACGGCCGCGACCGGCGCGTTCGCGAACGCCTGGCCGGCGAACATCGCGCCGACCAGCATCGCTTCGCGCGCGTGGCGATCGTTGCCGTCGTCGCATGCCTTCAGCAGGTTGCACGACAGCAGCGTCAATGCCTGCACGGCCAGCATGTCGGACACCGGATTCTTCAGCCGCGACGACGTATAGGCCTCGATCGCATGCACCATCGCGTCGATGCCCGTCGCGGCCGTTGCCGCGCGCGGCAGCCCGAGCGTCAGCCCGGCGTCGAGGATCGCGACGTCCGCGAACAGGTGCGGCGACACGACGCCCATCTTGCGCGCCTCGCCGACCGTGACGATCGACACGGCCGTCACTTCGGAGCCGGTTCCGGCCGTGGTCGGCATCTGCACGAGCGGCAGCCGCGACGTCGTCACCTTGTCGACGCCGTACATGTCGGCCAGCGCCTGCCGTCCCGGCGCGAGCACCGCGATCAGCTTCGCGACGTCCATCGACGAACCGCCGCCGAGGCCGAGCACGATCTCCGCATCGGCCGCCACCGCCCGCGCGGTCGCCTCCAGCACGACGTGCTCGGGCGGATCGACGACGACGTCGTCGATCACGGTCACCTGCCAGTCGTGCGCGGCAAGGCTCTCCAGCGCGGGTGCAAGCACGCCGCTGCGATGCAGGAACGCGTCGGTGACGACGCACAGCCGCGCGAGCGCCGGAAAGCGTTCGCGCAACAGCGCGCCGAGCCGGCGCGCGGCGCCGAATTCGACAATCTGCGTCGGAACGGTACGGAATTGAAACGGGTTCATCAGGTGCCTCCCGGTGGCGTCGCCGTGCCGGTGTCCGGCTGCACCATGTAGCGCGTCACGTCGCGGCGATCGAGCAACGGAATGATCGCGCCGACACCGATCCGCTGGAAATGCGGCGTTTCCCGATGCGTGTCGAGACCGTCGGCATCGCGGTAACGCTCGAGGATCACGATATGGCCGGGATCGACCGGCGACCGGAAGTACGCGTAGTCGAGGTTTTTCGGCCCGGCGCGCGCGCCTCGCCGCGCCGGCCGCTACCACGGCACCGTGCGCCCCTGGTAATCGAGGTACTCGAGCCCCGCGCGCCGTTGCTTCCCGATCAGCACGTTCACGAGGCTCGGCACGCTTTCGTCGATCGTCAATCGCGCGCCGGGCCCGCCGAGTTCGGTGCGGACCCAGCCCGGCGCCATCAGCACCATCGCGCGCGGCGTGCCGGCCTGGCGCGCCGCGAAACTGCGCATGAACTGGTTCAGCGCGGCCTTGCTGCCGCGGTAGACCTCGCGCATCCCGTTCACGTTGTTCGCGACGCTGCCTTGCCCCGACGACATCGCGCCGATCAGGCCGTCCACGGTCACGAGATCCTGCAACGCCTCGATCACGCGCATCGGTGCCAGCGCATTCGTGATCATCACGCGCACGAACTCGCCGGTCGTGACCTCGCCGATCGTTTCGTTCGGATCGTTGGTCGTGCCGGCATTCACGAACAGCATGTCGAAGCGCCGGCCCGACAGGCGTGCTCGCAGCGCGGCCACTTGGTCCGGCTCGCAGATGTCGAGCGTCTCGATCTCGAGCCGTCCGTCGCAGCTTTCGGCGAGCGCGTGCAGCTTCGTGCGCCCCGATCCGGCGCGCACGGTTCCGGTGACGTGCCAGCCCTTGTCCAGGAATTGCTCCGCCATCGCGAGCCCGAGGCCGCGCGAGGCCGCGACGAGCAGGATCGATGGCGTGCCGGGGTTCGCTACAGTCGATTGCATGGGTTCCACCTTTGCCGGTGTCCGTGATCCGGCCACTATAGGCGCGCCCGCTCCCATGCACCAGACGCACCGAATTCAATTCATGGTTGCATCGAACGCCATGTCACGCGGCTCGATGTCGTATGCTGTCCGGATGGAAGACATCGACCTGAACCTCGTCACCGCGCTCGACGTGCTGCTGACCGAAGGCAGCGTGACCGGTGCCGCGCGCCGGCTCGGACTGAGCACCTCCGCGATGAGCCGCACGCTCACGCGGCTGCGCACCGCCACGGGCGATCCACTGCTCGTGCGCGCAGGGCGCCGCCTCGTGCCGACGCCACACGCCACGGCGTTGCGCGAACGCGTGCATGCCATCGCGAGCGATGCGCGCGCCGTGCTTCGGCCGGCAACGGCCGACATCGACATGGCGACGCTGTCGTCCACGTTTACGATCCGCGCGGCGGCGTCGTTCATGGACATGCTCGCCGGCCCGGTGGTCGCCGCAATCGGCGAACTCGCACCCGGCGTGCGCGTGCGTTTCGTTGCCAGGCTCGACCGCGATCCGGCGCCGCTGCGCGACGGCACGGTCGACCTGGAAATCGGCAAGCGCGGCCACGATGCACCCGAGCTGCACACGCGCGAGCTCTTTCACGATGCACACGTCGCGGTGGCGCGCGCCGGGCATTCGCTGTTCGCGGCGGGCAGGATCACCCCCGCGCGCTACGCGGCCTGCCGTCACGTGATCGCATCGCAACTCGGCGATTTCGGCGGGCCGGCGAACGATCCGGCAGACACGCTCGCGCCCACCCCTACCGTGCAGGTCGTGGTGCCCGGCTATCCCGATGCGATGCGCGTCGCGGCCGGCACCGACCTGATTGCACTCGTGCCGCGCTCGAGCCTCGGCAACGCCTTCACGCCGGGGCTCGTGGACGCGCTGGGGCTGCGCAGCTTCGCGGTACCGGCCCGGCTGCCCGAGATCCTCATCGCCGCGCTGTGGCATCCGCGCATGCAGGGCGACCCCGTGCATCGCCGTCTGCGCGATGCCGTCATCGACGTGTGCAAACGCGCGTATCCGGCGACGCGCGCACCGCGCCGCGCACGCTGACGCAGCGAGCGGTGCCGCGCCTTCGTCAACACCGATCCGGCACCGTTTTCCGAATCCCGGCTATTGCATCGCCCGGGCGGCGCCGGCAGGCCCTTCGGCTAAAATGCCGCACTTTCCACCTTGTCCGGCCCGCTCGCCATGCAACCCGCCTCCCCCGCCCGATCCGCCTCCCACGGCGCCGACGCTGCAGACCCGTCGCACGACCTCGTCTATGGCCCGAATGACCGGCCGGCGCCGATGGTCGCCTTCGTCGCCGCGCTGCAGCACCTGCTGGCGATCATCGTGCCGATCGTCACGCCCGGGCTGCTGATCTGCCAGGCGCTCGGCGTATCGAGTCGAGATACGACCCTTATCGTGTCGATGTCGCTGGTGATTTCCGGCATCGCGACCTTCGTGCAGTGCAAGCGCTTCGGCCCGCTCGGCGCCGGCCTCCTGATCGTGCAGGGCACCAGCTTCAACTTCGTCGGCCCGCTGATCGCCGGCGGCAGCGTGATGGTCAAGCAAGGCACGCCGGTCGAGACCGTGATGGCCGCGATCTTCGGCGTCGTGATCGCCGGTTCGTTCGTCGAGATGAGCGTGTCGCGCATCCTGCCGTTCGTGAAGCGCCTGATCACGCCGCTCGTCACCGGCATCGTCGTGCTGCTGATCGGCCTCACGCTGATCAAGGTCGGCCTCGTCAGCATGGGCGGCGGCTACGGTGCGATGGCCAACGGCACGTTCGCGAGCGCCCAGAACCTGACGCTGTCGTGCCTCGTGCTCGGCACCATCATCCTGCTGAACCGCGTGCCGATCGTGTGGGTGCGCAGCACCGCGCTCGTGATCGCGCTCGTGATCGGCTATGCCGCGGCCGCGGTGCTCGGCCGTCTCGACTTCACCGGCGTGCACCAGGCCGCGCTGTTCCAGGTCCCGACGCCGCTGCACTTCGGCATCGGCTTCTCGTGGTCGCTGTTCGTGCCGATGCTGATCATCTATCTCGTCACGTCGCTCGAGGCGATCGGCGACGTCACCGCCACCAGCAAGATCTCGAAGGAGCCGGTCGAAGGGCCGGTGTGGATGCGGCGGATCAAGGGCGGCGTGCTCGTGAACGGTGCGAACTCGCTGCTGGCCGGCGTGTTCAACACGTTCCCGAGCTCCGTGTTCGCGCAGAACAACGGCGTGATCCAGATCACCGGCGTCGCGAGCCGATACGTCGGCATCTGGATCGCGGGCATGCTCGTGGTGCTCGGCCTGTTCCCGGTCGTCGCGGGCGCGCTGCAGGCCGTGCCGGAGCCCGTGCTCGGCGGTGCGGCGATGGTGATGTTCGGCGCGGTGGCCGCATCGGGCATCAACATCCTGTCCGGTATCCCGCTCGATCGCCGCGCGCTGCTGATCATCGCGGTGTCGCTCGCGCTCGGTCTCGGCGTGTCGCAGGTGCCGGACATTCTGAACAGCCTGCCGCATGCACTGAAGAACGTGCTGGAATCGGGCGTTGCCACTGGCGGCATCTGCGCGCTCGTGATGAACTGGTTCCTGCCGGAACAGAAGTAACGCGACGGACTCCATGACGACGCGGCCCGGCCGACGGGCCGCGTCGTGCTCGACGAGCCCGACTTGGCCGGGCGCCCGACTCTCGCTAGAATCGGCTCATGCCTCAAGCCCCCGTCTCCACGAATGCGCCGGAAGCCAGTGCGGTCCCCGTCAAGGAACGCGCGACCGTCGTGTGCTACCGCGAACAGCAGGTCTTGCTCGTTGCGCGCGTGTCGTCGCGCTGGGCGCTGCCCGGCGGCACGATCAAGCGCGGTGAAGCGCCGCTCGAGGCCGCGCATCGGGAACTGCTGGAAGAGACCGGCATCACCGGTCAGGCGCTCGTCTATTCAATGCAGTTCACCGGGCTCGCGAAGGTGCATCACGTGTTCTTCGCCGAAGTCGGCCCGGAGCATACGGCCCAGGCGAGCAACGAGATCGAGAAGTGCAAGTGGTTTCGCATCGACGGCATCGACGAACTGCGCGCAAGCATCCCGACGAAGCGCATCGTCGAACTCGTCTACGAGCACGAAATCCTCAAGTCATCCCCAAGTAAGTAGACACCCCCCGCCGGCTCGAACGAGCCGATATGATGCGCCCACGGTCCGTCGTCGCGTTCCCTTCCGAGCGAGCTGCAGATGAACAGTGCGTACACCTACCGCGGATACACCATCGATGTCCGCTGCGAATTCCGGCTCGACGAACCGCGCGACCACGCGTCACCCGCCCCGCTGCGGTTCGGGTTCGTCGCGGTCGTGCAGGTTCGCGCGGCCGGCATCGCGCCGCACCTGCTGGCGCCGGTCCGGCTTGGCGACGATGGCGGCCGCCTGTTCGACGACAGCGTCGATGCGCTGCGCGCAGGCCGGGCGGCCGGCGAAATCATCGTCGACGATCTGTTGGTCGATGCCGGCGCCGCCGACGGGCGGGCGCATTCCTGAGCAGCCAGTCGGCCCGGAACGTTCTGCGCGCCGGCGCTCAGTGCATGCGTTTTCGTCGTAGTTCGTGCGTGGAATAGACGACGAGGAAGATGCCGAGCATCGCGACGCCGGACGCCAGGAAGTCGTTTGCGGTTCCCGCGCTGTTCAGCGATTTCGGGAAGATGCCGAGACTCAGTCCCGCGGCAGCCAGGAGCACGCCTGCCGCCACACCCCACACCGGTCCGGTGGTCTTTTCGATTGTGTTTTTCATACAGCACCCGTCTACAGTCATTACCTGAACGGTGGCGGCGCATGGCGTCGCGTCTACCGTTCGTGCTTCGACTATAGCGGGGAAATAATCGGGGCGGATTCGGTGCTTTCACCGATCAAGTTTTCGCCGATCGCAAATGCGCCGAGTCCCGGCGACTCACCCTCCGCGGATTCATTCTTCGCGAGCCGCATTCCCAGCCATTGCGTCGCGAATACCCCTCGAATTGCGCCAGCCCTTACGCTCCGACGCAGAATTTACGCTTCGTTTCAAAGCTGTCCACATGCTGGACGGGCCCCGAAGCTATGCTTCGTTGCACCCACAATCACATCGGAGGGGGAGATAACAATGAACAACACGTTCTGGAAGGCCGCACTATGTGCGGCCATGGTGCCGTTTGCACTCGCAGGCTGCGGTGGTGGCGACGGCGGCGGCAGCGTGCAAACCGGCACGCTGCACGTCGCGATGACCGATGCACCGTCATGCGGTTTCGATCACGTATTCGTGACCGTCTCGCAGGTTCGCGTCAATGCGAATGCGAATGCTTCCGATAACGATGCCGGCTGGTCGACGATCACGCTGGCGACACCGCAGAAGATCGACCTGCTGTCGCTCACCAACGGCGTGCTCGCCGATATCGGCCAGACCGCGCTGCCGGCCGGCCAGTATCAGCAGGTCCGCCTCGTTCTCGCGCCGAACCAGGGCAACACCCTCGCGAACTCGGTCGTCCCGACGGGCGGCACGGAACAGGCGCTCGCGACGCCGAGCGCGACGCAAAGCGGCTACAAGATCATCCAGCCGTTCACGGTGCAACCGAACACGCTCGTCGACCTCGTGCTCGACTTCAACGCGTGCAAGTCGATCGTCCAGCGCGGCAACGGCACGTATGCGCTGAAACCGGTCGTCACCGCGATCCCGACCGTCGTGAGCGGCGCGATCTCGGGCTACGTCGCCTCGGCGGAAGCCGGCGCGACGGTGTATGCGGAACAAGGCGGCAAGGTAGTCCGCGGCACGGTTGCCGATGGCACCGGGAAGTTCGTGCTGTCGCCGCTGATCCAGAGCTCGACGCAAGGCAACTACGACGTCGTGATCGTGCAGAACAACTTCGCGTCGGGCATCGTGCGCTCGGTTCCGGTCGTGGTGAACACGACCACGGCGGTTTCGGCGTCGAACGCCCCGATCGCGCTGCCGGCATCGACGATGAGCACGGTCAGCGGCACGGTGACGCCAAGCGCCGCCGCGTTCGTGCGGGCACTGCAGACCGTCGATGCGAACGCGTACGAGATCACGTCGATCAACGCGAACCTGGATACGGGCGTGTATGCGCTCAACGTGCCCACGGCCGCACCGATCGTCGGCACTTACTCGGGCTCGCTGCCGGTCGCGCTGGCTGCGTCGCCGACCGCCGCGGCACAATATACGATCGAGGCGGACGCAGCGTCGGGTGCCACGCAATCGACGAACGTCAACGCAACGACCAGCCAGTCGAACGTCAATTTCAGCTTCTGACGCGTCGGCAGCATCAACGAAAGGGCCGCACGGCCCTTTCCTCAATAACGGGAGAACGAAGTGAAGAAAGGGGTTATCGCATGGCTCGCCGCGGCGAGTGTGGTCGGCACGCTCAGCGGATGCGTCGCATACGTTCCGGGTCCGCCGGTCGTCATCGCGCCGCAGGGCGGGCCGGGGAACGGGTTCTGCCCGCCCGGGCAGGCGAAGAAAGGCAATTGCTGAGTGCACGAGGCCCGCGGAAACGCGGGCTTTTTTCATGATCGCTGCATGACGGGCATGGCGCCGGAATGGCGAAAGGCAGCCGACTCCGACCATCGCTCGCGCAGACCCGCCAGATAAGACTCCCGCAGTCGCAGATAGCCTCCTGCCCGCAATCCTGCCCATATTGGGCTCAGCGGCAATCCTGTATCGAGGCTAACGAGCGTTTCGATACGGCCGCGTGCGCCTCGTGACTACTTCGCCGCTCGCTTGCGCGCCGGCGTTTTCGGTGCACTCACCGGCTCCGGTTCCAGCTTCGCGGGCACGCTGCCGGCACCCGTCCGTTTGAACCACGGAGAGCCGAGCGTGGCCGCGCTCATGTCCGACGCCGCCTCGAGCAGCAACGGCGCAAGCTCCTTGAGGCGAGACTCCGGCAAACGACTCGTCGGGCCGGCCAGACTCACGATACCGACCACTTCGTCTGTCACCGGGTTGCGCACCGCTGCGGCAATCGACGTCATGCCGATCTCGTAAGTCTCGATCGCCACGCCGTAGCCGCGCTCGCGTGCGCCGTTCAGGTCCTTCAGGAACTGCTGGATCGTCTTCGGCGCGCGCGGCACGTTCTGCGTCTTCGCGCTGAGCCCGCCCTGCTTCGACACCAGCTCGATCGCGCGCTCGTCGGGCAGCGTCGCGAGCCATGCCTGGCCGCTCGCGGTGCAATGCAGCGGCGGCTGGCTGCCCATGTCCGGGTCGTAACGCAGGCCGGATTTCGCGCCCTGCGCCTTGCCGACGAACGTGATGTGATCGTCCTCGACCACACCGAGCCGCGCCAGTTCGCCGGACGACTCGGCCAGGCGATCGAGCACCGGCTGGGAAATGTCGAACACCCCGCTCGTCGACAGGTAGATCAGCGCGAGCGACACCAGCTTCAGAGCCAGCATGTACTCGCCGTGCTCTTCGTCCTGACGCACGAACCCTTCGTCGATCAACATCGACAGCAGGCGATGCGTGCCGCTGCGCGGAATGTTCAGCGTATCGGCAATGGTGGCCAGCTGCATGCGGCCGCCGTTCTTTGCCAGTAATTCCAGCACTGCGAGCGCACGCTCGAGATTTCCTGCCATGGCGCCTTCTCGTCCGTATGGTGAATGTCAGATAAGAACATAATTCCACACTGGAATTCAAGCGAATTTGCGCGGCGCCGCGACCGTGGCCGTGGCGCCGCGCCCGCCGTCAATGGCCGGCCGCCCCGCTCACGGCCACGAACGTGCCGCGATGGCGCACGCCCTTGAGCAGCACCGCTGCGCCGCCCACGGCCGCCGGCACCGCAAGCGCCGCGAAGACCTGGCCGAAGCTCCAGTTCGCATGAAGCATGGCCGCGCCCAGCATCGCGCCCGCAATGCCGCCGAAGCGGCCGACGCCGAGCATCCAGCTGGTCCCGGTGGCCCGCATCTCCGTCGGATAGGAGCCGGCCGCCAGCGCGCAGAAGCCCGTATTCGAACCGTTCATGCAATAGCCGATGCCGAACGCCAGCACGCAGATCATGGTGAACGGATGGGCCGACACGCCCATGTACCACGCGAGTGCGCCGCCGGCGAGCACGGTCGCGCCGAGCGCGGCGTGCGGATTGAAGCGGTCCATCTGCCAGCCGATCAGCAGCGAGCCGACCGTGCCGCCGGCCTGGAACAGTGCGCCGACGATCGCCGCCTCGGCGAGCGAAAACCCGAGCCCGCGAATCAGCGTCGGCAGCCAGTTGCCGAGCAGATAGACGGTCAGCAAGCCCGCGAAGTAGCAGATCCACAGCATCACCGTGCCGAATGCATGTTCGCGCGACAGAATCGCGCGGACGGGGCTGCGCGCATCGCGCACCGGCTCGGCCGACACGAAACGCGTGCGTGCGTCGGCCACGCCGGGCTGCACGCGATTCAGCACGCCGATGAGCCGTGCGCGGCGCGGCTCCGACAGCGCGAGATAGCGCGCGGATTCCGGCAGCCATTTGACGAGGATGGGCACGTATGCGACCGGCAGCACGCCACCGAGCAGCAGGACCGAATGCCAGCCCCACGTTTCGATCAGCCACGCGCTCACGAAGCCGCCGCCAGCCGCCCCGAAGGTAAAGCCGCAGAACACGGCCGTCACCATCAGCGCGCGCCGCCGCGGCGGCGCATATTCGGCCATCAGCGTGGCCGCGTTCGGCATCGACGCGCCCAGGCCGATGCCGGTCAGAAAGCGCAGCACCGTCAGCGACACCACGCCGGTCGCAAACGCCGACGCGATGCTCCACAGGCCGAAGAACATCACCGCGCTGACCATCACCGTCTTGCGGCCGTAGCGGTCGGACATCGGGCCGGCCGTGAGCGCACCGAACGCGAGACCGAGCAGGCCGCCGCTCATCACCGGGCCCAGCGCGTCGCGCGGAATCGACCACGCGCTGGAAATCGACGGCGCGATGAAGCCGATCATCACCGTGTCGAGCCCGTCGAGCATCACGATCAGCATGCACAACAACAGCACGAGCCACTGGAACGAGCCCACCGGCCGCGTATCGAGAAACTGTTGAACGTCGAGCGATCGCGCATCTTTCGATTCGCGATCCTGAATGGTTTGCCTGGGCCGTCGGGCCGTCTGCGAGGTAGTCATGCTGATGTCTCCGGGGATGTTGTTCTTGTATCGTTTCGAATGCCCGATCCGCACGCCAGTGCAATGCCTGGCGCCGATCGGGCCCGTTGGGCCGCGAAGGCGGCCGCTACGCGATCAGGCCGGCACGGCCGCCGCGTCGATCACGGCATCGGTCGCTTCGCGCAGGCGGCGCGCCCGCTCGACGGCGGGTGTCGTCTTCGCCCACGCTTCGTTCGGCACCTCGACGCTCACCGGCAACTGCGCGGGCAGCGCGCGCAGGAGGCCGGCGAGGTCGAGACCGCCTTCGCCCGGCACCATCCGCGCGCAGCGTGCCTGGAACAGCAGCCTGTCGACATCGGTCGGCCGCGCGGCCGGCGCATCGCAGAACTGCACGTAGCCGAAGTACGCGTGCGGCAACGCCCGCAACGCGTCGAGCGACGAGCCGGCACGATCGAAGTGGATCGGGTCGACGATCAGCCCGGTGTTGCGCCGGCCGCACGCGTCGACGATGCGCGCACCGGCGCCGATGTCCTTCACGTCGGTCCACGGCATCGGCTCCAGCGACGGCGACAGGCCGAGCGGCGCGGCCAGGTCGCAGAGCCGGCCGAGCCGCTCGACGGTGCGCGCTTCGTCGGGGTCGTTACCGGCCACGAGGACGTAGCGCGCGCCGAGTTCCGCCGCCGTTTCGAGCATCGGCAGGTAATGCGTCACGTCGGTATCGGGCTTCAGCCGCACGATCTCGACGTCGAGCACGCGCATGCCCGTATCGCGCAGGACCGCGAGCGTTTCGCGCTTGAGCCGCGTATCGCCGACGATCTCGTGGCGAACCTCGGTGTCGGTAGCCGGCAGCAGTCGCAGTCCGACGTAGTCGTAGCCCGCGTCGACGGCGCATTGCACCATCTGCGGCGGACTCAGTTCGAGCACGGTCAGCGCCGACAGCGACAGCGCGCGGGATTGAGGCTGGGTCATATCGTCTCCTTGAGCGTCATGGCGCGACACGCGGCACGTTCAGCGCAACGGCGAGAACGGCGCGGGCACGCAGATTGTCGATTCCATGGTCGTGAGATGGGCCGGGCCGCCCTTCGGCGGCCAGATGCCGTCCTTGACCGCTTCGGCGCGGATGCGCGAACGCTCGTCCACGCTCGCATACGGCCAGATGTTCAGGAAGCGCGGCGTATCGCCGTCGAGCGCATACATCGCGCCGACCAGCGGCGAGCGCCGGGTGCGCTCCGGCACCGCCTGTTCCCACACGTCGATCGTGTGCTGCAGGCTGCCGAGCTTCGTGCCGTACACGCGCATCTCGTAGATGCCGCCGTGCACGGCCGGTTCGATCGGCGGCAGGAACGGGAACAGCGCATAGCTGGCCGTCTTCACGTCGATGATGGATTCGCCGCAGCCGAACGGGTTGCCTTCGAGCAGCATCCGCTTGCGCTCGGCGACAAGCGCGGCCTCCGATTCATAGCCGCGCAGCACCAGCACCTGGCCGAGCGTGCCGATGTCCGAATACCACGCGCCGAGCAGCTTGCCGCCCTGCGGATCGCCGCTGGCCTGAATCCCTTCGAAGACCTGCGCGTTCGCGCCGATCTTCACCGTGAGCGTCACTACGTCATACAGTGTCATTGCATTGTCCTCGAGGATGAATCGATGCCGGCACGCGCGGGTTCGGGCGCGGCGTCGGCGAGAGAAAGGCCGGCTAGATAACCGAAGGTCATCGCCGGGCCGAGTGTGATGCCGCCGCTGGGATAGCAGCCGCCCATCATGCTGGCCGAATCGTTGCCGACCGCGTAGAGACCGGCGATGGCCCGGCCGGCTGAGTCGAGCGCGCGTGCATCGCGATCGGTGGCCAGGCCCGCGAACGTGCCGAGGCTGCCGGGCAACACCTTCACCGCATAGAACGGCCCCGCTTCGATCGGCGCGAGACACGGATTCGGCTGCTGGTCCGCGTCGCCCTGCACGCGGTTGTACGGTGTCGAGCCCTTGTGAAACGCCGGATCGCAGCCTTGCTTCGCGTACTGGTTGTAGGCCGATACCGTGTCCGTCAGCGAGGCTGCGTCGATTCCGCATTCGCGCGCGAGCGCATCGAGCGTCGCGCCGCGCTTGAGATAGCCGGAGCGCCGGTACGGGCCGGTCGGGAACGGAAACGGCTTCGAGAAACCGAGCCCGTAGCGCCGCTGAAAGCGATGGTCGCAAACGAGCCACGCGCACACTTCCTCACCGGCCGGCGTCGTGTCGAGCAACGCGGAAATGAAGTCGTGATACGACGACGCCTCGTTCACGAAGCGCTTGCCCGCGCGCGTCACCGCGATCACGCCCGGCTTCGCGCGCTCGATCAGATGCGGAAACGCGACCGCATCGCCGCCCGGCTGCGGCACCAGCGAGACGGGTGCCCACGCGGCCGGCGCATCGAGCGACCGGTCGACATGCGCGCCGATCGATTCACCGAGCCTGATCCCGTCGCCGGTATTGCAGCGCGGCGCCGCCGACCAGTGTTCGCGGCCCGACGGCGTGTAGGCGAACGTCTGCGCGCGCCGTGCCTGATCGTGCGGGAAACCGCCGCAAGCCAGCACGACGCCGCGCGCCGCGCGCACCTCGTGCACGATGCCGTCGATCGCCACGCGTGCACCGGTCACGCGTGCGTCGTCGCGCACCAGACCGATCGCCCTCGCATTCGTGCGCAGGTCGACCCCGCGATCGGCGGCCGATTTCAGCAGGCGCGCGACGAGCGCATTGCCGTTGACCAGATGCATCGAGCGCCCGTAGCGCAGCTTGTGCCACCCGAACGCGGCCAGCCGGCGGCCGACATATAGCGCCGACTTCAGCGAGCGCGTCGCGCGATAGAAATGCGCGAGATCCTGGCCGGACGCGAGCGCCATCCCCTTGAGCGTCGTCACCGACAGCGGCTCGCGCAACCGGTCGATCAGCGGGCCCAGCTCGCGGCCGTCGAACGGCATCGCGCAGACCGAGCGCCCGCCCGTGCCGGCGCCCGGCGTGGTGTGGAAATCGGGAATGCGGTTGCCGTCGACGAAGCGCACGGCCGTGTTCCGCTCGAAGAATTCGATCATCTCCGGGCCGCGTTCGAGCAGCGCATCGGCCTTGGCCGCATCGAACTGCGCGCCCAACTCGTTCTTCAGGTACGTGCGCGGCACCTCGATGTCCTCGCGAATGCCGGCCCGCGTCGCGAGCGGATTGCGCGGAATCCACATCCATCCGCCCGACCACGCGGTCGTGCCGCCAAACACGGCCTCCTTCTCGGCGACGATCACGCGCAACCCCTGCGCCGCCGCCGTGACCGCCGCCGCGAGGCCGCCCGCGCCGGAGCCCAGTACCAGCACGTCGCAATCGAGTATCGGTTCACGCTTCATGTTCAGTCTTGCCCGTTCAGTGTCTCCAACGCCGGATGCAATCCGATCGCGACGTCTATGGAATGTTCTTTCGAAGTGGAATACTATTCCACAAAAGAAGGTTTAGCAAAGACTTTGTGACGACATGGAGGCAACGCAATGCGAGTACTGGTAACGGGCGGCAGCGGTTTTCTCGGCGCATGGATCCTCAGGAGGCTGCTGGCGCGCGGCATGGAATGCGTGAGTTTCGACGTGCGCACCAACCCTCGCCTCGTCGAGGCGCTCGCGCCCGAACGGGCCGCGGCCGTGCAGTGGCGCACCGGCGATATCGCCGACGCGGCCGCCACGGCGCGTGCATTCGACGGCTGCGATGCGGCGATCCATCTCGCGGGCATCCTCACGACGGACTGCGCGGCCGATCCCGTGCGCGGCGCGCAGATCAACCTGATCGGCACGCTGAACGTGTTCGAGGCCGCGCGCTCGGCCGGGCTGCGACGCGTGCTCTATGCGAGCAGCGCCGGCGTGTTCGGCCCCGACGACGGCACCGTGCCGCTGCCGCAAACCCACTACGGTGCGTTCAAGCTGGCGTGCGAAGGATCGGCGCGCGCGTACTGGCACGACCACGGGATCGCGAGCGTGGGCTTCCGTCCGCTGGTGGTCTACGGCGCCGGACGCGAGACCGGATCGAGCGCGGGGCCGAGCCTGGCGTGCCGGGCGGCCGCGCACGGCGAGCGCTACACGATTCCGTTTACCGGCGCGACGGGCCTCGTGTTCGCCGACGACGTCGCCGCCGCCTACGAGGCCGCGCTGCTGACCGACATCGACGGCGCGCACGCATTCACGCTGGCGGGCGAGATCACCCCGGTGAACACGCTGATCGAGCGGATCGCGGCCATCGTGCCGGGCGTGCACCTCGATGCCGGCGGGCCGCCGCTGCCGATCGCGACGGCGTTCCCCGACGACCCCGCGCTCGAGCGCCTGCTGCCCGGCCTGCCGCGGACCGCGCTCGACGACGGCCTGCGGCAGACGGTGGCGTTCTACCGGCGCCAGCGCTAGGCCGGCGCCTGCGGCTACGCCGCGACGTCCGCGGGCGCCACGCCCGTGCGCGTCGCGGCCGCGCGATGCACGGCGAGCGTCGCCGCGAGCGTGCGCGCGGCGTCGTCGGCCGAACACAGGGGCGCCTCGTCGCCCGCGATCACCGCCGCGAAGTGGCGCAACTGCTCGTGGTACGGATCGGCGCCATGCGGCGTGCAGCGCTCGACCGTCAACGGATCGTGCCAGCCCTTCCCGCTGCGGTATTCCCACAGATCGAGCTGCGGCAGCGTGAGCGACGCATCCGTGCCGACCAGGAAATGCGTGTTCACCTGCTGGCGCGGATAGTGCGCGGCCTCGCCCGCCGCGAGATCCCAGTTCCACGGCGAGGCCGCGCAGTCGGACACGGCCAGCGTGCCGAGCGCGCCGCTGTCGAAACGCAGCAGCACGGCGGCCGTGTCTTCGACGTCGAAGCCGCGCACGCGATTGGACGCCTGGGCCTGCACCTCGACGATCTCGCCGAGCAGGAACCGCATGATGTCGATGTCGTGAATCAGGTTGATCAACACGGGGCCGCCGCCCGCGCGACGGCGCCATTCGACGTCGAAATACGCGTCGGGCTTGTAGAACGTCGCGAGCGCATTGGCCGCGACCGGCTTGCCGAGCCGCCCCGACTGCACGATCTCGCGCGCGCGCCGCAGGATCGGGTTGTGGCGTCGATGGTGGCCGACCAGCAGCGGCACGCCGGCTTCGCGTGCGGCGCGACCCAGCTCGGCCGCCGCTGCGACGCTGTCCGATACCGGCTTCTCGATCAGTGCCGGCACGCCGCGCGCGATGCATACGAGGCCGACCTCCACGTGTGTCGCATTCGGCGTCGCGACGATCGCGCCGTCCGGGCGCACCGCGTCGAGCATCGCCGCGTAATCGGCAAACCCGCGCAGCCCCTCGGCACGCGCGAACTGCTCGGCCGCCGGCGATGGATCGGCGATCGCCACCACCTCCACCTGCGCATGCGTGCGTGCGCGCTCCACGTGCATCCGCCCGATTGCGCCTGCACCGATCACTGCCAGCCGTCTTCTTGCCATCTCGTCATCTCCGTTGTTCGGGACGTCCGCATCGCGTCGAGTCGCTCTCATTCCGGACCGACCGGGTGAATACCCCGATTTATTGAAATCATCTTTGATTGTTGAATGCTATTCCACTTCTAACTAGAATTCACGAAAAATTTCGACACGTGTCGCGCGGCCCGCCCCCGGACCGCGCGGAGTCGACCCTTGACCAGGAAACAGGAGGCCAGACACATGACGGACCAGCACGAGCAGAACGACTCCCTTTCCAGCCATCCGTCGGACACATCCGACAGCCCGGCGTTGTCGCGCCGCGCGTGGCTCGTCACCGCGGGCAAGGCGCTCGCCGGCAGTGCGGCGGCGCTCGCCGCGCCGGCGATCGTGCGCGCGCAGGGCGAGCAGCCGCTGAAGCTGGGCCTGCTGATGGCCAAGCAGGGCGTGTGGACCGAACAAGGCGAAGTGATCGCGAACGGCGTCAAGCTCGCGCTCGACGATGCGGGCAACCAGGCGCGCGGCCGGCGTGTCGATCTCGTCTGGTACGACGAACCGAATCCGCAGTCGGCGCAGCAGAACATGCAGAAGCTCGTCGAGCAGGACAAGGCGATCGCGGTCATCGGCGGCACGAACAGCGGCACGTCGCTCGCGATGTCGTCGGTCGCGTGGCGCACCAGGACGCCCTACATCGCGCCGAACGCCGCCGCGCGCGAGCTGACCGGCAGCAGCTGCAACCCGTACACGTTCCGCGTGCTGAGCCCGACACCCGTCGCGTGCCGCGCGCTCGCGCCGTCGCTGCTCGCGATCGGCAAGAAATGGCACTTCCTCGTCGCGAACTATGCGTACGGGCAGGACATTCAGCGGGCGATGTCGGACCTGCTGAAGCAGTCGGGCGGCTCGATCACCGGCGCCGACGTCACGCCGCTCAACACCACCGACTTCAGCTCGTTCATCCTGAAGATCCGCCAGTCGAAACCCGACGTCGTGCTGCTCGGGCTGCCGGGCGGCGACCTGTCGACGTTCCTGAAGCAATACGCGGAAATGGGCATGAAAGGCCGGATCCCGGTGGCCTGCCCGATCATCGGCGACTCGGATCTGTGGTCGATCAACGCCGATGCGGCGACCGGTTTTTACGGCAAGCCGTGGCATTTCAGCGCGCCGGGCCATTCGCCGGAAGAAGTCGCGTTCGTCAAGAAGTACACGGCGAAGTACGGCAAGCCGCCGGCCGACAAGGCCTGGATCGGCTGGTTCACGGCGCGCGCGCTGCTGCAGGCGATCAACCACGCGAAGAGCACGTCCGGCGCGGACATCGTGCAGAGCCTGGAGACCATTCAGCTCACCGACGGCAGCGGCCCCGCGTATTTCCGCCCGTGGGACCACCAGCTGTTGCGGCGCTGGAGCGTGTTCAAGGTGAAGGACCGGATCTCTGACAAATGGGACTGGCTCGACCCGATCTCCGTCGTGCCGCAGAACCCCGCCGACCTCGACCGTCTCTTCGGCACGCGCGACGAGATCGGCTGCAGGATGGCCGCGCGCTGAGCCCGCGCGCCCGCCGCCGCGGCGGCGCACGGACCGACACAGCCTCAAGCGTATCCCGCGCGCGTCGCGGCCCGTCGCTCGCCCGTCACGACGGGCCGCGGCGCGGCGGCGACGGGCCGCACTCTGGAGTAAGGGCATGGCTGAAATGTTGTTGTCCCAGGTCGCCAACGGACTGGTGCTGGGATTCCTCTATGTATTGCTCGCGATCGGACTGTCGATCATTTGCGGGCTGCTCGGCATCGTGAATTTCGCGCATGGCGCGCTCTTCGCACTCGGCGCGTATTTGGCGATCGCGCTGTCGACACGGTTCGGATGGGCTGCCGTCGTGCTCGCGCCGGTGCTCGTCGCGGCGGTGGGCGTGCTGATCGAAGTGGTGTTCATCCGGCGCCTGTACGGCAAGGAGCCGCTGCTCGGCCTGATCGTCACGTTCGCGCTGTCGCTGCTGCTCACCGCGCTGGTGCGCCTCGTGTGGGGCGCGGGCGGCCTGCCGTTCAGCCCGCCCGAGATGCTCAACGGCTTTCTCGTGTACGGGCCGCTGCTGATCACGAAGTACCGGCTGTTCGTGCTCGCCGCGACGGTCGCGATCCTCGTCGTGCTGTGGTGGTTCATGAACTACACGCCGTACGGGCGGATCCTGCGCGCCGGCAGCCGCGATCCGGAAATGGTCGGGCTGCTCGGCATCAACCTGCCGCGCGTGCTGACCGGCGCGTTCGCGCTCGGCGCGCTGCTCGCGGGCGCCGCCGGCGTGCTCGCCGCGCCGCTCGTCACAGTCACGCCGGGAATGGCGACGACCGCCGTGATGCCCGCGTTCGTGATCGTGACGATCGGCGGGCTCGGCTCGTTCGCCGGCGCCGTGGTCGCGGGCCTGCTGGTCGGCGTCGTGACCGCGCTGGCCGTCCAGTTCTTTCCGGAGGGCTCGTCGGTCGCCATGTACGTGCTGATGGCACTCGTCCTTCTCGTGCGCCCTCGCGGGCTGTTTGGTGAACGCTGGGAGCGCTTCGAATGAAACTCGCCTATCTGACCCGCCACCCGGTGGCGGTGCTGACCACCGCGCTCGTCCTCGTGTCGCTCGCGCTCACCGCGACCGGCACGCCGCTCGAGCGCGCGACCCAGATCGCGATCTACACGCTCTACGGGATGGGTGTGAACCTGCTGGTCGCGTACACGGGGCTCGTGCCGTTCGGTGCATCGGTGTTCTTCGGCACGGCCACGTACCTGGTCGCCGTGTCGCTGCTGCGCGTGCTCGGCAACGAACTGCTCGCGCTGGCGGCCAGCGTGATCGTGACGACCGTGCTGGCCGCGCTGATCGGCGCGATCGTGTTGCGCCGGCGCGGGCTGTACTTCTCGCTGCTCACCCTCGCCTGCTCGCAGATCGCGTTCGAGATCGCGTTCAAGTGGACCGATGTGACCGGCGGCGAAAACGGCCTGCAGAACGTGCCGCGCCCGACCTTCCCGACGACCGTCGACTTCCACGTGTTCGCGTGCGTGACGGTGATCGCCATCGCGTATCTGCTGTGGCGCCTCGTGCACGCGCCGTTCGGGCGGGCGCTGCAGGCGTTGCGCGACAACGAGCAGCGCGCGGCGAGCCTCGGCTACGACACGTACCGGCTCAAGCTGCGCGCGTTCGTGATCTCGGCCGCCGTGATCGGCTACGCGGGCGGCCTGCTGTGCCTGATGCTGCAAGGCGCGTATGCGAACAACCTGAGCTGGGAGCACGCGGGCGACAGCCTGCTGATGACCGTGCTCGGCGGCGTCCACCAGTTTCTCGGGCCGCTGTGGGGCGCGATCGCGTTCATCCTGCTCGAGGACAAGCTCAGCAGCCTGACCGAGCACTGGTGGCTGATCTTCGCGCCGATCATCATCGCGTTCGCGTTCTTCTCGCCCGAGGGCATCCACGGCATCGTGCAGCGCCTGCTGCGGCGCCCGCGCTGGACCCTCGTGCGCGACACGATTCCCGCGCGCCCCGACACGATCGCGCCGTATCGCGCCGGCGGCATCGACACCGATTCGGACAAGCCCGTGCTGAGCGTACGCGGGCTGTCGAAGCGTTTCGGCTCGCTCGTGACCGCCGAACAGATCGACCTCGACGTCCATCCGTGCCGGCTGCACAGCTTCATCGGCCCGAACGGCGCGGGCAAGACCACGTTCTTCAACATGCTGACGGGCGTGTTGTCGCCGACGGCCGGCACGATCACGTTCGACGGCAAGGACGTGACCAAGCTTGCGATGTTCCGCCGCGTGCGGCTCGGCATGAGCCGTTCGTTCCAGATCCTCAGCGTGTTCCGCAACCTCACCGTGTTCGAGAACGTGCGGGTGGCCGTACAGGCCGCGCAGCACGATCGCCTCGGCATGTGGCGCGACGCGCACACGCTCGGCGAACAGAATGCGCTGACCTGGTCGCTGCTCGCGGCTGTCGGGCTGGACGATCGCGCGGCGCACGGCTGCGAAAGCCTGTCGCATGGCGAGCAGCGCCTGCTCGAAATCGCGCTGTCGCTCGCGACCCGCGCGCGCCTGCTGCTGCTCGACGAGCCGCTCGCGGGGCTGGCCGAGGCCGATCGCGTGCGCGTGGCGGCGATCATCCGAGAGCTGGCCAACCATCATGCGGTGCTGCTGATCGAGCACGACATCGATCGCGTGCTGACGATCTCCGATCGCGTCAGCGTGCTCCATCGCGGCCGGCTGATCGCGGACGGCTCGCCCGCCGAAGTCGCGCGCCATCCCGAGGTGGTCGAAGCCTATCTCGGCCACGCGAAGGGCGAGCGGCCGGTCGATGCGCGGCTGGCCGCACGACGCGGCGCGCCGCACGAAGACGCCGCGCCGGCGCGACGCCCGCTGCTGCGCCTCGAAGGCGTGAAGGCCGGTTACACCGGCAACACGATCCTCGACGGCATCGACCTCACGCTGCACGAAGGCGAAGTGATCGCGATCCTCGGCCGCAACGGCGTCGGCAAGACGACGACGTTGCGCGCCGCGACCGGCGTCGCCGACGTCACGGCCGGGCGCATCGTGTTCGACGGCCAAGACATCACCGGGCGCCCCGCGCACGAGATCAATCGTCTCGGCCTCGCGATGGTGCCCGAAGGCCGCCGGCTGTTCCCCAACCTGACGGTTGCCGAGAACCTGCGGCTCGCCGCGCGCAAGGGCGGCGCGAGCGTCGACGAGATGTTCGCGCTGTTCCCGCGCCTCGCGACGCGCAAGGACGCGCGCGCCGAACACCTGTCCGGCGGCGAACGGCAGATGGTGGCGATCGCCCGTGCGCTGATGGCGCCGGCGAAGGCCATCCTGCTCGACGAACCGTTCGAAGGGCTCGCCCCCGCCGTCGTGCAGGAAGTGCTCGACGCGGTCGTCAAGCTGCGCGAGCGCGCCAGCGTCGTGATCGTCGAGCACCAGGCCGACATGGTGCTGCCGATCGCCGATCGCGCGTACGTGCTCGTCAACGGCCGCGTCGCGCACGAAAGCAGCGCGGTCGCGCTCGAACAGGACACCGCCACCCAGGCGAAATTGCTCGGCATCGTACATGACGAGGCCGGTTCCACCCAGGAGATGAAAACAGCATGACTGCCCCCTTGACCCCGACCACGCCGGTTTCGCTCGACGAAGGCCTGAGCGGTGCGACCCGCGTCCATTTCATCGTCGGCGATCCGATCGCGCAGGTCCGTTCGCCCAAGGGCGTGACGGCCGCGCTGCGCGAGGCCGGACTCGACGCGCTGGTCGTCCCCGCGCACGTCGCGCCGGACGATCTTGCGGCCTTCTTCGCGGGCATCACGCCGATGCGCAACGTCGACGGCGTGATCATCACGGTGCCGCACAAATTCAGCGCCGCCGGGTTCTGCACGAGCCTGTCCGACGAAGCCGCGTTCCTCGGCGCGGCCAATACGCTGCGCCGCACCGCCGACGGCGGCTGGCACGGCGGCATGTTCGACGGTACGGGCTTCGTCGCCGCGCTCGGCGACGAAGGCTGCGACCTGCGCGGCAAGCGCGCGCTGCTGGTCGGCGCGGGCGGTGCGGGCTCGGCGATCGGCCATGCGCTGGTGATGGCGGGCGTCGCGTCGCTGGACGTGCGCGACAACGATGCGGCCCGCACCGCATCGCTGGTCGACCGGCTGGCGACGCTGCAGCGCGGCACGGTGCGCGTCGCCGCCGCGGACGTCGCACCCGAGTCGTTCGACGTGATCGTCAATGCGTCGCCGATGGGCATGCGGGCGGACGATCCGCTGCCCGTCGACGTGTCGCGCGTGCCGGCCACGACCTTCGTTGGCGACGTCGTCACGAAGCCGCCGCTCACGCCATTCATCGAAGCGGCGCGCGCCCGCGGCTGCCGAACCGTCACGGGCACGCAGATGTTCGCGCGGGTCTGCGACCGGATGGTCGCATTCCTGATCGATACCGCCGCCTGAGCGCGTGCGGTCGGATCGCGAGCGCCGTGCGCGCAGTCGAGCGTCACGCTCTACGACGTCGTGACAACGGAATCGCCTGTCACAGCAGCTAGACCGCGCGCGGCGACGGCTTCAACTCGGCGCCGTCGTCCACGCGCACCCGGTTCGCGGGCGGCGTCGGCATCGTGCACCGCTTCTGCACGCCGCCGCACGGCGCCCCATTTCATTTTTGGAACATCATTCCATTTTTATATTTATTGGAATACAATTCCACAATTATCGGAGCATCTTCCGCCGCGCATGGCATCCGCACGCGCGGCGGAACGACATGAAGGAGACGTGAACATGGGCGCGGTGCATCGGGACTGGGACGAGGAAGTAGACCTGCTGGTATTCGGCGCGGGTGCGGCGGGCATGACCGCCGCGCTCGTCGCGCATCACGAGGGGCTTGCGGTCCTCGTCTGCGAAAAAACGGCCGCGGTGGGCGGCATCACGTCCACGTCGGGCGGCACGACGTGGGTGCCGGGCACCCGCCTGAGCGTCGACGCGGGCGTCCCCGACAGCATCGACGATGCGCGCCGCTTCCTGCAGTCGGTGGTCGGCGCACGCGGCGGCGACGACGCGCGCGAAGCCTTCCTGCAAAGCGGCCCCGATGCGATCGACGAGCTCGCGCGCATCAGCGAAGTCAAGTTCGTCGCCGCGGCCGCGCATCCTGATTACGTGAACGGCCCCGGCGCGGCCTATGGCGGGCGGGCGCTCGTGCCCGCGCCGTTCGATGCGCGCGTGCTCGGCCGCGCGTTCGCGCGCGTGCGCCCGCCGCGCAAGGAGTTCATGGGGCTCGGCGGGATGATGGTCGCGCGCGCCGATCTTAATGCACTGCTCGCGCCATTCGCGTCGGTCGCGAACTTCAAACGCACGATCGCGGTCGTCGGCCGCTATGCGATGGACCGCCTGCGTTTTCCGCGCGGCACGCAGCTCGTGATGGGCAACGCGCTCGCCGCGCGGCTGTATTACAGCCTGCTCAAGCGCCAGGTCGAGATTCGCTTCGACACGCCACTCTTCGAACTGGTCCGCGACGACGGCCGCGTCACCGGCGCCATCGTCACGACGCCGGACGGCGGCCGCAGGCGAATCGGCGCGCGGCGCGGCGTGGTGCTGGCGACCGGCGGCATCACGCGCCATCCGTCGCTGCGCCAGCAGCTCTTCCCCGCCGCGGCACGGCCGCTGTCGCTGTCGCCGACGTCGCATACCGGCGACGGCGTCGACCGCGCACAGCGCGTCAATGCACGGGTCGAAAACGGCGGCGACAGCCCCGGGCTATGGATGCCGTGCTCGATCCGCCGCTCATCGGGCGGCGACGGCGACAGCGTCTGGCCGCACATCATTCTCGATCGCGCGAAACCCGGCCTCATCGCGGTCAACAGCCGCGGCGAGCGCTTCGTCAACGAGTCGGACTCGTATCACGACTTCGTGATGGGCATGCTGCGCGACAGCGGCGACGGGCCAAGCGTGCCCGCCCATCTGATCGTCGATGCGGCGTTCATCCGGACCTATGGCCTCGGCCTGCTGATGCCGGCGCGCAGCGCGGCGCGCATCGCGGCGTTCGAGCGTGCCGGCTATCTGGTCAAGGGCGCGACGCTGGCCGAGCTGGCCGCGAAATTGCAGGTGGATGCGAACGGCCTGGCGCGTACCGTCGCGACCTACAACCGCGACGCCGTCAACGGCGAGGATCCGGCGTTCCAGCGCGGCAGCAGCCCGATGAGCCGCTTCAATGGCGACCCGGCGCAACAGCCGAACCCGTGCATTCGCCCGATCGGCGCCGGGCCCTACTATGCCCTGACCGTATGGCCCGCCGACCTCGCGTGCAGCGCGGGGCTGAGCGGCACGGCGAACGGCGAGGTAGTCGACGTCGACGGGCGCGTGATTCCCGGCCTGTTCGCGTGCGGCAACGATCTCGCGTCGATCTTCCGCGGCACCTATCCGGGCCCCGGCACGACGCTCGGCCCGGCCATCGTATTCGGCTGGCGCATCGCGAAGTTCGTCGCACACGGCGGTGCGGCATCCAACGGCGAAGTGGCCGCGACCGCCGCGCATCGCTCGACCTGCGATAGCGCCCACGGCTGACGAACGCGCCGGCACGGCATGCGCAGGCCGTACCGGCTCAACCCATCGAGGAGGAATCGTTCATGCAATGCATCGTCAACCGCCACGCGTTGAACATGCCGAAACTGGGGCTCGGCACGTGGCCCATGCTCGGCGACGACTGCACACGCGCGGTCGCGCTCGCTCTGGAATCCGGTTATCGGCACATCGATACCGCAGCCGCGTACGAGAACGAAGCGGCGGTCGGCGCAGCCATCGCCGCGTCGAACGTCCCGCGCGAGCAGATTCACGTGACCAGCAAAGTGTGGTGGGACCAGTTGAGCCCCGAGCGCATGCGGCAATCGCTCGACAACACGTTGCGCGCGCTGCGTTCCGACTACGTGGACCTGTTCCTGATCCACTGGCCGGCACTCGACTGGAACCTTGCCGCGACGATCGACACGCTCGTGTCGTTCAAGGAGCAAGGGCGCGCCCGCGCGATCGGCGTCGCGAACTTTCCGCTGCCGCTGTTGCGCGACGTCGTCGAACGGAAGCAGGCACCGCTCGCCGCGATCCAGGTCGAGTACCACGTGCTGCTGGGTCAGGCGAAGCTGCTGCAGTTCGCGCGCGAGCACGACATGGCGCTGATCGCGTACAGCCCGCTCGCGCGCAACCGCGTGTCGGAGATTCCGGAATTGCAGCAGATCGCCGACAAGCATCGCGTGCTGCCGACCCAGGTCGCGCTGAAATGGCTGCTCGACCAGCCGAATGTAGCCGCCGTGCCGAAGGCGGCCGGGCAACGCAATCAGCTCGCCAACCTGGCGTCGCTCGGCGTGCACCTGGACGACGCGGATCGTGCGCTGATCGACGGCCTGCCGAAGAATCAGCGCCTCGTCAGTCCGGCTTTCGCGCCGCAGTGGGACGAGGCTGAGTGAAGAACCGGGCCGGGCATCACGCACGCCCGGCCCGACCCGCTACCCATGCTTCATGGGGAGATTGCGCGGAGCCGTGGCGGAAACCGCAAGCATGCCGTTACCCACGAATCGCTGCGAAATCAGCAATCTGCGCAAACATCCTCAAAGGTTGCCCTCGCGGTTTCTGTTACGTTCGGTGCGCGCCCCAAAAGCCGCAACGGTGTGGCAAACAGTGCTGCCATGTGGAGGGCGCGCTGCCCTGGCCGACAAGCCGGCAGGCAACCGCCGCGTTTCAACGAAATGCTGCCGCCGTCAACACCGAGTCGCCCCAGATTGCCTGAATGACGCACCATAAGCGCTGTCCGCCAGACGATCGCCGCCGCCGAGTCGCGAGCGGAAGGTGCCGGCCTGCGGCGTCGTCCGGTACAAGCCGCGCTTTTTCAGTTCCGGCACGATCAGTTCGGCAAAATCATCGAGCGTACCCGGGCTGATCAGCGGATTGAGCATGTAGCCGCTCGTCGTCGATTGCCGCGCATGCTCGGCGAGCTGGTCCGCGACTTCGTCCGGCGAGCCGACGAGGATCAGGTCGGTGCCGCGCGTGACGCTCGCGAACTTGCGCCGCACGTCACCGGCGGTCAGCGGCTTGCCGCTGCCGTCCGGTCGCACCACGTAAGATGTCAGTCCTTCCGTTTGCGTCGTCAGCGGTTCGTCGTCCGCATAGCGATCGATGTCGATGCCGGTGTCGCCCGCATAGCTGACGAGTTGAGCTTGCAGGTGATAGTGCTGCTGCAGCGCGTGGTACTTCTCCTTCGCGTCGGCCGACGAACGCGCAGTCACGATGCGCAGCACCGTGAGCGCCTTCACATCCTCCGCTGCACGGCCGTTTTCGACCGCCAGCCGCCGGATTTCATCGAGGCCGGTGCGGATCTCGTGTGGATTCGACTTCGCGACGAACACCACTTCGGCGTGCTTTGCCGCGAATTCGCGCCCTCGCCCGGACCAGCCAGCCTGGATCAGCACCGGGGAGCGCTGCGGCGACGGCGCACAGACGTGCGGGCCATGCACGCGATAATGCGTGCCCTCGTGCGCGATCGGCCGCACACGATCGCCGCGCGCGTAGCGCGGCTCGCGCTTGTCGGCGACCACCGCGTCGTCCGCCCAGCTCCCCTCCCACAGCTTGTACACGACGTCGAGAAACTCCTCCGCGCGCGCGTAGCGCTCGTCGTGACCGATCATCCGGTCGAGCCCGAAATTGCGCGCCGCGCTCGTCAGGTAGGACGTCACGATGTTCCAGCCGATCCGGCCGCTGCTCAGGTGATCGAGCGTGCTGAAGCGCCGCGCGAGCGCGAAGGGATGTTCATACGTCGTGCTCGCGGTCACGCCGAACGCGAGCCGCTCGGTCTGCGCGACGAGCGCCGGGATCAGCATCATCGGATCGTTCGCGGGCGACTCCACCGCCCACCGCAGCGCCGCGTCGGCCGAGCCGCCATAAACGTCATACAGACCGAGCACGTCCGCGAAGAACAGCATGTCGAGGTCGGCCTGCTCGGCCTTGCGCGCGAGATCCGACCAGTACGCGAGCGTATTCGCGCGCAGCCGTTCGTCGGCGGGATGGGTCCAGAGGCTCGGCGCGCCGCCGCAGCCGACACTGGCTTGTTCATAAAGGGAAAACAGCAAGGGGCGAGGATCGGACATCGTCGTGTTCAGTGCAAAAGCAGGAATCAGTTGGGTGCCGCCCACGCGCCGGACGATGCGCCGCGGCGCCGTGCGGGCATGCGATCGTCGGGCTCGCGCGTCAGGTAGCGGTTGAGGTGTTTCTCGAGACGGGCGGCAGGAATCGTCAGCAGCGCGACCAGCACGACATAGACGATCGCCGCGCCGGCCAGCGGTTCATAAACTCGCAATGTTTCGAAACGAAGCGTATTGGCGGTCCCCATCACATCGAACACCGTGACGGTCGACGCGAGGACGGTCGATTTCAGCAGCAGGATCGCTTCGCCGGTGAGCGCGGGCAGCGCGAGTCGCCACGCACGCGGACCGACGATCCGGCGCAGTACACCCGCCCGCGTCATTCCGTATGCATGGCCAGCCTCGATCTCGCCGGCCGGCACGCCGGCAATCGCGCCGCGCAGGATCGTCGCGACATACGCGCCCTCGTTCACGCTCAACGCGACGACGGCGTACCAGAACGCATCTCGCAACAGCGGCGACGCCCAGCTGTCGCGCATCCATTCGCGCGGGACGATCTGGCCGAAGCCGTAATACAGCAGATAGAGCTGCACCAGCAGCGGTGTACCGCGAATCAGCATGGTCCAGCCGCGTGCGGACCAGCGGTACGGTGCGTGACGCGAGCTTGCCGCAAGCGCGAGCGGAATGCCGATCACCACGCTGGCGATGCCGGACAACAGCAACAGCGCCAGGGTCGTCGGCACCGCCGCGAACAGCTTCGGCATCACCGTCTCGAGCAGGAACGTCAGCGAAAAGCTCATGCGCAGGCGCGCCTCGTGCCACGATTCACGTACCGTTCGAGCGCAGCGAAAAGACCCGTCGACGTGATGCTCAACAACAGGAACAGCGCGGCCGTGACCAGGTAGAAGAAAACGTAATGCCGCGTCGCACCGGCGGCGAGCTGGCTCGCCTTCAGCAGATCCGTAAAGGAGCCGAGTACGCTGATGAACGACGCATCCTTGGTCGCGTTCAGCCACACGTTACCGACGCCAGGCAACGCAAGCCGCGCCGCAATCGGAAGCCGGACGCGAACCAAGGTTTGCCACGGGCTCATTCCGTACGCGTGCGCCGCCTCGATCTGCCCGACCGGTACGATGACGAGCGCCGCGCGGAAGATGTCGGTCAGATAGGCGCCCTGGATGAAGCCGAGCGACAACGCGGCCACGATGAACGGATCGAATGCGAAGCCGTCGGGCACCAGACCGCTGCTGTGCAGGACGGACTCGAGCGCAGGTGCGACCGCATAGAACGCGAGCAGCAGGCACAACAGTTCGGGCAGCGCGCGCACGAGTGTCGTGCAAATCCGTGCCAGCCACGCGAGCGGCGCGTGCCGCGACAGCTTGCCGAGCGCGCCGGCGATGCCGAGCAGCGTCCCGGCGCAGAACGACGCAGACGCGACGCCGAGCGTCAATGCGAACGCGCCGGCGAAGATGCGGCCGTAGCCGCCGTCGCCGAACGCAAGCAATGCCAGCAGCGAATCGTCCGCGGCCATCGGCTCAACGCCCCTTCTCGATCGTGCCCTTCAGGTTCGGATAGCGTGCGGTGATCGCATCCCACGTGCCGTCCTGCTGCAGTTGCGCAATCGCGGTCGACAACCGGCCGCGCAGTGCATCGCCTTGCCGCACGCCCGCACCGATGCCGAGACCCAGCACCGGGTTATCCGCGCAGGTGGCCTTGACCTCGAAATCCTTCCCGTCGCGCGACGACAGGAACGCCGTGAACAGGCCCTTCGCTTCCTGCACGTAGTCGACCCGTCCGGAGACCAGGTCCGCGAGCGCGTTGTCGAACTTGTCGAAGGCCTTGATCTGGGCGTCGCGCTTGAAGCGTGCATCGAGGAATGCCGAGAAGTTCGTGCCGGCCTCCACGCCGATCACGCGATCCTTGAAGGTTGCAGGCACTGCGCAATCGACGCGACGCCGATCGCTTTTCGCGCCGACGAAAACCGTCGGCGATTCATAATAGGCGCGACTGAAGTCGATCGCCTTCTGTCGTTCGCCGGTGATCGTCATCGACGACCAGATCACGTCGATCTTGCGGTTCTGCAGCGCCGGGATCAGTCCGTCCCATGCGATGTCGGTGAGTTCGCAGCGCACATTGAGCTTGCCGCACGCTGCGTCGAGCAGGTCGACTTCCCAGCCTTTCCACTTGCCGGTTGCATCCTTCGAGAAGAACGGCGGGTACGACTCGGCGTCGATGCCGACGCGCAGCGTCGGTTGCGCCGCGTGGGCGGCTGGCAAGAGACCGATTACGAACAGCGCGACCGCGGCGCGGCGGACCGTCGAGGGCATCAAACGATTCATTTGGCAGGCTTCTCGGATAACGTCGATATCGCCGGTGTCGCACCGGCAGCGGGATGCGTGACTGTAGTGCCTGCCGATGCGTGTACCAAATGGTTATTTTTTCGATAGATATCCGATTGCGAGATATGCGCCCGGCGGCATGCGGTGTCGAAGACGAATTGGACAATGCATCGCTCTGATATCCTCGCGTCCCCTTCTTCGGATGGTGGTGCAACGACAGCATGGCGTGATCGTCGGCACAATTCGTACGTTTGACCAGGGTCGTGCGCGGATCGTCGCAGCAACGTCCGGCAGCATGGAGCCGTAAAGGAAAGTGCATGTGCGCAACACGCAATCCATGAGGGCGAAGGCTTCGCAGCCTTCGTCGGCGCGTCCGAGGCCAGCACGTTCAGCAGACCGAAATCATGAATCGTGCCGTCATAACGCGTGGTCGTTAGTCGCGGAAGCCGTCAGGAAGATCGGGAGATCGTGACCCCGTTACACGAATCGATGCCCGGGTTTGGAGTGTGGAGGAACTCAATTGGCGTCCGGAGAATTAACCAAATATCTTCCACTTTTCGGCTGAAACAGGAAGTGGAACCGGCACCAATTAGCGTCAGCTAAACCATATATCTTCCGTTTTTCACATGTTTCAACCATAAATCTTCCTAGATCTACGCGAACATCAGCTCGCCCACCCGTTCCGGGACGGAAGAACAGAAGTCTAAGAAGAATCCTGGGGTTGGGCGCTCTGCATTCCGGGCCACGCGAATCGTCGCGCGACGGCGCTTTAAATCTGCCCGTCCTATTTTGGTATCGCTCAAGCAGCCGCGGCTCACGCGCTGCGTGTTCGATGACCATCATGCTCCGTCGGGCCGTCCCATTCCGGCGGCGCGCAGCCGTTCGCTTCAATCCGCCCGAGAGACTGCATCCAGACGAAAACCGCTCTTTACGATTGGCGACGCAATGATCACGTAGCTGAAATACTTGTCGATACCGATATCGCGTTTCACCAGCCCATCCATCACGTCACGGAAGTGGTCGATGTCGCGTGTGACGAACTTGAGCAGATAATCGTAGCCACCCGTCGCGTGATGGCACTCCATGATTTCTTCGACGTCGCTGATGGCGTCGATAAAACGCACGAAGTCGTCACGACGATGGTCGGTGAGCGTGATCTTGGCAAACACGATTTGAAACGCGCCGATCTTCTCGATCCGCACTGTTGCGCCGTAGCCCGTAATGAATCCAGCGTTCTCGAGCCGCTTGATGCGCGTCAGGCACGGGCTGGGCGAAAGCCCAACGGCGTCCGCCAGCTCCACATTGGTCATGCGACCGTGACTCTGCAACTCGGCCAGAATGCGCAAGTCCAGCCGGTCAAGTATGCAGTCCGCTTTCATCTCCGCCCTGCCTTCGTTCAGTCGGGTTGCCTCTGGATGAGTGCCCTCGCACCCCTCCTCGCCAGGTTGGATAGTAGCCCACCCCGCCAGCATGACGATATTGCGATCTCATGTTCTGTCCCCGGTGCCCGGCATCGTGCCGTTTCACACCGCAGAAGCTGCCGTCAATCGTCTCGAAAACGCATGAAATCTTGTTTTTCGCGCCGACCAATTCAGCGTAATAGCGAAGTCGCTCCTGTTTAAATTTCACGTACCGAGGTTGCCATCGGTGCTTGCCCGAAGCGGCTCGCGGCAACCCCTTTACTGAAGAGTCCCCTGGGGATTCGCCACTCATCGAGACTGACGACATGATCGACTTCGAGCCGAAGTTCATAACCTTCGATTGCTACGGCACCCTCGTCAACTTCCGAATGGCCGACACGGCGCGGGAAATCTACGGCGATCGTCTTCGCGACGACGCCATGGAAAATTTCGTCAAGCTGTTCGCCGCCTATCGGCGCGACGAAGTGCTCGGCGCATGGAAACCCTTTCGCGACGTCGTCGTCAATTCGGTGCGCCGCACGTGCGAGCGCACCGGCGTGACCTTCGTCGAACGCGAGGCCGAACACTTCTATCTGGCGGTGCCGTCATGGGGACCGCATCCGGATGTGCCCGAAGGGCTCGCGCGCCTCGCGAAGAAATACAGGCTGGTCGGTCTGACCAACGCGGATAACTCGCAGATCATGAGCAACATCGAGAAGCTCGGCGCGCCGTTTCACGCCGTCATCACGGCGGAAGACGCCGGCGCTTACAAACCGAGGATGCAAGGGTTCGAATACATGTTCAGGAAGCTCGACGTGCAGCCTCACGAAATCCTGCATGTCTCGTCCAGCCCGCGCTACGACCTGATGACCGCACATGACCTCGGTATCGTCCACAAGGCACATGTGCTGCGCGGCCATGAGCCGGAAGCGCCGGAATACGGTTACACGCCCGTCAGGAGCATTATCGAATTGGCCGAGCATCTCGGCCTGTGAGCAAGTCGTACCGCCCCTGCGCCATCTCCGACGGTTGCCGTGGGGTCGCATCGCACTTTTCCAATGATGCCGTTCCCCAGGCCGATTGCTCGTCGAAAATGTCCCGCACTACTGTCGTCCACTTCTCTTGCATGGAGTCGCCGTTGTCCCCGTCCCCTGCTTCCGGCGGCACGAACCGCGCGGCCTCGGCTGCCGCCGATACACTGCCGGGCAGCGGCCTGTCAGTGGGCTTCACACGTCTGGACGAATCCGACGCGGTCGCGATCACACGCCGCATTTACGGCATCGACGGATCGGCCACACGGTTCTCGACCGAGAAGGACGACACCTTTCGCATCGATGCCCGCGACGGCGCACGGTACGTACTGAAAGTCTCCAACCCCGGCGAGACAGCCGAAGAACTGGATTTGCAGGTCGCCGCGATGCGCCACGTCGGCGCGGTCGCGCCGCAGTTGCCGGTACCGCGCGTAATACCCGGTATGGAAGGGCAGCTTGTCGTATCGCTCGCGTTACCGGCACATCCGCATCGGACGGCGAGGCTCTACAGCTACCTCGAGGGCATGCCGCTCGACAAGCTGAATTCCGGCACGGTCGATTATTACGAGATCGGCGAAGTGCTGGCGCAGTTGCAACTGGCCCTCGCCAGCTTCCATCATCCAAACGAGCGCCGGGTACTGGCGTGGGACGTCAAGCACTTGTCGAGTCTGAAAGGGCTGCAGACACATATCGCCGACCCGTTGCATCGCTCGCTGATCGAGCAGGCATTCGCCCGCTTTGCGACGATCGAGCCTGCTCTTCGGAGCTGCCGCACGCAGGTCGTCCATAACGACTTCAACCGCTCGAACATCGTCGCAAACCCTGGCGGCCCGCGGTTCGTCAACGGGATCATCGACTTCGGCGACACCGTGTACACCGCGGTCGCCGTCGACGTCGCCACCGCGGTCATGAACCAGTTTCCGCTCGACTTCGACGCCGATGCGCCGCACGACCTGTTCATTCAGGCGCGCGAACTCCTGCGTGGGTATCTCGCGCACGCTCGACTCAGTGCCGAAGAACTAGCCCTGATTCCCCATCTGGCCATGGCGCGCGTCGCGGCGCGCGCGTTGCTCACTTCATGGCGTGCGATGCTGTTTCCGGAAAACGAAGCCTACATCCTGCGTTTCACTCGGCCCGGATGGGAGCATCTGCGCTGGTTTATGCAGCGCGACCACGAAACTGTTTCGCGTGCCTTGTTCTAGTTCTCCCTTCGCCCGCTCACCTCACCCGCCCCGATTGCCCTATGAACACGACCCCGACATCGAAACCGACAACGCCGACCGACACCGCCGATACGTGCGAAGCCCCCGACGCGCTGCGCGGCGACATGCCGAACGGCTTCAATCCGTCTGCGATCTCTCACCTCGACGCCGCCACGCAGGCGCACATCGCTCGCCGGCTACGGCTGCTCAGCCCGTCGTATCGGCTGTTCTACGCCGAGCCGGTAAAGATCGTGCGTGGCGAGAAGGTCTATCTGTACGACGATCAAGGCAACGACTATCTCGATGCCTACAACAACGTCGTCTGCGTCGGGCATGCCAATCCGCGCATCGTCGACGCTATTGCCCGTCAGCTCTCGACGCTCTGCACGCACACCCGCTACATGCAAGAGCCGATCCTCGACTACGTCGATGCCCTGCGCGCGACATTCAATACGTCGATTCGCGATGCCCAGATGATGTTCACCTGCACGGGATCCGAAGCCAACGACCTGGCCATGCGCATCGCGATGCACTACACCGGCAAAACAGGCGTCATCGTGACCAGCGAGGCGTATCACGGCAACTCGCATCTCACGTCGGGCTTTTCGCCTTCGCTGGGTCGCAAGGCCCTGCTCGGTTCCTATGTGCGAACGGTGCCCGCTCCGGACTCCTACCGGGTGCCGCTGCGCGAGATCGGCCAGCGCATGGCCGAGCAGGTCGCGTTGCAGATCGAGGACATCCGCCGCCACGGAGGGGGCCTGGCAGCGTTCATCGCCGACTCGTTCTTCTCGTCGGATGGCGTATTCGCCTACCCGACCGACGTGCTGGCGCCGGTGGCCGAAGTCGTACGCCGCGCCGGCGGCCTGTTCATCGCGGATGAGGTGCAGTCGGGTTTCGGCCGCAGCGGTACGCATATGTGGGGGCACGAGCGTCACTCGGTCGAGCCCGACATCGTCACGCTGGGCAAACCGATGGGCAACGGCTATCCGGTGGCTGGCCTGGTCGTGCGCCCCGAGATCGTCGCCGGATTCGGCCAGGACATGCGCTACTTCAACACGTTCGGCGGCAATTCGGTGGCAATCGCTGCCGCGCAGGCCACGCTCGACGTGCTGCGCGACGAACAGGTGCTGCACAACGTGCAACGGGTCGGTGCGATCATGCTGGAGGGATTGAACACGCTGGCACGAAAATACGAATGTATCGGCGACGTGCGCGGCACGGGCCTGTATTTCGGCGTCGAGATCGTACGCGACCGCGCGAAAAAGGACACCGACATCGCGACCGCACTCAAGATCGTCAATGGCTTGCGGCAGCGTCGCGTGCTGATTTCGGCAACCGGACCGGACGCGAGCGTGCTGAAAATCCGGCCGCCGCTGGTATTCGGGACCAACGACGCCGACCGTCTGCTGACGGAACTGGATGCGGTGCTCTCCGCGTGCTAGTCGGTTGCATTTGGCACTCGACGCAGTGGGCCGCTCCGGGTGGCGCATGAAATCGCTCAGGCGCCCGCCTGAGCGCGACATAGGCGTGCACCACGGCTCAATGTCGACCGCAGAAAAGTCGGCACCGCCGCTCTACCGCCGCAAAATCCGCTCCACCAACCTTACGAAATAACTCGCCCCCACCGGCAGCAACGCATCGTTGAAGTCGTAACTGGCGTTATGCAGCAGGCAAGGCCCGCCGCCATGCCCATGCACGCGATGATCGCCCACCCCATTCCCGAGGAACGCATAACAACCTGGCTTCTCGCGCAGCATGAACGAGAAATCCTCCGCCGCCATGGTCGGATCGACGGCCGCGTTCACATGCGCCTCGCCCACCAACTCGCGCATCACCGTCACCGCCACCGCTGTCTGCTCGGCGTCGTTCACGGTAGCCGGATACTGGCGCTGGAAATCCACCTCGCTCCGGCAATCGAAGGCCGCGGCTGTCGCGGCCACCACGGCGCGCATGCGCGTCTCGATCAGGTCGAGCGTCGCATCGGAGAAAGTCCGCACCGTGCCGCCGAGCCAGGCATCGGTCGGCACCACGTTCATCGCCTCGCCCGCATGCACCTGCGTGACCGACAGCACTGCGCCGTCGATCGGATTTCGGTTGCGCGTGACGATCCCCTGCAGGGCGCTCAGCACCTGCCCCGCCGCGAACACCGGATCGCGGCCCAGATGCGGCATGGCCGCGTGGCAGCCGGCGCCGCGCAAGTTGATCCGGAACAGGCTGGTCGAGGCCATTAGCGGCCCCGGCCGCACCGCGAAATCGCCGGCCGCGATGCCGGGCCAGTTGTGCAGCCCGAACACGGCATCCACCGGGAAACGCTCGAACAGGCCGTCCTCGATCATCGCGCGCGCGCCGCCGCCCGCCTCCTCGGCCGGCTGGAAGAACAACTGCACGGTACCGTCGAACTCGCCATGCCGCACCAGATGGCGCGCGGCCCCCAGCAGCATGGTGGTGTGCCCATCGTGGCCGCAGGCATGCATCGTGCCGGGCACCGTCGAACGATGCGCGAAGGTGTTGGCCTCCTGCACGGGCAGCGCATCCATGTCGGCGCGCAGGCCGATCGCACGCGCGCTGCCGCCGCGCTTCAAGGTGCCGACCACGCCGGTGCGGCCGACTCCGCGCGTGACGGCATAACCCCATTGCTCGAGCCGCTCGGCGACGAGTTCGGCGGTGCGGAACACGTCGTAGCCCAGCTCGGGATGGGCGTGGATATCGCGGCGTATCGCCGTCAGTTCGTCGGCGTGCGCAACGATGGAATCGATCAGGTTCATGCGGAGGGGAGCACTTTTGTCGGTCGTCGCGCGCGGCGGCTAGTCGGTCCATGCCGCCCGCCGCCGCGCCGCGAGGCATCAGATATGGAACAGCTGCGCCACCAGGGTCGCGCCGATGAAGGTGCCGGCATTGGCCACGAAGGACACCAGCACGATGCGCCAGCCGAGCCGGCGGAAGGCCGGGATGTCCTTGGCGATCGACAGCCCCGCGAACACCAGCATCGGCGTGGTCACTCCGAGGAAATCGTTGTGCGAGCTGAGCGCGGCGATCTGCGAAGCCCACGGGGACCACGGCGAAGTCAGGAACATCGCCACCACCGATACCCAGCAGACCGCCGGAATCCGCCGCCCCGTCACATGCGCCAGCGCATCGCCGACGATCGTCGCGCACACCATGATCGCGATTCCCGGCAGTCCCGCCAGCGGTGTGGTGCCGTGGGCGATCCAGTCGCACACCAGCGCCATCACGGCCGTCACGATCCAGGCGAGCAGCTTGCCGCCGTAGCCGAGCGCGGGCGCCTCGGTCCGCACTTCGCCCAGCGACGGGCTGGCCGCCTCGGGCTGCGCCGATGCCTTGGTGGTGCGGCCGATCAACGGCTCCAGCACGCGATAGCCCCAGACCGCGAGCGGCAGCGAGATGAACAGCGTGAAGTAGGTACCGATGGTGGTGGTGATCAGGTTGCTGGCCGCGGCGAACGCGAGCACCGATTTCGCCGTCTC
The DNA here is from genome assembly GCF_003854235.1 of Burkholderia sp. Bp8998. Classification (NCBI taxonomy): domain Bacteria; kingdom Pseudomonadati; phylum Pseudomonadota; class Betaproteobacteria; order Burkholderiales; family Burkholderiaceae; genus Burkholderia; species Burkholderia sp. Bp8998. Next base: position 131,755 of record NZ_QTQF01000013.1, read on the forward strand.
CGGGTCCTGCTGCGCGGCAATCGCACCCGAGGCGGCCGCCATCATGCTGCCCGAGCCGACGCCCGAGCCCATCGCCAGCGCGAGCGGATCGAAGATGCCGAGGCTGCTCACGAAACCCGCGAACACGGCGATGAACACCGCACCGAACACGGTGCCGGTCAGGTACTCGGCCAGCACGCCGCGGCCCTCGGCCGAATCCATGCCGTACCTCTCGCCGATGATCGCCAGGCTCGGCTCGCGGCCCACCGAGAAGGTCGCGCCGATCGCCTCGCGCTTGATGCCGAGCAGCAACGCGAGCGGAAGGCCGAGCAGGATGGTGCCGACGAAGTGGCCGAATTCCTGGAAAGCCAGCGCCCAGCCCGCCGACGCCAGCTTGGGCAGCGCGCTGCCCACCATCAGCCCGAGCTTGGAGACGAACAGCAGCAGCGCCGGCTGCAGGATCGCGGCCGCGAAGAACTGGTCGGGCACACTCAGGCGCGCGCTGCTGTTCCAGCGCGCGCTGGCCAGCCCCACCGCGGCACCGAGCAGCAGCGCCCAGATCATCGGCAGCAGCACGACCTTGCCCGGTCCGAGCTTGAACGTGAACGAGCCGATCCATTCGGCGACCAGCAGGATGCCAGCCGCGTAAAGCAGGACCTTGGCGGTCGCCGCGCCGCCCAGCGCGCGGCGCTCGATACCCAGTGCGTGTTCCATGACGAATCTCCCCTTGAAGCCCGGCTGCCGTCGAATGCGGGCCGGTGGTTACAGATAACCGAACGCGGTGGGTGGCGCTTCGGCCGTCTCGACCCACACGCTCTTGGTCTGCGTGTATTCGTACAGCGCCTCGACCCCGCTCGAGCGGCCGTAGCCGCTCATGCCGTAGCCGCCGAACGGGGACGCCACGTTGATGGTCTTGTAGCCGTTGACCCAGAAGGTGCCGGCGTTCACCTGCGCGGCCACGCGATGCGCACGCGCCACGTCGGTGGTCCAGGCCGCGCCGGCCAGGCCGAAGTCGGTGTCGTTGGCGATCGCGATCGCCTCCTCCTCGGTGTCGAACGGGATGGCGGCCACCACCGGCCCGAAGATCTCGGTACGCGCCACTTCCATCGCGTTCGACACGCCGGCCAGCACGGTGGGCGCCACGAAGTAGCCGCCGCGGCCTTCCTCGACGCGCTCGGCCGAGCCGCAGGCAAGCGTGGCGCCAGCGGCCACGCCGCGCGCGATCATCGACATCACGTGGTCGTACTGCTTGCGATTGTTGATCGGGCCCACCTCGGTCGCATCGTCGAGCGGCGCGCCGACACGGATCTTCTTCGCCCCTGCAGCCACCATCGCGATGAATTCGTCGTAGACGGCATGCTGTACCAGCAGACGCGAGCCGGCCACGCAACTCTGGCCTGCGCCGGCGAAGATCGCCGCCTGGGCGGTCAGCGCGGCGCGCTTGAGGTCAGCATCGGCGAACACGATATTGGCCGACTTGCCGCCCAGCTCCAGCACGCACGGCAGCACGCGGCGCGCGGCGGCCTCGGCGATGCGCGCGCCGGTGGCCGGCGAGCCGACGAACACCACCTTGCTCACGACGCGATGCGCGATCGCGGCCTGCCCGGCGGTGTGACCGAAGCCGGCCAGCACGTTGACCAGGCCACGCGGCAGCCCGGCCCCCTCGCCGAGCCTGGCGACCGCCAGCGAGGTGAAGGGCGTCAGCTCCGAGGGCTTGAGCAGCACGCCGTTGCCCATCGCCACCGCGGGCGCCACCTGCCAGCCGCAGGTGAACACCGGCGCATTCCACGGCGTGATCTGCAGCACCACGCCGGCCGGCTCGCGGCGCGTGTAGTTGAGGTGCGAGGTCGGCACCGGGATCACGCTGCCGTAGAACTTGTCGGTCCAGCCCGCGTAGTACTCGAACATCTCGGCGACCTTGGCCACCTCGCCCCGGCAGTCGCGGATCGGCTTGCCCGAGCCCAGCGCCTCCAGCCGCGCGATCGCCTCGGCCTCGGCGCGGATCGCGCGCGCCACTTCCTGCATCACGCGGCCGCGCGCGGCATGCGTGAGCGCCCACCATTCGCGCTGCGCGCGGCGCGCACTTTCGGCGGCATGGTCGACCACGGCTGCGCCGGCGTCGCGATAGGCGAGCGTGGCCTCGCCCGTCGCCGCATCGTAAAGCTGGATCGTGTCGCCCTGGCCGGCGACGAGCTCGCCGTCGATATACGAGCCGATCGTGGCGGCACCGGGGAAGAAATGCGCGAAGGCGACGAGCAACTGGTCTGCGTGCTGGGTCATGTCAGGTTTCCGTATAGGTGAGTCGAGCGGGATCGTGGCGCGGGCTGCCCGGCCTCAGGCAGGGTCGAGGAAGTCGACGATGCGGTTGAAGTCCTCTGCGTCGGCGACGGAACCCTCGCTGGCGGCCCACACGCGCGCCGCCTCGCGCGCCACCGGCGCGACGCTGTCGAACTGGTCAAGCAGGCCCAGCGCGAGCCGCACGTCCTTGCGCATCAGCTTCATGGTGAAACCGGAATCGAACTTGCCGTTGAAGATCCAGGTCGGGTAGTTGGTCAGCGTCGCGCTGTTGCGGCCGGAGCCGCCGTTAAGCGCTTCGACCAGCTTTTCCGGATCGACGCCGGCCGCGCGCGCGGTGCGCATCGCCTCGCTGGCGACCAGCAGGTGCACGCCGGTCAGCAGGTTGTTGAGCAGCTTGGTAACGTGGCCGGCGCCCACCGGGCCCACATGCACGCGCTTGGCGCTGATCACCGCGAGGATCGGCTCGATGGCCGCGATATCGCTGTCCGAGCCGCCCAGCACCATGGTCATGGTGGCGGTGGCCGCGCCCTTCGGGCCACCGCTCACCGGGCCGTCGACGAAGCCGATGCCGCGCTCGGCCAGGGCCGCCGCCACGCGCCGCGTGCTGTCCGGATCGGCCGTGGTGGTATCGATCACGATGCTGCCCGGCCTCGCGTTCTCGAGCACGCCACCCGCGCCCAGCACCACCGCCTCGACCACCGCCGAGGTCGGCAGCGACAGCAGCAACACGTCGGCGTCGCGCGCGATCTCGGCTACCGAATCGCGCGCCGACAACACCGCCTGCCCGGCCAGCTCGAGCGCCACGCCGGGCGCCGCGTCATAGCCGAGCACTGTGTAGTCGCCGCGCCGCAGCGAACCCGCCATGCCACTCCCCATGTTGCCCAGACCGATCACGCCCACCGTTTTCATCCGACGACTCCTGATAGCTGTTGGTTCGAGGCTGGCGCGCCAGCATGCGCCCGCCTTGCATGCCAACGATGTTCCGTCCGCCGACCCGTATAATCAATCAACGCCAATATTGATATTGTTCTCTTTTTTAGAACACCAGGATCATGAGCGAAACCCTTACCGACAGCCGGATCGTCTATTTCTACGAGGCCGTGCGCTGCGGCACGATCCGCGCCGCGGCCGACTGGCTCGACGTGGCGCCCTCGGCCGTGAGCCGCCAGATCGGGCTGCTGGAGAAGGAGCTCGACGCCACCCTGATGGAGCGCCACGCGCGCGGCGTGACGCCCACCGAGGCGGGACGCTGCGTGATCGAGTATTTCCGCGAGCAGCTCGCGCACCGCGACGATCTGATCTCGCGTTTGCAGGAGCTGCGCGGGCTCAAGACCGGCCAGGTCAGCCTGGTGCTCGGCGAGGGCTTCGTGTCGGATCTATTGGCCGGGCCAATGCAGCAGTTCTGCCGGCAATTCCCCGGGATCCGTGTCAACCTCGACGTGGGGAGCACCAACGACGTGATCCGCAAAATCTCGAACGACGAGGGCGAGATCGGCCTGGTCTACAACCCTCCCGCCGAGCCCAAGCTGGTGTCGCGCGCCTCGAAGCGGCAGCCGATGATGGCAATCGTCGGCCCCGACTTCCCCCGCCGCAGCCATAAGGTGCTGACAGTGCAGCAGCTCTCCACCTACCCGCTGGCGGCCACTCACCCGTCCTACGGCACGCGACAGATGATGGAGGCCGTGGAATACGCCGAGCGCGTACGGCTCGCGCCGATCATCACCACCAATTCATTCGCGATCCTCAAGGAGTTCGTGAAATCGGGACTCGGCATCGCGGTGATGCCAGCCTTCGCGGTGGCGGCCGAACTGCAGACCAAGGATCTATTCGCGCTCGAGATCGCGCATCCGATCCTCGTGAATGCCGAGGCGCACATGGTCACGCGCGCGGGGCGCAAGCTCTCGGTGGCCGCCAACAAGATGCTGCAGATGATGACGGGGCAGATGCGGGCGTTCCGCTAACGGCTCCTTCCCGCGACGCGAAACCGGGCTAAGAGGTCTTAACAAAATGAGTTTTTTCAGGTGTCGCCGGCCATAGACAAAAATAAAATTGTCACGTTCGCGAAGCAAAAATGTCACTTCGCTCTGCAACAACAGTGGACCACGCTGTTGCTCGCCCCCGTTCAACTGGGCGTGACCGTCTGATGTGCGGCTTGGCTGGGCTGATTCGCTATGACGGCCACGCGCCGGCACAGGGCGAGCGGGTGCTCGCCATGCGCGAGCGACAACGGCATCGTGGGCCAGATGGCCGGGGCTTAACGCATGACCACGCTGCCCCATCCGTACTCGCGTTGTCGAACGATGCCGACCCGCGCGTGTACGCGCTCGAGATCGCGACCGCGACGCGCGTCGATTTGCATTTCCCGTCGTTTACTGACGGACGCGCGTATAGCCAGGCCTATTACCTGCGCCGACGGCTCGGCTTCAAGGGCGACTTGCGGGCCACTGGTGAGGTTCTCGTCGATCAATTGCAGCAGATGAAACGCATGGGCTTTTCGAGTGCGGTACTGAGGGAAGGCTCCGACAGCGAAGCCGCCCGGCGGCAGTTGGAACGATTCGCGGCGTTCTATCAGGGCGATGTCGCGCGAGCAGCACCTTGTCGTGAAAACGACGTGGATCGCTGAACGACTACTGCTTCATGTGCGTTCGCGGCGCGACATCAATCAGTAATGGGATATTCCGCCTACCAGACGTCCTTCAGTTCGACACCGGCGTGGTCCTGGCGGGAAAATGCATTTCACGAATCGTTGGTTTGAGCCGCGCGGCGCAGCCCGTAGCATGGGCGCGTCACCCATCCTCCAGCATCGGAATGTCCGCGCAAACAGACAAGGTCGTCCATTGGCTGCTGTCCAGCCTGGAGCCGAAAAGCCAGCTTTTTCATGTCGGCCAGTACTGCGGCGACTGGCAGGCGTCCACCGCCGGCCGTGCCAAAGCGAGCTTCCACGTCATCCTGCATGGATCGGCATGGCTTCACTTCGCCGATGGGCGCGACAGCATCCCGGTCGCCGAAGGTGAAGCCGTCTTTCTGTTGCGCGACGTGCCGCACGGGCTGTCGCCGAGCCCGGTCAACCCGCAGGCCTGCGCCGTCGCTGGCGTCCACCCGCTCGAGCGACGCGGGTCGATGCAACCGCTCGACCCGTCGGTCGACGGCAGCGTCGGCCTTGCGTGCGGTTTCATCGAATTCCACTCCACCGTGTCGCGCGCGATCGTGTCGCTCTTTCCCGAATACCTGATCGTGCGGCGCGGCGACGACGCGTATCGCGGCATCCATGGGCTGTTCGACCTGATTCGCGCCGAAGGCCGTCATGGCGTCGATGCGCCGTCCCCGCTGATCGACAAGCTGGTCGAGCTGCTGCTGTTCTATGCGGTGCGGGACGCCGCGGGGCACGATACCGTCGCCAGCGGGCTCGCGTCGCTGATGCAGCGGACCGGTTTCGGCATGCTCGTCGCCGCGATCATCGACGCGCCTGCCGACGCATGGACCACGGAATCGATGGCCGCATTCGCCAACATGTCGCGCACGGCGTTCTGCAGGCACTTCAGCGAAGCGTCAGGACATCCGCCGATGCAGTTCGTCACGATGGTGCGAATGCGACTCGCGGCGGACCTGTTGCAGCAAGGCCTGCCCATTTCGCGCGCGGGCGAACTCGTGGGCTATCAGTCGGAGTCGGCGTTTGCGCATGCGTTCAAGCGCACGATGGGCATGCAACCCGGCGCGTGGCGTCGCGACCGCGACAACGCGTCGCAATCGGCGGCTCGCCTGCACTAGCCGGCCGGCGCGACGTCGCGACGCGCGGCGCGGGACGAACGCACAGGAATCGCGGATGTTCGCGCATTGTCCGGCGGCAGCGCCGCCTCGACAATGAACTCACTGCCCCTCCGGAGAATCCTGTGAGCCGCCTGCCCTTGCCCACCGTCGAAACCGCCCCCGCGGCCAGCCAGCCGTTCCTCGAAAAATCGCAGCGCGCGAACGGCTTCCTGCCGAATCTCGTGCGCTCGCTCGCGAACGCGCCGGTCGCCCTCGAAACCTATCTGACCGTCGCGGAGATCAACAGCCGCGCGGGCCTGACGTTCGCCGAGCGCGAAGCCGTTCAGATCACCGCGGCCGCCGTCCACGGCTGTGCGTTCTGCGTGGCCGGACACACCGCGGCGGCACTGAAAAAAGCCCATGTCGATCACGCCGACGTCGACGCACTGCGCGACGGCGAGCCCGTCGCCGATCCGCGGCTCGACGCCGTCGCCGCCTTCACGCGCGCCGTGATCGCGACGCGCGGCGGCGTGACCGACGACGCACTGAACGCGTTCCTGGCCGCCGGCTTCACCGAAGCGAACGCGCTCGAAGTGGTGCTGGGCGTGAGCCTCGCGACGCTGTGCAACTTCGCGAACAATCTGTCGCGCAACGAACTCAACCCCGAACTGGCGGCATACCGATGGGAACCCCGGACACAGGCCGCCTGACGGCGCCCGCACTCGACGCGTCGCTCGCCGACTGGCTCGACGCGAACGCCACGCAGCTCGACACGAGCGCCGCGCTGAAAGCGGACGTCGTGTCGCGTCTTGCGGCCGCCGGACTGTTCCGGACCGGCGTGCCGGCGAGCCTCGGCGGCGCGGGCGGCACGACCGCGGACGCCATTGCCGGCATCGCCGCGGTGGCCGAGCATTCGCTGACCGCGGCCTTCGTGCTGTGGGGCCAGCGCAGCTTCATCGAATATCTGCTGCAAAGCCCGAACACCGCGCTGCGCGAACGCTGGCTGCCGGCGCTGCTCGACGGCCGTTGCGCCGGCGCCAGCGGCCTGTCGAACGCGATGAAGTACCTGTCCGGCATCGAGTCGCTTCAGATCGACGCGACGCCGCACGCGGAAAGCGCCGACGACTGGCGGCTGACGGGCAGGATGGCGTGGGTGACGAACCTGCGCGCGGAACGGTTCGTCGTCGCGGCCGCGGTTGCGTTCGACGATGGCCGTCCCTCCGCGATCGTCGCGATCCCGGATGACGCGCCCGGCCTGACCCGCAGCTCGGATCTCGACCTGATCGCGCTGCGCGGCAGCAACACCGCCGCGCTGCATCTCGACGGCGTGCCGAGCGACACCGCGTGGCTGATCCATCCGGATGCGCAAATCTTCCTGCCCGCCGTGCGACCGGCGTTCCTCGGCTTGCAGTGCGGGCTGTCGATCGGGCTCGCACGGCGTGCGCTGGCCGAAGCGCGGCGCGCGGCGGAAACGACGCGCGGCATTCTCGGCCCCGAAGTCGAATCCTGCGCGGCCGAACTGGCCGCCGCATGCGCGCAATTGTCGTCCGGCATCGCCGACGGCAGCCTGCGCCTGCATCCCAACCGCCTGTTCGAGCTGCGCATCGCGCTCGCGACGCACGTGGCCAGCGCCGTGAACCTCGAACTCGAAGCAAGCGGCGGCCGCGGCTATCTGCGCGATGCGGGGCTCGGCTTCGAGCGACGCTGGCGCGAAGCGGCGTTCATTCCGATCGTCACGCCGAGCGTGGTGCAGCTGAAGGCACAACTCACCGCACAGACGCGGAGCATCGCCGCATGACGCCCCCGCTGCTGGACGCGCGCCATCTGACGCTCGGCTACGACGGCAAGCGTCGCAATACCGTCCTTGCCGATGTCTCGCTGTCGGTCGAGCGCGGCGAAATCGTCGCGCTGATCGGCCCGAGCGGCACCGGCAAGTCGAGCCTGCTGCGGGCGCTGGCGGGCCTGGAGAGGCCGCAATCCGGCACCGTGTCGATCGACGGTACGACGCTGCAGGGCCCGCACCCGAGGATCGCGATCGCGTTCCAGGATCCGTGCCTGCTGCCGTGGCTGTCCACCGAAAGGAACGTCGCATTCGGGCTCGCCTTCGAACATCAGGCGCGCCTCACACGCGAACAGCAACGCGAACGTGTCCGCTCGGCGCTGCATGTGGTCGGACTCGAAGCCGCCGCGTCGCTGCGTCCGGCCCAGCTTTCCGGTGGGATGGCGCAGCGCGCGGCGCTGGCGCGCGCACTCGCGCGTCAGCCGCACGCGATGCTGCTCGACGAACCGTTCTCCGCGCTCGACGAAGTCACACGCGCCGCGATGCAGCAGTTGCTGGTGAACATCGTATCGACGACGCGCTGCGCGACGGTGCTCGTGACCCACGATATCGACGAGGCGCTGCTGGTGGCCGATCGCATCGTGCTGCTCGGCACGCAAGGCCGCTTCATCGACGCGTGGCACGTCGATTTCCCGCATCCGCGCGACGCGTTCGTCAGCGAACTCGGCGCGATGCGCATCGACATCCTGAAGGCGTTGCAGGCCGGCATGAAGCGCCCGCATGCGTCCGAACTCCATCCTTTGAACTGACCTGTCTATCCATGTGCCAGATTCCGATGTCGCGCCGCGAATGGCTGAAGCTTGCGGCCCTGTTCACCGCGACGGGCGCCGCCCCGTTGCTGTCGATGGCGAACGCGCACGCCGCGGCCGAACCGGATGCGCCGGTTCGCATCGGCTACCTGCCGATCACCGACGCAGCGCCGTTGCTGGTCGCCCACAACAACGGCTATTTCGCGTCCGAAGGGCTGACGGTCGAGCAACCGAAGCTGCTGCGCAGCTGGGCGCAGCTCGTCGAAGCGTTCCTGTCCGGCCAGGTCAACGTCGTGCACCTGCTGTCGCCAATGACGCTGTGGGCACGCTACGGCAGCCGCGCGCCGGCGAAGGTGGTCGCGTGGAACCACGTGAACGGCTCCGGGCTCACGGTCGCACCCGACATCGATTCGCTGCGCGATCTCGGCGGCAAGACCGTCGCGATTCCGTTCTGGTATTCGATTCACAACGTCGTGCTGCAGGACATGCTGCGCCAGCAGGGGCTCGTCCCCGTGCTCAAGCGGCGCGGCACGCCGGCGGCGAACGAAGTCAACCTGGTCGTGATGGCGCCGTCGGACATGCTGCCCGCGCTCGCCGCGCGCCAGATCGCCGGGTACATCGTCGCGGAGCCGTTCAACGCGACCGCGGAATTGATGAAGATCGGCAAGATCCTGCGCTTCACCGGCGATGTGTGGAAGAACCATGCGTGCTGCGTCGTGTTCATGCACGAGAACGATCTGACGCAGCGCCCCGCGTGGTCGCAAAAGGTCGTCAACGCGATCGTGAAGGCGCAGCTGTGGGCGCGCGCACATCCGCAGGACACCGCGCAGTTGCTGTCGAAGGACGGCGCGCACCGCTATTCGCCGCATACGCTCGCGTCGCTCGACCGCGTGCTGGTGCCGTCGTCGTCGCTGGCCGACACCTATCGGGCGAGCGGCGCGATCCGCCATGCCGACTGGCACGCGAAGCGAATCGACTTCCAGCCGTATCCGTTCCCGAGCTATACCGAGGAGCTGGTTCAGCGGCTGAAGCGCACGGTGGTCGACGGCGACAGCGCATTCCTCGCGTCGCTCGACCCGGCGTTCGCGGCCCGCGATCTCGTCGACGACCGGTTCGTGCGCAGGAGCATCGACGCGGTCGGCGGGCTGACCGCGTTCGGTCAGTCGGGTGCGTTCCAGCGCGAGGAGATCATCGTTGTCTGACGCGCTCGCCACCCGCCGCTCGTCCGCACCCGACACGCGCCGGAGCGGCGGCTCCCGCTACCCGGCACGCGTTGCCGCGGGATGGCTCGGCGTCGCCGGGCTCGTGGCGACGGTCGCCGTCTGGTGGGCCGCGATCCACGTGCTGACCGAGCCCGGCTCGCTCGGCCGGCAGTTCGCGCCGGACAGCGCGTTCGCCAGCCTGAGATCGCTGTGCGCGGACGATCATCTCGTCGAACACGCGCTCGTCAGCCTGCGACGCATCGGCGTCGGGCTCGGTGCGGCGCTGCTGGCCGGCGTCCCGCTCGGATTGTTGATCGGCCGCGTGCAATGGGTCGAGCGAATGCTGTCGCCGACGTTCCAGTTTCTGCGCATGGTGTCGCCGCTGTCGTGGATGCCGCTCGCGGTCATGTCGTTCGGCATCGGCGATCGCGCGATCTACTTCCTGCTCGGGTTCGCCGCGTTGTGGCCGGTGCTGATGAGCACGGCGGCCGGCGTCACGCAGATCGACCGGCGCTGGCTGCAGCTCGGCGCAAGCCTCGCGGCCACCCGCCGCGAGCTCCTGGCGCATATCGTGCTGCCCGCCATCGCGGGGCCGCTGCTCAACGGCATCCGGCTCGCGATCGGCATCCTGTGGATCGTGCTCGTGCCGGCCGAGATGCTCGGCGTCAACGCGGGCCTCGGCTACCTGATCCTCGATACGCGCGACCGGCTCGCGTATTCCGAACTGACGGCAGTCATTCTCGTCATCGGCTCACTCGGGTTCGCGCTCGACGGTACCGCCCGCCTTCTGGCGCGGGCCGTGCTCGCGACCGATCGCTAGCGATTCGACCGCAGCCGCAGGAGCATGAAAAGCATCGAAAGGTCCCGTGGGCTGGCGCCGGATTGGAGCGGTCGACTCGGTGCCAGATTCTGCGCGGCCCTCCCCCCGATCGTTTTCTCGTCGCGTAAACAGGCGCCATTCACCGATAGCCGATCGCGAAGATGTCCGCGAATGCCTCGCGCCACGACACCGTCGACGGCCGTCGAGGCTGTCATCAACGGGCTGCGCTCCGATCTGATCCCGCGTGATTTCCTGAATGTCGATCACGATGCCAGGATGCAGCCCATAAAAGCGATCGATCACGGGCCCCACGAGATACGCCGTGAAGGTCGGCGTCACGGCAACGCGCAGATTGCCGCGGCTCAGTTCGCCGACGTCATGTATCGCCCGCACGCCCGCATCCAGATCCTCTAGCGCGAGCTTCGCATAGCGCATCCACGCCGCGCCGGCATCCATGAGTTGCACGTTCCGCCCGAACGGTCCAGCCACTGAGTGCGCCGCTTGTCTTCCAGTTGCAGTATCTGCTGCGACAGCATGGGCTGCGAAACGTGCAGCACCTCCGCGGCGCACGTGAAATTGCGGTGTTCCGGGACGGCCAGAAAGTAACGGACATCACACAACAGCACGGCGAATTCCCTCGTGCCCGACAACAATTGGTTTCGCCTATGGTTAGCATCACAAACCCGTCTTGGACACTATGACGCAACAGGTCCATTCTCTGTTCAACGCATCGCACTGACCGACGCGGCGACGAACGCCAGACTGAATGGAGCTGACCATGCAAGAGATCATCGACGGTTTTCTGAAATTTCAACGGGACATCATGCCCGCGCGCAGGGAGTTGTTCCGCAAGCTGGCCACCAGCCAGACGCCGCGCACCCTGTTCATTTCCTGTTCCGACAGCCGCATGGTTCCCGAACTGGTCACGCAGCGCGAACCGGGCGATCTGTTCGTGATCCGCAACGCCGGCAACATCGTGCCTTCGTTCGGTCCCGAGCCGGGCGGTGTGTCGGCTACCGTCGAATATGCAGTGGCCGCGCTCGGTGTGACGGATGTGGTGATCTGTGGCCACTCGGACTGCGGAGCGATGACGGCCGTCGCGACGTGCAAATGCCTCGACCATATGCCCGCTGTCGCCAACTGGCTGCGCTACGCCGACTCGGCGAAGCTCGTCAACCAGGCGCGTGAACATGCAGGCGAGCGCGAGCGCGTCGACTCGATGGTGCGCGAGAACGTCATCGCACAGCTCGACAACCTCAAGACCCATCCCTCCGTTGCACTGGGACTTGCGCAAGGCCGCCTCAATTTGCACGGATGGGTCTACGACATCGAATCCGGCTCGATCGACGCGCTCGACGCCGCGACTCGCCAGTTCGTGCCGCTCGCCGCGCATCCCGATGTCACCGCGACGCCCGCCGAGTGCGTGGCTGCGCTCTGATTCCCGGCTCGTCACACCGACTGCCGATCTCACTAGGTTGATTTACTCAAGGAGCAACATCATGACCCAATCGCAAGTCACACCGAACGCACGCGAAGCTCTGACGGAAACGATCGTCGACGCGAAGGTGCGCAAGAACCTCACGTTCGAAGCCATCAACGAAGGCACGGGCCTGAGCCTCGCATACACGACAGCCGCGCTGCTCGGTCAGCATGCGCTGCCGGAGAATGCGGCGAAGCTCGTCGCCGAACGCCTCGGGCTCGACGACGACGCCGTGCGCCTGCTGCAAACCATTCCCGTGCGGGGCAGCATTCCGGGTGGCGTGCCGACCGATCCGACCGTCTACCGCTTCTACGAAATGGTGCAGGTGTACGGCTCGACGTTGAAGGCGCTGGTTCACGAGAAATTCGGCGACGGCATCATCAGCGCGATCAACTTCAAACTCGATATCCAGAAGGTTCCGGACCCGGAAGGCGGCGAGCGTGCCGTCATCACGCTCAACGGCAAGTATCTGCCGACCAAGCCGTTCTGAACCCATGATGCAAAGACGAAAATTCTTACTGAGCACCGGTGCCGCGCTTGCTTCGGGCGGCCTTGCGCTCTCGGGTTGCACAATGACGGGGCCGCGCTCCACGTCGAGCACCAACAACGCGCTGTCCTCCACAAGGAGATCCGAAATGACTTCACCCGCAGCAATTCGCCCGCCGCTTCCCCCGTTCACGCTGGAGACGGCCATCGAGAAAGTCCGTCTCGCGGAAGACGGCTGGAATTCGCGCGACGCCGCCAAGGTCGCGCTCGCCTATTCGCTCGACACGAAATGGCGCAATCGCGCAGAGTTCGCGAACAATCGAGCGGAAGCACAGGCGTTCCTCGAGCGCAAATGGAAGAAGGAGCACGAGTATCGTCTGATCAAGGAACTGTGGGCGTTCGGCGGCAATCGCATTGCCGTGCGCTACGCATACGAATGGCACGACGACTCGGGCAACTGGTTCCGCTCCTATGGCAACGAGAACTGGGAGTTCGGCGAGGATGGCCTCATGCAACGCCGCTATGCGTGCATCAACGACATGCCGATCAAGGAATCCGAGCGCAAGTATCACTGGCCCTTGGGCCGTCGGCCGGACGATCATCCGGGACTGAGCGAATTGGGGCTTTGAAGCCCGGATCGTTACAGCCGCGATGAGCGGCTCGCGCCCAACGATCCGGTTGCGAAGAACGACGGATTGTTGGGCGTGTATTGAAGTTCACTGGTACTGCTAGTTGTGTCGGGTGGTGCGCGAATCTCGTCCGGTGATTCGGCCAGCAGAAACTTTGAACCGCGACATCATTACCGTTAGTACTATTTAATTTATATCGAAACAAGGAAAGGAAAACACCATGAACAAGAGTATCCGTCACATTTCTTACGTCCTGTCGGCACTCACGCTGGCTGCTTCCACCACGACCGCGTTTGCTGCGTCCTCCGCAGAAGCCGCTTCACCGGGTTACCACTCCGCTGCGCCGTTGAGTCAGCGGAATGCGGCGCCGGAAGCTCAGCGCACGCTGACCCGCCGCGACGTGATCAACGAGCTGATCCAGGCCGAGCAGGACGGTACGCGGCAACGCCTGGACGATACGGTTTTCCACGGCTCGTGACGCCAGACCAAGCGGCTGCGACGAAGCGAGTCGTACGCCGCCTCACAAAGGGGGAGTCGCCTCGATGTGTTTATGTCCGGCGGATCGTCGGTTGCAGCATCCAATGCGGCAACGATCATGTCGAATTCGATCGTGAACGTTTCCTCGATCGCCGCCCATATCGGCTTTGCCGATGCCGCCGACGCTGTTGCGGGCCAATCCGCTCGCGCTGCATCAGCTTCGAAGCAAGTTACTCAACTACGCAACGCCGTCGATGTCGGTGGTGGTCACGTCGGCTTTCCAAACCGCTCAGTCAGCAGTTGTAAGAACGCCCTGCTTGCCGCAGTGCGATACGCACCCTTGCGCTCCAAGACGGCAGCCGTACGCGTTGGCAGAGGGGGATCGAGCGGCACGGGATGTAGGCCCTCTTGCACGCGTGCGATGTGATCAGGGAGAACCGTCGCCAGCTGCCCGCGACGCACGATCTCAACGATTGCACCGATCGTATCCACTTCGATTGCGACAAGCGGTCGAATAGCGTGACGCGCAAAATGCTCATCGATGAACCGGCGCGTCGCGAATGTGTCGTTCAGCAAGACCAACGGCTCCTTGCCAAAGTCAGGCCCCGCGAGTGCCTTGCGGCGTGCGGCACGCGGGTGGTTGCGGCCTACCACCAGGCTCAGCGTTTCCGCGAAGAGGGGTTGGCTTTCGATGTCGACCGACAAGGCCGGATGGAATGCGACACCGATATCAAGCCTGTCGTCTGCAAGCTGCGCCTCCATCTGATCCTGTGTGAGTTCGCGGATATCGATCCTGATGCCAGGATGCAGCTGGTGGAAGCCATCGACGACCGGCCCGACCAAGGAAGCCGTATAGGTCGGCGTTACTGCGAAACGCAGGCTGCCCCGGCTCAGTTCCGCCACGTCGTGTATCGCCCTCACACCTGCGTCAAGGTCCTGTAGCGCGAGCTTGGCGTAACGCATCCACGCCTCTCCCGCGTCGGTCAGTTGAACGGTTCTGCCTGAACGGTCGAACAGCTGTGTTCCCAAGGTGTCCTCGAGCTGCCGAATCTGCTGCGACAAGGTCGGCTGCGACACATGAAGGGCCTCGGCAGCGCGCGTGAAATTCTTCTGTTCTGCCACTGCAAGGAAGTAACGGATATGACGTAGCAGCACGGGAATCCCCTCACCTATTGGCTATTCCTATCGAATCTATCGAAAACCAGTCTTGGGCGCTATTGAAATTCGCGTTCATCCTTCATCCATCGAATCAACTCCCGCACCCGATCCGATCGTGAGGGAGGTCGTCGACGTGTTGCGGATACGTTGAACCCGGCCGTTAGTACGCTCGCGCTGAGGGAAATTTTTTTGTTCGTATGCTTTTCTAATGATCTTCGTTCGAGCGATCATCGTGTCCGCCTTTTCTGCTTGCCATCGACCTCCCGCTCGATGTTGTGCGGTCGCGCGCATCTTCGATCGTTCATTTGCTCGGCGGCGAAACGCCGGGCGATGTGTTGCCCGAGTCTTACATCAGTGTTGGTCAAAACCACAGTCGTATGCCTGCCCGTTATCGTAGGTGGGTGACCGTGTCCGGTGTTTCAGGAGGCTGCTCCACCTGGACCGAAGACCCGAAAGTTGGAGATGGCATCAATGGAGAACGGACCCGCTTTCAGCTGATTCCACTTCTTGCGAGTTTGCACCCACTGCGCGTGCTTAAATTGCGCAGCGTTTGCTGCATCGTGAAGCGCCGGATATCCAAAGTCGTCGGCATACTCGCGAAGGGCTGCCTGTTGCTCACGCCAATTGCCGGTGCCTTGGTTAGCAAACGCGATATGTTCGAGGCACAAGTGAAGGACCGTTGCTGCACAGCGTTCGCTCGATGAACGGTCTCTATATGACACAACACGATCAGCAAAGAGAACTGCTGCGTTGTTCTTTTCGATCGCTTCTGCGACGTCAATCTTGAAACCTGGAATGAAATGCGCACTCAAGGCGATGATTTCTTGCTGTTCCGTCGGCAGTGAGGAGTACCAGCCAAGGAAGTGGTCGAGCGGTGATTCAATATTTTCGTTTGACATAATTGAGTCGATCGGCACCAACTATACCGACTCGGAAGTAGAGCGCGCCGCGCAAGCAAGGCGCGACCCGTATTGCACGAGTTTGGACGCACCAACCATAATGTCGCTGTGCCGCGTTATTTCGTTATCCTGCTGTTTTGCGACGTCTGCAAAGCGACGCGCGACATTGAGCGGCTGTTGTGGAGACGTGCGAAAAGCCCCGTTGCGCTCTTTTTGGTCAACCCTTGGATTCGAGTGAGAGAGCGAGTGGGGTCTATGGGCGTGCATCCGCCTGTATCCCGCATCCTGTGCCTTGCCACTCGCACGGCCAGCACCACAAGCCATCCCGCTGCCGAAGCCTGGTGTTCGCGGAAGCTCCTTCCCACCAAGGTTCTCCGTTCCGAATGCAAACAGGATGCCATTCAGTCCGTATGTTATCCACCCGAGGAGACGCAATGGATTCCAGAAGCAAGGGCTGCAAGGCTTACTGCCCACATGGAGTGGGCAGCAATCGCTAGAGGGCAGGCTAGGTGAGAAGGACAGCGAGACACCCTGAAATTCCCTAGCTGGGTGGGGTTGCTCCGTCATACCAAGCTTCGGGAGGCAGTCGTCGCAGAGACTGCCTCACCGTTGTCTTCGTTTCCCCGCGTGCTTCCAATTGAAGCGATACGATCAGCCTAGCTATTAGAGGCCGAGATCCGACAAGCCGGGATGATCATCCGGCCGACGGCCCAGGGGCCAGTGATACTTGCGCTCGGATTCCTTGATCGGCATATCGTTGATGCACGCATAGCGGCGTTGCATGAGGCCATCCTCGCCGAACTCCCAGTTCTCGTTGCCGTAGGAGCGGAACCAGTTGCCCGAGTCGTCGTGCCATTCGTAGGCGTAGCGCACGGCAATGCGATTGCCGCCGAATGCCCACAGTTCCTTGATCAGACGATACTCGTGCTCCTTCTTCCATTTGCGCTCGAGGAACGCCTGCGCTTCCGCTCGATTGTTCGCGAACTCTGCGCGATTGCGCCATTTCGTGTCGAGCGAATAGGCGAGCGCGACCTTGGCGGCGTCGCGCGAATTCCAGCCGTCTTCCGCGAGACGGACTTTCTCGATGGCGGATTCGCGTGTGAAAGGAGGAAGCGGCGGACGGAGTTCAGTGTTAGTCGACATGGTGTTACCTCAGTGGCTGGTGGATGAAGACCCGATACCGGGCCGAAGGGTGGATAAGAGCAGTGCTGCGTGTTCTCGATCGATTAGTCTGGCGATTAGCCCGTGTGCATGGCGGACTTCGCTCGCTTACACCGCGAAGGTGATGTAACCGCCCGAGTGCGTCATGATGTGCGCCCAACGCACGGCCGCGTGCAGGCCCTCGGCGCATGCAAAGTCGCTGCCGTCAATCGCGACGACCCACTGGTCTTCTTTGAGGCGAAGCGCGAGTCGTTGGTGGTCGACCAACTCGCTGTACCAGCGCCATGTGGCCGGATTCGACTTATCGGCCTGCAGAGCTTGATGAAGGGCAGTGACTTCGCAATCCGAGGGGCACATGACAGTCTCCTTGACGTACCGACCTTGAATGATTGAGACAGGTCTGTCTCAATATTGGTGTAGACAGGTCTGTCTGTCAAGAAATTTCTGTGCATCCCGATGTCTTTGCAGAGACAGGTCTGTCTGCCATAATGGAAGCTAGATTTCGTAAAAAAGGGGCCGAAATGTCACAACCCTCCGCACGCGACCGGATATTGGAAACCGCGGCGCGCCTGTTCTATCAGGACGGGTTCCGTGCCACGGGCATCGACAAGATCATCGCCGAGTCAGGCGTCGCAAAAATGTCGCTTTACCGGCACTTCGCCTCCAAGAGCGAGCTTATTGCAGCGTTCCTGGACCGTCGTCATGAGTTCTGGATGGGCTGGTTTGTCGAAGAGGTGGAGGCTCGTTTTGCTCAGCGTGCCGAGCTGTCCGTCATCGCGGAAGCCTTGGGTGAATGGTTCGAGCAGGAAGACTTCCGTGGTTGCGCCTTTATCAATGTGGTCGCCGAAGCCGGATCGACGGGAGACCCGGGGCACCTTCAGCAGGCCGTATCCCATAAGCACGCACTTGAGCAGTACATTTCCGAACTTGCTGGCCGCCTCGGGCTCCAGTCGCCTGCTACCGTCGCCGCAGATGCGATGCTCTGCGTGGAAGGCATGATTGTGCGCTATCAGGTGACACATGATTCGACAGTGGTGGATTCGGGCAAGCGCGTACTGGCGAGAATCGAAGAAGGCGCCTCAACAAGGCGCAGGTCCAAAGCTGCCTGACACTGACACCTAGGGCAAAGTCGCCGCGAGGGCCACGGTCGGGACACTCTTTTGCAGTATGGGATTGCATAGCCAATTTTCCTTGTTCGTCCGCTTTGCAGCGAGGAGCCGACGTCTGCATGTCCGAACGAAGGGATGATCGAATGTCGCCTGGTGACCGGAAGCCGTCAGTAGCCAGCGGTGAAAAGCGACGCTACCGTCCTCTAGCGCGTGTCTCATGCCCCTGAAGGGTTCTCACCCAGCCTCAACGTCGTGCCTGAGGGAATCGCTGCGGATGGCCCTTCACCTCGGCGGCCGGTTCGTAAGATCCGAGATCAATCCGCCGGGCGTGCACACCGAACCTGCTCGATACATGCGCACAGCGCTTGTGCGATCGCGTCGAGCGGTGTGCCGGGCCCGAAAGTCGCCGCGATGCCCTTCGCCTTCAGATGTCGCGCATCCGCAGCGGGAAAGATTCCGCCCAACACCACCGGAATCCCGGCGCGACGCAATGCCAGTTCGTCGAGCAGCCCTTCGACGAGTTCGAGATGGGCGCCCGACAACGACGAGATGCCCACGATATCGGCGCCATGCGCCTGCGCGGCCGCCGCCACGGATGCAGGTTGCTGAAAAAGTGGCAGGCGCAGGACGCCGAATCCGGCGTCCTCAAGCGCTGCCGCAACGACGGCCGCACCGCGGTCGTGTCCGTCCTGGCCGAGCTTGGCGATCACGATGCGCGGCCTGCGTCCCACGCGCTTCGCCAGCCGGTCGACGCGGCCCTGCGCCGCCCGCCATGCGGCGTCGCCTCGCCGATGGTCGCCGTAAGCACCCTCGCCATCCGCCTTCACCGCCGCGGCATGCCGCGGCCACACCGATTCCAGCGCGCGCGTACACTCCCCGACGGTCGCACGTGCCCGCATGCAGTCGATCGCCAATGCGAGCAGGTTTCCGGTGCCGTCGCAAGCCGCGTGGGCGAGCCGCTGCAACGCCGTCGCAACCCGCGCCGGATCGCGCGCGGCCTTGACGGCCGCGATTCGCCGCGCCTGCCCGGCACGAACGTGACGGCCGTCCGTCTCGCGCACCATCAACGCGTCCGTCGGATCGCTCGCGACGAAACGGTTCACGCCGACCACGGTCCGGCGCCCGGAATCGACCTGCGCCTGCGTCGCGGCCGCGGCACGCAGCAAGCGCCGCTTGACCCAGCCGGACTCGATCGCGGCAATCACGCCGCCCTGCGCGTCGATGGCAACGAGCTCCGCGCGCACGCGTGTCGCGATGCCGTCCGTCAGCGACTCCATCATGTACGAACCGGCCCACGGATCGACCGTGTCGCACAGTCCCGTTTCATGCTGCAGAATCAGCTGCGTGTTGCGAGCAAGGCGCGCCGCCTCCGCGGAGGGCAGCGCAAGCGCTTCGTCGTACGCATTCGTGTGCAGCGACTGCGTGCCTCCGAACACCGCGGCCATCGCCTGCGCCGTCACGCGAACGATGTTGTTTTCCGGCTCCTGTGCCGTCAACGACCAGCCCGATGTCTGGCAATGCATGCGCAGTGCACACGCCCGGGGCGAACGCGCGCCGCACGCGTGTGCGATGTCCGCCCACAGCAGACGCGCCGCGCGCAGCTTGGCGATTTCCGTATAGAAATCGCTGCCGACGCCGAAGAAGAAGCTCAGACGCGAGCAGGCTTCATCCGCGGGCATGCCGCGTGCGGCCAGCGTGTCGACGTACGCACGCGCGTTCGACAGCGTCAACGCGAGTTCGAGCACGGCATCGGCGCCTGCTTCCTGGAAGTGATATCCCGATACCGACAGCGCATTGAAGCGCGGCGCATGCCGCGCCAGCCACAGCGCGACGTCGGCGACAATCCGCATCGACGGCTCCGGCCCGAAGATCCACGTATTGCGGACCATGTACTCCTTCAGGATATCGTTCTGAATCGTCCCGCCGATCCGCTCGGGCGGCACGCCCTGCTCCTCGGCGGCCACGACGAAGGCTGCCATGATCGGCAGGACCGCGCCATTCATCGTCATCGACACGGTCGTGCGGTCGAGCACGATGCCATCGAACAACCGCGCCATGTCCTCCACCGTATCGATCGCGACGCCGGCCACGCCGACATCGGCCCGCGCCTCGGCGCAATCCGAGTCGTAGCCGCGCTGCGTCGCCAGATCGAATGCCACGGACAGTCCCTGCGCGCCCTCCTCGAGCGCCGTGCGAAACGCGAGATTGGAATCCGCCGCGTCCGCATGCCCGGTGTATTGCCGGATCGTCCATGGGCGATCGGTATACATCGACGCGTACGGCCCGCGCACGTAGGGCCACGCGCCGGGCATGCTGTCGAGATGCGCGACGGCTTCGAGATCGCGCTGCGTGTAGAGTGTCCGCAGCGGCACCGCGCGCGCGCCTCGACCATTCGACGCGACGTACTCCACGTCCGCGCCCGGCTCCATGAGTGGCGCTTCGTTCATGCCTGGCTCCAGCGCTTTTGCGTGATCACATCGGCAATCTTCGTCCCGTCGCTGTCGCGCACGATTTCGCTCCAGTGCAACAGGCCACCCGCATCAGGCCGGGCCCGTACGAAACGCACGGTCAACGCATCGCCGATGTCGAGATTTCCATGAAAGTACAGTTGGCGCGCCGCCAGCACCGGTGCGTGCCCGAAGCGGAAATGCTGCCATTCCGCGCGGTCGACGAATGCCTGGAAGCTGGCGAAGTAAAGCAGGTCCGCGCCATTGAAATCCATGTTCGGGCACGGCAGGAACGAGACGCTTGCGCCATCGTCCTCCGCGAGGCCGGCGAGCGCCGGCACGATCGACGCATCCCGCACCCGCAACTTCTTCGCCCGTTCCGCCATCGACAGCGCATCGGCCGGGACCGGGCCGGTGCGGCCGTCGATCCCAGTCATTCGCGCCTTCACCACCGAGCGGTTGCTGCCGGCGTGTTCGCGCGTCACGAACGTCGACATCATCCGCACGATACCGACTTCGTCGTCGCCGTGCCGGATCCGCTGTTCGCTGAAATGGCGAATCGGGCCGACCCTGTGAAGCGCGACATGAAGCGCGAACGTGTCGTTCTCGCGAATCGCGTGACGGCCGTTCATGTCGACGCGCACCGCAACGAACGACGCATATGCACGCCGCCCCTCGTCGTCGAAGAACTCGGGTGCATCGCGGCCGCTATGCGCGGCCAGCGCGTCCCAGTGACGCTGCCCGCACTCCTTGAGCAGCCAGTTTTCCGCGAGCCCAGTGTGCGCGAGTTGCGGCATGCCGGCCCGATAGCGATGGATGGCGGTATGCATCGGCGTCAGGCGGCCAGGCTGTCGGCCGAGCGCCGCGCGGCCGTCATCTCGGCCTGGATCTGGTCGACGATATGGGCGGCATCGCGCGCCACCCCGGAGAATCGCCCCGAACCCCACGTGTATAGCCAGGGCAGCCCGACGAAGTAGAGTCCCGGCACCGGCGTCACGCCGCGCCGGTGCGCGGGATAGCCGCGACCGTTGAAGACCGGCGCATCCAGCCAGCTGAAATCGGGGGTGAAGCCGATGCACCAGATGACCGAGGCGATGCCGCTGGCCGCGAGATCGAGCGCCGTGCGCTCGCCGGCCGGACGCCACACGGGTTCATAGCGCGTCGCGGGCGGCGCGGCAATCCCGTTCTTCTCGATATGGGCATCGATGCCAGCGTTGATCCGGTTGTACGTATCGTCCGCGCTGTCGAGCTGTGCCGACAGATCCGCGGAAAATCGCAACTGCCCGTCCGCGAAATCCTCCAGCCGGCCGTACAGTTCCATCCCTTCGGCGGCAAAGCGGCGCAGATCGATATCGCGGCCGCCGTCGCGGCCGGTCACATAGTGGTTGGTGTTGTCGCGCACGCCTTCGCGCAGCGGATGGGCATCGACCGGCATGTCGTAGTACTGCATGTCGGCCAGCCAGTCGACGACGTCCCTGCCCCGGTAGAAACGGGCACAGCGAGGGGCATCGCCCACCGCGAGGAACACCTTTCGCCCGGCGAGGTGGAGGTCTTCCGCGATCTGCGCACCCGACTGTCCCGATCCGACCACGAGCACCGGTCCGTCCGGCAAGGCGGCCGGATTCCGGTATTCCGACGACTGGATCTGCACGATCGTTGCGGGAAACCGCTCGGCCATCCGTGGCACGATCGGCCGATGGTAGCCGCCCGATGCAACGACGACCTGATCCGCCGTGTACGTGCCACGCGACGTCGCGATGCGATAGCGCCCGTCCGCGTCACGCGTCACCCGCTCGACGGCCGTATGTTCCAGCACCGGCGCATCGACGCTGCGGATAAAGCCGTCGAGATACTCGACGATCTCGTCCTTCGTCATGAAGCCGTGCGGATCGGCGCCGCGATACGGATAGCCCGGCAGCGCACACTGCCAGTTCGGCGTCACGAGACAGAATGCGTCCCAGCGCTGCCTGCGCCACGTGTGCGTCACGGTCTCCTTTTCGAATACGAGATGATCGATGCCTGCCTGCTTCAGGTAGTAACTGATCGACAGGCCGGCCTGCCCGCCGCCGATGACGACTACGCCGAGATGGGAATCGATAACCGGGAGGCTGGATGAAACAACGGGTTCGCTTGACATGATGCAGTCCTGAATGTGTGTTGAAGACGACAATGGATTCCGGCGTGCCGGACGCCCTAAACGAGCTCGATGACGGTCACGGTCGCGTCGCCCTGCGGCGCAAATCGTTCCGCATGCGCTTCGATCCGTGACAGCTCGTCCATCGCGGCCGAGCACGCGAACCCGTATTTCTCGCGTACGCGATCGGACGCGATACCCAGTGCGCGCCGCGCGCGCTCGACGAAATCGTCAAGCGCGTATTGCGTGTCGGGCGCGAAGAATTCAGCCACCACGGTCGACGGCGAATAGCAATTGGTTTCCGACTGGTCGGGCCAACGGACCCGAAAATGCATGACCGGCATGATGCCTCCTTACTCGGCGGACGATGCTTGCGCACGCTGCGCCAGCCTGTCCTGGTAGATGTCCAGATGCCTGCGCGCACTTGCGTCCCATGTGAAGCGGCTCAGCAGTGCGGGGACGGCATGGGTGAAATCGGGAGCCCGCCGCCCCGAGAGCGCGTCGCGCAGCGCGTCGGCGATCGAATCCACGTCGGCGGGATCGGCCCACACGCACGCGTGCTCGTCCAGATACTCGGTAAACGGTTCGATTTCGGATACGACGACGGGCTTGCCGCACGCGAGCGCCTCGAGCACGACCAGACCGAATCCCTCGCGGATCGACACCATCGACACCACGTCGGCGCAGTGCATCAGCGCGACCAGCGCCGCATCGTCGAGCGGCCCGGTCGGCACGACGGCTTCGTCGACGCCGATCCCCAGCCCGAGCGCGGCGGCGCGCGCGACGAAGCGGCGCGCATAAGCGTCGTGATCGAGCAGGCTCGCGCCGCCCCCGATCACGAGCCGTGCGTCGGGCATCGTGCCGCGCAGCCGGGCAAACGCCTCGAGCAACGCGATCGAGTTTTTCCGCTGCTCGATCCCGCCGATCGCCAGGACGACCGGCGCGCCGTGCAGGCCGAAGCGCCGCCGCACCGCCTGCATCTCCGTCTGGTTCGCGCGAGCGAACCGGGCGACGTCCACGCCGTTGGGCACCACGCTCGCTTCCACCCCGAACGTCTTGCGCATCGTGGCCGCCCACGCGGCGCTCACGCACAGCACCTGGTCTGCCTCGCTCCACGCGCGTTCCTGCCAGCGTTCGAGCTGCGGGTCGTCGAATACGTCGAGGTGATGCACGGTCCGTACGAATCCGCGTATTGCGCCTGACTGCCTCAGTTCCGCCAGCGCATTGCCCGTGATGCTGTCCTGCGCGTGCAGAACGTCGAACCCGCCCGCATCGTGCTCCAGCAACGCGTGCCCGATCGCGGCAATGCGCTCGCGCACCATTTCCGCGACGCCGCGCGGACGGCCATCGACGCGCGCCAGCACGACGCGGCACGGGACATCGCGGAACATCGTCTCGCCCGGCGCGGCCGGCACGAACACGGTGACGTCGCTTCCCGCTTCGTGCAGCGCCCTCGCGAGTTCGAGTGCGTGCACGACACCGCCGCGCGCATTGACCGAGTGGGTCAGCAGCGCGATGCGCAACGTATCGCCGCTCATCGAACACCTCCGTCGGCGCCGGTAATGAACGGCTCGATCCGGAAATCCCACAGCACCGCCGTTTCGCCCGCCTCTTCGACGACAACCTCGCGCGTTGCGTCGATATCGCCGATCACGGCGCACGCGAGCCCGCGCGCAGCGAAGCGTTCCGCGATCGCGTCGGCATGCGCCGGCCGCGCCGCCATCAGGAACCCGTAGCTCGGAAAGGCCGTCAGCCAGCGATCGAAGTCGACGCCGGGAGGCCGCGGGATCGCGTCGAGCGCGATCCGCGCACCGACGCGCGAGCATTCGACGAGCATCAGCGCCGTCCCGAGCACGCCGGCCATCGAGATATCCTTCGCGGCATCGCACAGCCCGTCTTCCGCCAACGTCGGCAGGATCTCGAGATCGCCGCGCAGCCGGGCCGGCGGCGCGCCGACCGACGCATTCCAGAACGGATACGGCTCCTCGAATGCGCCGCGCAGGTCGACCGCCATCATCAGGCGATCGCCCGGCCGCGCGCTGAAGCTCGACAGCAGCGTGCGGGCCCGGCCCAGGATCGATACCGCCAGTTGCCCGTGCGCGCTGCGCGTGTTGCTGTGGCCGCCGACGATCGGTACACCATACGCCGACGCAGCCGCGGCCATCCCGGCGAGCACCGGCTGCGCGGCGTCGATCCCGTCGCTCCACAACGCATCGACAACGGCGAGCGGTCGCCCGCCCATCGCATAGACGTCGCTGACGTTCGCCATCACGCCGCTGTACCCGGCAAACCACGGCATCGACTCGACGAAATCGCCGACCATGCCCTCGATCGCAAACAGCAGGTAGCCGTCCGCGTCGGGAATCGCCGCGCAGTCGTCGCCGAGTGCAACCGCCTGTGCGAGATCCCGTTCGCCGTTCGGCAATGCCGCCGCGAGCGATGCCACCACGCCGGAGATGTCGTGCTTGTGCCGGAAGCCGCGGCTTGCGCGCAGCGTCGCGATCCGATCCTCGACGCTCATGGCCGCACCTCCGAGCGCAGGACGAAACCCTCGAACGGCGTGCCGCACGGCGGATAGTGTGCAAGCTGGGCCTGCATCAGTTGATGAGGACGTCCGAACAACGATTCTTCGCCGAGCGCATCCCAGTGAAGCCGGCGAAACAGCGGCACGTTCTGCGATTGCACGTGTGCGACGAAGGTCCGGCAACCTTCGGCATGCGCGCTGCTGACGGCCAGCGCGATCAGCATCGAGCCGATCCTGCCCTGCCGGCGAAACGCCGGATGCACCGCGAGCCGCGACCCCATCCAGGTTCCGGGCACGGTTTCGTGAATCCGCACCGTACCGACCACCTGCTCCGGCAGCCCGGCGCAGCAGCTGACCGCGACCAGCAATTGCGCGTGGCGATCGATATCGTCGCGATCGTCGCCGACGAAGATCCCTTGCTCGATACAGAATACGGCCCGGCGCAGCTTGTACGCTTCGTCGATTTCCCACGGAAGCTCCGCCCATTTGATCCGGTATTCGGCAGGCCGGTACGTGTCGAGGTTGTCGGCCAGCCCCATCTCTACGCAGTACATGGTCACGCCTCGTAGGTCGACAGCGACGAGCAGGCGCCGCACTTTCCGCACCCGGCCTTGATGTCGGCGGAGCGCATGCCGGCGTCGCGCAACATCGCGCCGAGCGGCGCGAGCACCGCGCGCATGAAGTCCGGCGACGGTGCCGGATGGCTCTCCAGCGGCGTGCCGCTGATCGGCACGAACGGCACGACGAACGGATACACGCCCAGGCCGATCAGCTCGCGCGACATGTCCAGAATCGCGGCCTCGCTGTCGCCCAGCCCGGCGAGGATGTAGGTGCTGACCTGTCCGCGGCCGAACACGGCGACGGCCGCGCGAAACGCCGCCATATACCGGGACAACGGCACGCTCGCCTTGCCCGGCATGATCCGTTCGCGCACGGCCGGCGTCACGGCTTCCAGATGCATGCCCAGCGTATCGATCCCGCTTGCCTTCATCCGGTCGAACCAGCCGTCGTCGTCGGGCGGCTCGCACTGCGCCTGGATCGGCAGATCGACGGCCGCCTTGACCGCGAACGCGCTTTCGCACAGGATGCGGGCGCCGCGATCCGGCGTCGGCGGCGTGCCGGTGGTCAAGACCATGTGCTTGACGCCGTCGAGCAGGACCGCCGCGCGCGCTACCTCGGCGAGCTGTTCAGGCGTCTTGCGGGCGATCGTCCGGCCGGCTGCAAGCGACTGGCCGATCGAGCAGAACTGGCAGGTCTTGCGCCGGCTCTCGTAGCGAATGCAGGTCTGCAACACCGTGGTCGCCAGCACGTCGGCACCATGCAGCGTCGCGATGTGCGAATACGGCACGCCCTCCAGTGTCTGCAATGCGTAGAAGCGCGGGTTCGACGGAAAGCTGATGCTCGCGATCGGGATGGCGCCGCGCGAGAGCTGGCTGACGCCCGCCGCGTCGGGCTCCGCCGCGACGAACGGCGAATCCCACGCGGTGCTCGTGTGCACCGGCACCATGATGGTCACGCCGTCGACCGTCACGGCCTTGTGATCGGACGGCCCGGCGCCGCCGCGCCGGCTCGCGGCGCCGACGCGTGGATCGGCGAGACGCAGCCCGACCGACTGCAGTTCAGTCATCAATTGCCGGCTCTGCACCGACGGTTTCGCATTCGCGCTCATGGCAGTTTCCCTCGAAGTCGCGTGCGGCCGACCCGCTGATCCCCATCGGGGTCACCGTCGTCGCCGGCCGATCGTTGATGGCAAGGCTCAGCAGTTCCGGACGCGCATAGTGGCCGACCGAATCCATCATTCGCTTGCGTTTGGTGATCAGCGACATGTCAAGATCGGCGATCACCATCCCTTCGCCCGCGCGCAGCGGCTCGGCCAGATGCTGACCCTCCGGGGACACGATCGCGGTATTGCATCCGCCGCGCAGGGCCTTCTGCAAATTCGGATCGCCCGTGATCGACTCGATCTGGACATCCGTGAGCCAGCCGGTCGCATTGACGACGAAGCAGCCCGATTCCAGCGCGTGGTGACGAATCGTGACCTCGATCTGTTCCGCGAAGATCGGGCCCACCAGCGATCCGGGAAACTGGCTGCAATGAATCTCCTCGTGCTGCGTCATCAGCGCATAACGGGCGAGCGGGTTGTAGTGCTCCCAGCACGCGAGCGCGCCGACCCTGCCGACACCGGTCTGCGCGACCTTGAGCCCGGCCGCGTCGCCCTGCCCCCAGATCATCCGCTCGTGAAACGTCGGCGTGATCTTGCGGCGCTTGACCGCGAGCCGTCCGTCGACGTCGAAGATCAGCTGCGTGTTGTACAGGCTGCCGTGGTCGCGCTCGTTCACGCCGAGCACAACGACCATCCCGTGCAGGCGCGCGCGCTCGGCGACCGCATGCGTCACGGGCCCGGGCACCACCACGGCCTGCTCGTAGAGCCGCATGTGATCGGCGCCGGATGCGACCGGCGGCCGCACAAACGAGAAGTACGGGTAGTACGGCACGAATGTTTCGGGGAAGACGATCAGCTGGACACCCTTGCCGGCGGCCTCGTCGATCGCCGCGCAAACTTTGTCGAGCGTACCGCCGGCCCGTTCCAGATCGGGAGCGATCTGGACGGCTGCCGCCCGGACGATGCGTTTGTCGGACATGATGGCACCCGTCATTCGATCAAACGGTCCAGGTATGGATGACCA
The DNA here is from genome assembly GCF_003854235.1 of Burkholderia sp. Bp8998. NCBI lineage: Bacteria > Pseudomonadati > Pseudomonadota > Betaproteobacteria > Burkholderiales > Burkholderiaceae > Burkholderia > Burkholderia sp. Bp8998. Next base: position 159,581 of record NZ_QTQF01000013.1, read on the forward strand.
GCGCATTCTCCTTGCGGTGAAGCAGCTGAATATCCAGCACGTCCAACGGATTGATCGGTCGAATGCCCTCGATCAGCGACGCCTCGCCATGCCCGTAAAGTGCCTGCAATGCAAAGCGGCACGCGTAGACCTTCCCGCCCTCTTCCATGAACTTGACGAGTTGCTTGTTGAAGTTAAGGTGGCCAGGAAACGCCTCGTCGCCGAGTGTCGGAAACCCGCGCTGCAGGCCCAGCGTCACACCGGGGCCATAGAGCAGCACCGACGTCTCGAACCCCTTGCGTTGCAGGCGCGTCGCCTGCAGCAGGTTCACGAAGCCGATCGATCCCTCGAACGCAACCGTATGGAACGTCACGAGCGCTTTCTCGCCCGGTTCCGCCTTGACGTCTTCGAAAACCTTTTCTTCGTAATCGACGAGGAAATCTCCCTTCTTGTGCAGAGGCTGATTGACTGCGGGCATGGCACGCTCCGTTTGAAAATGAGTTGAACGATGTTCCCGAACGCTTTCGAATCCGGGCGAACTCATTAACGCAACGCATATGCCAATCGGGCCCCACCCGATGCAATCACTCTCCAATCATTCAATCGATAAATGACGATGCCGTCGGTCCGATCCTTGCGTGACCGGATCGGGCTCGGACGGGAAGCGGCCGCCCAGCGCGGGAAGCGCACCGGACTGATGCAGCGCGAAGGGGTCCGTGCGCATCGACCGTGCATCGATGCATCAATCCGATACACGATGCGATCAATGCAATCACCTGCCCGCAAACGGACGATATATATATTTACGATTACTGCGCGATGCTAACGTCGTGCGGAACGATTAACCGGAAACAGGTATGGATAACGCAATCCATCATTGGTCGAAGCGACTATCTGAAGGCAGGAAACCGGCGTACCTGCTGATTCCCGATCTCATCGAGGAAGATCTCGCCGCGGGCCATCTGAAACCACGCGACCGCCTGCCCGGACTGCGCGATCTCGCCAGTGCGCTGAACCTCAACTACACGACGGTGGCCCGCGCATATGCGGAAGCTCGCCGACGCGGCTTGCTCGATACGCGCGCGGGAAGCGGCACGTTCGTGCGCGGCCCGACGCGAACGATTCCACTGTCGGGCGGGAGCAGCATCGAAATGTCGATGAACATGCCGCCCGAACCGCCCGAGATGGCCAGGCGGCTGCAACAGTCGGCGGCGGCGTTGTTCGATGGAGCGGATCCTTACCAGTTGATGCGATACCAGGATTTCGGCGGCACACCGGCGGATCGCGCCGCCGGACGTGCGTGGCTGGCCAATCGCCTGCCCGGCTGCCGCGGCGATACCGTGCTCGTTTGCCCGGGCATCCACAGCGCCCTCGTCGCGCTCGTCTCGACGCTTGCGCGCCGCGGCGATGCGATCTGCCTCGATTCGCTCGCTTACCCCGGCATCAAGGCAATCGCATCGCAACTGGGCGTGCAATTGCAGCCGCTGCCGCGGGACGACGACGGTCCGTTGCCGCATGCATTCGAATCGCTCTGCAAAAGCGGACGGCCGGCCGCGCTGTACTGCAATCCCACCCTGCAGAATCCGAGCACGCTCACGATACCGTTCAGGCGCCGCGAAGCACTGGCCGATGTCGCGATGCGCTACAACGTGCCGATCATCGAGGACGACGCGTATGCGATTCTGCCGCAGAGCGCACCGCCCCCGCTGGCGTTGCTGGCGCCCGAACTGACCTACTACGTGACCGGCATGTCGAAGAACTTCGGCGCCGGGTTGCGCATCGCGTATCTGCACGCGCCGACGGTACGTGAAGCACAGCGTATCGCCGGCGCATTGCGCGCCACGACCGTGATGCCGAGCCCGTTCACGATGCTGCTGGCCACTCAATGGGTCAACGACGGCACGGCAAGCGAGATGCTGGCCGCGATTCGATCGGAGGCGCATGCACGGCAGGCGATTGCAGGCCGGATTCTCGGCGCGTGGCCGTTCGATGCCCATCCCGACGGTTTCCATCTCTGGCTGCCGATTCCGCGCGAGTGCCTATGGACACCACCGGATCTGGCGCAGCATCTGCGGAGTCGAAGCGTCGCCGCCGTGGCAAGCGCGGCGTTTTCGACGGACGGCGACCCGCCAGCCGCGATCCGCATCTGCCTCGGCGGCCCGCAGGACCGGGAGCGGTGCCGGGACGGCTTGCAACTCGTCGCCGATGCACTGGCCGACGCACATCATCTTTACAGTGCGGCGATGTAGCCGCGCCCCGCGTGGCGGACTGAACGCACGGACCCGACGCCGTACTACGTGTCCGCCCGCTTATGCCGCCGGTGTGGCGCGGAACAGCAGCATCGGGTTCCTGAGACCAGAATGAAGCCGTCACCATTTGCAACGTGAAGTTGTCACTTCGCCGGTCGTCGTTGAGCGGTAGACGCGCGCCGCTCGCAACCTCATGAGGTTACGCTCGAGTGCTATGTTCTTCGGAGTACATCGGCTCTACGCGAACATACCCCCTCTGCAGATCGCCGCTCTTCTCGAATTCGTTACAGCACGCGTTCAGAGAATTCTCCGTCGGATAGCCCAACGGGCGAACCCGGGTCGGTTAAGGCTCCGTGAAAATCAACACTCTAGCCACAGCGGAAGGCGGGCGTCACAGCAGATCACAACGCAGCCTTTTCGGCAGCCTACGCTTATAGAGTGGTTGGAGCAGCGCCTCACACTCCAGCAATAGCCCCCTCGTCGTCCGAGCGAATCCCGTCGTTGTGATGTCCGCCGGCATCATCGACCGAAACATCCGCGGACGACGGCGCGAGCACGTCCCATTTTGCGGCGGCGGCCGAGGCGACGGCATTACCCAGCACATTGGTCGCCGTGCGCCCCATGCGCAAGCGGCGGACCCAAGCCCGCCGCTTCGCCGTTCGCATTCGAACCCGTTCGAATGCCGCCCGCAGCC